>JANNGX010000051.1:0-58878 GCA_031404115.1 Gemmatimonadales bacterium | reverse complement strand
GGGATCGGCATCGGTCAGTTCGCGTAGCATGGATTCAACCCGCTCCAGCATCCTGGCCTTGATGCGCCCCGACGGCGATCGAGCAGCCCACCGTCCGCCCCATCCAGCGCGATCATGAGGAAACGCGAGGTCATCACTGCTCCCTTTCCTGGGTCGCCGTCCTCGAGTTCCGGCCCCAGTGCGCTGCCTGCGCCCCACCCCTCGGGCATCGGCCGCGTGAGGGACGCGCCTTGGCGAGAGCGCTTTGAGGATCGCGGTGGCGTCGCTGCGAAACAATGGCGACGATCGCAAGGGTCTGCTCGGAGACGAATGCCCACTACCCGGAAGATCCCTTCTACAAAGAGGTAACTCCCATTAAATTCTAGGGTTATGGATTTCTCGGGCCTTGCGCCGCGGCTGGCCTCTGTCCGTGATCGAATCCGGCTCCATCAGGCCCGTGGCGGGTGGACCCATCCGGTTCGCATCGTGGCGGTCACCAAGACCCACGGCCCCGAGGCGGTTCGAGCCGCGCTCGCCGCCGGACTTGAGGATGTTGGAGAAAATCGGGTCCAGGAAGCGCTGGCCAAGCAGGATCAATTGACCGGCGTTCCGGTGCGCTGGCACCTGATCGGATCGCTGCAACGAAACAAGGCCAGGCACGCGGTCGGCCGGTTCGCGCTGATCCACTCGGTCGATCGGGAGGATCTCGCCACGGAACTCGACCGCCGGGTGCCGGAGGGGAGCCGACAGTCCGTGCTGGTCGAGGTGAACTGCTCCGGTGAGGCGCAGAAGACCGGGGTGGCGCCGGACGCCCTGGTACAGCTGCTGGACCGGATCGCGGCGCTGCCCCGGCTCGAGCCCCAGGGGCTGATGACCATGGCGGCGTTGACCGACGACGAGCGGATCCAGCGCCAAGCCTTTGCCCGGCTCCGCGAGCTCCGCGAGCAGATGCAGGCCGCGGGGCACCGGTTGCCCGAGCTGTCGATGGGCATGTCGGGAGATTTTCCGGCAGCAGTGGAGGAGGGCGCGACCATGGTACGTCTGGGAACCTTGCTCTTCGGAGAACGCCAATGACCGACGACGCGTTCCATCTGACTTCGCACGACGTGCGCGCACAGGAATTCCAGCGCGTACTCCGTGGCTACGACCCCACGCAGGTCGAGGAGTTCAAGCAGCGCATGGCCGAGGAGATCGACCGCCTGGTCCGGGACCGGGTGCAGCTGGACGAGCGGATCAAGGGAATGAGTGAACAGCTCAAGTCCTACCGCGATCGGGATCGCGCCATGAACGACGCGCTGATCTCGGCCCAGCAGCTCCGCACCGAAAGCCAGGTGCAGGTCGAGCGCGAGCGTGAGGTCATGCTCCGCGAGGCCCAAGCCCAGGCGGACCAGATGCTGCTCGAGGCGCGCACCGAGGTGGAGCGGCTGCTCCAGCAGGCCCGTAACGAAGAGCAGCGCCTGGCCCATGGGAATGATCTGGCCCGCCGCCAGTTTCAGGGCTACCTCCAGAGCTATCGCCAGCTGCTCGAGCGGCAGATCTCCGAGCTCGCGGTGCTGGGCGGCGATGCGGGCGACGCGGCCGCGGCGGACGACCTTCAGCGGGCCTATCGCCGACAGGCATGACCGCGTCCGCAACCCGCTTCCCCGCCTGGCCCGACCAGGGTGCCGACGCCATGGAGCGGGAGTTGCTCGCGTGCTGGAAGGCCGAGGGTCTTTTCCAACGGGTGCAGGACGCCCGGAAGGGCGGGACACCCTTCGTTTTTTATGAGGGCCCGCCTACCGCCAACGGTCGCCCGGGGATCCACCACGTTTTTTCCCGCACTATCAAGGACCTGTTCCCCCGGTTCCGGGCCATGCAGGGCCACTCGGTGACCCGCATTGCCGGCTGGGACACCCATGGTCTGCCGGTCGAGATCGAAATCGAGAAGAAGCTCGCGCTCAAGGGCAAGAAGGACATCGAGGCCTACGGCATCGCCGAGTTCAACCGGCTTTGCCGCGAGAGCGTCTTCACCTACGTGAAGGACTGGCAGGAGCTCTCCGATCGGATCGGCTACTGGCTCGACTACGAGCACCCGTACATCACCTGCACGCCGCAGTACATCGAATCGGTGTGGTGGCTGCTGAAGCAGCTCCATTCGAAGGGCCTGCTGGTGCGGGGTCATCGGGTGTTGCCCTACTGTCCCCGCTGCGGCACCGTGCTCTCGAGCCACGAGCTGGCGCTGGGCTACGACCAGGTCCAGGACAAGTCGATCTACGTGGCTTTTCCGCTCGAGGACGGCAGCGGACGCGAGCTGGTGGTGTGGACCACCACGCCGTGGACGCTGCCATCGAACGTCGCGGTGGCAGTGGCGCCGGACCTAGAATACGGGGAGTTCCTCGTCGGGCGCACCGGCACACCAGCCGACGGGCGCAAGGTGATCCTCGCCGCGGCGAGGGCCGAGGCGCTGGCCGGGATCCTGCAGACCGAGCTGACCTTGATTGGGGATCCGTTCCCCGGCAAGGCGCTCGAGGGTCTGCGCTACATCCGCCCGCTCGACGTGGTGCCGCTCCCGGCAGACCGACAGCATTCGATCGTGATTACCGGGGAGTTCGTCACCGCCGCCGACGGCTCCGGCATCGTTCACCTGGCGCCGGCCTTCGGCGCGGACGACTACGAGGCAGGGCAGGCGCACGGGCTCGCGTTACTGCGTCCGGTGGCGGCCGACGGCACGTTCACCGGCACCACGTGGCCCGAGCTCGAGGGGAAGCTGGTCACCGCCGACGAGACCAACGAGCTGATCATTCGCCGGCTCAAGGCCGAGGGGCGCCACCTCCGCACCGAACAGTACGTGCACGAGTATCCGCACTGCTGGCGCTGCAAGAGCAAATTGATCTACTACGCGCGAGACTCCTGGTTCGTGCGCACCCGTGCCATCAAGGACCGGCTGGTCGAGCTGAATGCCGCCATCGACTGGCATCCTCCGGAGGTGGGGTCCGGCCGCTTCGGAGACTGGCTCAGCAACAACGTGGACTGGGCCCTCTCGCGGGACCGGTACTGGGGCACGCCGTTACCGGTGTGGGTGTCCGACCGGGACCCGGGTGTCGTCGAAGTGATCGGGAGCTACGAGGAACTGGCCGCCCGGCTGGGCCGGCCGCTGCCGAGGGACTTCGACCCCCACAAGCCGGGAGTCGACGAGCTCACCTGGCCCGCGCCGGAGGGCGGTACCATGCGGCGGGCACCCGAGGTCATCGACGCCTGGTTCGATTCGGGGTCGATGCCATACGCGCAGTGGCACTACCCGTTCGAAAACGCCGACAAATTCGAGCGTCACTTTCCGGCCGACTTCATCTGTGAAGGGCTGGACCAGACCAGGGGATGGTTCTACTCGCTCCTGGCGATCAGCGCCGGTGTCTTCGACCGCGCGTCCTACACGCACGTGGTGGTGAACGGCCTCCTGCTCGATGCTCAGGGCAAGAAAATGTCCAAGAGCCTCGGCAACATCGTGGATCCGTGGGACCTGATCCAGCGGCACGGCGCCGACGTCGCCCGGCTCTACCTGCTGGCCTCCAGCGAGGTGTGGGGCACCAAGCGATACGACGCCGGCGCCGTGAACGAGCTGGCCGGTTCGTTTCTGCAGACGCTGAAGAACACCTACACGTTCTTCCAGCTGTATGCGGGCGGAGCAGTCCCGGAGCGCGACGAGGCCGTGGAGACCCCGCTGGACCGCTGGCTCCGAAGCCGGCTCGAAGGGACCGTCGCCGCCACGGTCGCGGCGTGGGAAGGGTACGACCCCACCAACGGGGTCCGGCCGATCATCGCCTTCCTGGACGATCTCTCCAACTGGTACGTCCGGCTCTCCCGTTCCCGCTTCTGGGCCCCCGACAAGGCGGCGGAACCGGCGGCGGTGCGCACACTCCATGACGCGCTCGTCACCGTCAGTCGCCTGCTTGCTCCGGCGGCCCCGTTCGCCAGCGACTGGCTCCACCGGGCGCTGACCGGCGCGTCGGTGCATCTGGCGACGTTCCCGGTGCCTGGGGGCCCCCGTGACCTGGAGCTCGAAGCGGCGATGGGCGCCGTCCGGCGGCTGGCCTCCCTGGCGCGCGCGGCGCGCGAGGAGATGAGCCTCAAGGTACGGCAACCGCTCTCCCGGATGAGGGTGGCGGTGCCCCGCGCGGCCGACAGCGCGCGGTTCCGCGGGATGCTGCCCCTGCTCGCGCAGGAGGTGAACGTGCGCGAGGTGGAGGTGGTGTCGTCGGATGCGGAGCTGGTGCGTCTGCGGGCCAAGCCCAACTTCCGGGCGTTGGGCAAGCGCTACGGCAAGCGCACGCCCGAGGCCGCCGCCGCGGCCTCGGGGCTCACCGCCGACCAGCTCCGCGCGGTCGAGGCGGGCGGTACGGTGCACCTGAACGGCGGCGTCGACGTATGGGAGTATGGGCCCGGGGACATCACCGTTGAGCGGGACGTCACCACCGACTGGCTGGTGCAGAGCGCCGGCAGCTATGTGGCGGCGCTCGATCCCGTGCTCACCGATGAGCTGCGGGCCGAGGGTGTGGCGAGGGAAATCGTCAATCGGGTCCAGCGCCTCCGGAAAGACGCGGGGTACGAGTACACGACTCGCATCGAGCTCTGGGTGGACGGCCCGCCCGCGCTGCTGGACGCGGTGCGGGCCCACGACGCGGCCATCCGCGGCGACACGCTGGCGCGGGCGCTGCACGTCGGCGCGGCGGCCCCGGCGCCGAATCGACAGGAAACGGTGGAGATCGACGGCCACCGCGCAGTCATTGCGGTCGCCCGCCATCCGGCGGAAGACCTCAGAACCGGCTCAACACTCACGGAACGGCCATGAATAAGAAGCAGCTGACGTATCTCGAATCGCGGCTCCTCGACGAGCGTGCCAGGGTCATGAAGGAGCTGGGGTACTACGACGAGTCTTTCAACAACACGCTGCAGTCGTCCGACGGGGACCTCTCCTCCTACTCGTTCCACATGGCGGATCAGGGTACCGACACGATGGAACGGGAAAAGCAGTTCCTGTTTGCTTCGCAGGAGGGGCGCTATCTCTGGCACGTGAACCAGGCCCTCCGGCGGTTGTACGGGGAGCCCGACAAGTTCGGCAAGTGCCATCAGTGCGGCCAGGAGATCGCGTTCGAGCGGCTCGATGCGCTTCCGCACGCGCGGCTCTGCATTACGTGCAAGGAGAAGGAGGAAGATGAGAAGCGCCGCTGAGGGCCGCCGCCTTTTCTGGGCGATTGCGTCGGTCCTTCTCGTCATCGATTTCGTCACCAAGCGCGTGGCGGAGCAGTCGCTGCTGCCCGTCCCGGCGGTCGAGGTGCTCGGAGACTGGGTGCAGTTCCGGCTGGTCTACAACCAGGGGGCGGCGTTCGGGCTGCATCTGGGGCCCTGGTCGCGCTGGATCTTCCTCGGCGTGGCGGTGCTCGCCGTCGTGCTGCTGTATCGCCTGGCCAGGTCGAGCGCGCCCCGGGACTATATGCGTCAGGTGGCCTGCGGGCTGGTGGCCGGCGGGGCCGCGGGGAATCTGGTGGACCGCATTCGCTCCGCGCAGGGGGTGGTGGATTTCATCGATGTGGGCATCGGCGCGCACCGCTGGCCGACCTTCAACGTGGCCGACATGGGGGTGAGTTGCGGCGCGATCGCCCTCGCCATGTCGCTCTGGCTCGAGGACGCGCGCCGGTCGCGGAGCCACACCGCGCCGTCCGCCTGAGCCGCCGCTGCCTCCCGTTACCTTTTCTGTCGCGGCCGCGACGGCCGAACGCATCGATCGATTCCTCGCCGACCAGCTCGCTCTCTCGCGGACCCAGGCGGCCCGTATCGTCGCGGCGGGTTCGGTGCGGGTCAATGGAAAAGTCGTCCGGGCCTCGCGTATTCCCGAGCACCGGGACCTGGTCGAAGTCTCCTTCCCGGAGCACGAGCCGCCCCGCACCCTCGCGCCCAATCCGCTGGCGCTCAACGTGGTTTTCGAGGACGAATACCTCGCGGTGATCGACAAGCCCGCCGGATTGGTGGTTCATCCGGCGCCGGGGCACTGGGACGACACGCTGGTGAATGCGCTGGTGGCCCGCGGCACCACGCTTTCGGGAGGAGCGGAAGGCCGGCCCGGCATCGTCCACCGACTGGACCGGGACACCAGCGGGCTCATGGTGGTGGCCAAGACCGATCTGGCGCACCGGCGTCTCAGCGCGGCCCTTGCTGCCCGGCAGGTCAAGCGGGGCTACGCGGTTCTGGCCTGGGGTCACTTCGACGAGTCGCTGGTGGTGATCGAGGCCCCGATGGCGCGGAGTCCCACCGACCGGAAGCGGATGATGGTCCGGGAGGACGGCCGAGCCGCCCGGACCGACGTGCACGTGCTGGCGCGCTTCGACGTGTGCGACCTGGTTCGCGCCGAGCTGCACTCCGGCCGCACCCACCAGATTCGGGTCCATCTGGCTCACGCCGGTCATCCGGTGGTGGGAGACCCGGTCTACAGCGGCGGCGGGGCCAGACGGATGGCCGGTCCCGGGCGGCAGGCCGCTGACCGCCTCGAGCGGGCCACGCCGAGGCAGGCATTGCATGCCGCCGAGCTGGTGTTCAAGCACCCGATCACGGGTGCCCGCATGGCCTTTGCGTCGGAATGGCCTGCGGACCTTCATGAGGCGCTCGAATTGGCCCGGTCCTCCCAGGGCCAAGTTGCTCCAACAGCGGGGCTTACCTATTTTGACTTCTTCAGGTATCGATCCGAATGAGTAATGCCGCCGGCGGGCGTGTCGTGGTGTGTCGCGTCGGCTCCAGGCGCTTTACAGTCCCCGTCGCGGCGGTTCGCGAGGTCGTCACCGCGCCGGGGGTTATTCGCATTCCTGGAGCGGCGGCCCAGATTCGGGGGGTGGTCAACGTTCGGGGTGGATTGGTCACGGTGGTGAGCGGGGCCGCGCTCCTGGCGGAGTCCGAGAGCGGTGCCAGCGACTACCTGCTCGTGCTCGCGATGTACGACGGACGGGTCGCGATCGAAGTGGATGACGTGGAAGACCTCCATGCTACCGAAACCGCCGGCCGGCTCGCGATGCTCGACGTCGAAGCCCTGGTCCGGCCACTGTTCCGGCCCGAAGCGACCAAGGCGTAAACGAAGGGGGTGCCACCGTGGGCCATACCGTGCTCGTCTGCGACGACGCGATCTTCATGCGGACGATGATTACCGACATTCTCACCCAGGCCGGGTACGAGGTGATCGGCGAGGCGGAATCCGGCGCCCAGGCGGTGGAGAAATATCGCCAGCTCAAACCCGATCTCGTCACGATGGACATCGTCATGCCGGACATGGGCGGCATCGAAGCGGTCCGGGAAATCTGCAAGGACCACCCGGAGGCCAAGATCCTGATGTGCAGCGCAATGGGACAGCAGGCACTGGTGGTCGAGGCGATCCAGGCGGGCGCCAAGGATTTCGTGGTCAAGCCCTTCCAGCCGTCGCGGGTGCTTGAAGCGGTGCAGCGATTGCTCGGGTGAGCTGCGGTGGATCTCGCCCGGTATACCGCTCTCTTCCTCTCCGACAGTCGCGACCACCTCCAGCGCTGCAACGAGCTGCTCCTTGCCTTGGAGCGTAATCCCGGCTCGTCCACTCCGGTGGCCGAGCTCTTTCGTGCGTTCCATTCCATCAAGGGCTCGTCGGCGGCAATGGGCTTCGACCCGGTGTCCGAGCTGGCCCATGCGGCGGAGCAACTGCTGGCCGGCATCCGGGAGGGCACGGTCGAGCCATCGCGGGCCATCATCGATGGCCTCTTCCGGGCGGTGGACGCGCTGGCCGAAGGGGTGGAAGCGGTGGGCCGCGGAGACACGCCGGTGGTGGACCTCGAGCTGATCGAAGCACTCTTCCGGCTGGTTCCCACGATCGAAATGCGAACCGCCGAAATCCCGATTCCGGAGCGGCGCCGCGATGCCCGGCTGAGTACCGCCGTCACCGCCCCGGTCCGCCCTGTCGCGCGGCAGGTACGGGTGGACCTCGAGCGGCTCGATTCCCTGGTGAACGACGTGGGGGAGCTGGTGGTGGCCCGTAACCGGCTCTCGGCGATCGCCGATCGCGAGATCGGCTCCGATCTGGAACAGGTCAGTGGCCGGATCTCGGCGCTGGTGGCCGGCCTCCAGAGCGGGGTGCTCCGGGCCCGGATGGCGCCGGTCGACGAGGTGTTCGACCGTTTCCCCCGCATGGTGCGGGACCTGGGTCGCGAGCTGGGCAAGGAAATCCGGCTCGAGCTTCAGGGCACCGACATCGAGGTAGACCGCTCGGTGCTGGACGCGCTCACCGAGCCGCTCACCCACCTGCTTCGCAACGCCGCGGACCACGGCCTGGAAACCGGGGCGGAGCGGGTCGCCGCCGGCAAGGATTCCGAAGGCACCATCCGGCTCCGGGCCGAGCGGGTGCGGGACGAGGTGACCGTCACCGTGGCGGACGATGGCCGAGGGATCGACCGCGCCGGGGTTCGGGACCGCGCGGTGGAACGCGGTTTGCTCGAGGCCGGCGCTCCGGTGCCGGACGCCGTGGCGCTGCTTCGTCTGCTGGCGCACCCCGGATTCACGACGAGGGCCCACGTCACTTCCGTCTCCGGACGCGGCGTGGGAATCGATGCCGTGCTCACGCGGGTCCGCTCCCTGGGTGGCCGGATGGAGCTCAAGACGGTGCCGGGGCGGGGCACCACCTTCCTGATGCACCTCCCGGTGACCCGGGCGATTCTGCGGGCGTTGCTGGTCGGTGTCGAGGACGAGCGATACGCGATTCCCTTCGGGGTGCTGGCCGAGGCGGCCGTGCATGAGCAGGCAGAGTCCGAGGTTACCTTACGGGGGTCGCCGCTTCCCACGGCGGATCTCCGGGACGTCGTCGGTTTGACCCGAGCAGGAAAGGGCCGCCGACCGGTGGTCGTGGTGGACGCCGGCGGGGGGGCGGGCCGCCCTGGTCGTGGACGCGTTGCTCGGACAACAGGACGTCGTGGTGGAGCAGCTCGCCGCCCCGCTCGGGCTGCCGGCCTGGGTGGGCGGCGCCACGATTCTGCCCGACGGTTCACCGGCGCTCATTCTGGATCCGGCCGCTCTCTTCTAGGTGGAGGACTCGATGGCAGACCGGAGGATTCTGTCAGACCTGGAGCGTGACGCGTTGCGGGAGGTGGCCAATATCGGGGCCGGCCACGCCGCCACGGCGCTTTCCCAGATGACCAGCCGCAAGATCATGATCAGCGTGCCCGAAGTGAGCGTCCGCCGGCTCGAGGAAGTGGCCGAGCTGGTGGGCCCGTCGGACGCGGTGATCGCCGGCGTGCTGATGCACGTGATGGGCGACCTGACCGGCCGCACCTTGGTGGTCCTGGATCAGGAGTCGGCCTACTCCCTCTGCGAGATGCTGTTGCGCCGCCCCCGTACCGGTCAGGCCGGCTTCGACGCGATGGAGCAGTCCACCATCAAGGAAACCGGGAACATCCTCTGTTCCGCGTACTTGAATGCCCTCTCCGATTTTCTCGGCATGATGCTGGTGCCCTCGGTGCCGGCCCTGGTCGTGGACCTCGCCGGGGCGGTGCTCACCACGGCGTATCTGAATTTCGGGCACGAGCGGGATGCGCTGTTCTGCGTCGAGACCACGTTCCGGATCGAGGGCTCCGCGCGGGCGCTCACCGGGCAATTCCTCCTGATGCCGGACCCTCCCGCCCTGCAGGCGATTTTCGACTCGATTCGCATCGTCAACTGACGCGATGCCGGCGGCCGCACCGACCGGCCGGGAAGCCGACGCTCTCCGCTCGCTGGCCCGGCGCATCGACCCCTCCGATGCGGGCGCCCAAAACAATCTCGGCGTCTTCTATTACGAACGGGGGATGATCCCGGAGGCCATCGCGGCGTTCAGCGGCGCGCTGGAACTCGATCCCGAGATGCGGGTGGCCCAGGACAACCTCGAGACGGTGCAGCGGGAGTCGGGGTACTACGACACGATCATCGGCGACCTTCGGGAGCAGTTGGCCAGAGACCCCAATGCCCGCAACGCACGGCTGGAGTTGGCCCGCGCCTACGTCGCGCTGGGGCAACAGGATCAGGCGGCGGAGCAGTACGAGGAACTGCTCCGGAGCGACCCTGCCGACGCGACCGCGCTGATCAAGCTCGGCCTGGTGGAACAATCTCGCGGTCGTCCGGAGCTGGCCACCGAGTGGTTCCAGCGCGCCTGCGAGGTGGATCCGCGCAGCTCGGTAGCGCGGCTCTGCCTCGGTCGGGCACTCTACAACCGGGGCCTCAACGACAAGGCGCTGACGGTCCTCACGGAAGCGGTCGCGCTCAATCCCGACCACGCCGAGGTGCACTACATCCTCGGTTTCCTCTATGGAGACCTGGGCCATCACGAAGCGGCGCGCTCGGCCACACGGCGCGCCATCGGGCTCAATCCCTCGCTCGGCACCGCCCAACCCAATCTCCTGATCGGCGCGCAGCGCGGCGCCGCCCCCCGCAGGCCCGTCGGGGGAGGGGCTTCGGCGGCCGCGGGGCGGGAGGGGGCTTCGCTGCAGCCGCACCTGAGCCTTTCGGTGGCGTTCCGCAAGCGCGGCTATCTCACCGAAGCGCTGCGGGAGTGCCGGCTGGCGCTCGAGTCCGGCGAGGACGAAGCCACCGCGCTCGAGGCGATGGCCGAGACCCACCTGCTCCGGAAGGACTTCGGCGCGGCCATCGAATTCTACGACCGCCTGCTGGAGCGCCAGCCCGGGAATGCCGAGCTTTGGAACGAGCGGGGCGTCTGCTTGCACCAGGCCGGACGGCGCGAGGAGGCCCGCGGCTCCTACCGGAAGGCGGTGGACGCCGATCCCACCTACGCGCTGGCCTGGAACAACCTGGGGGTGGCGGGCGCGAGCGACGCCGATACCGGGCCGGCGCTGGAGGCGCTTCACGCCGCGCTCCGGGCCCGGCCCGATTTTGCCGGGGCCCGCCGTAACCTCGGCCTGCTGCACCTGCAACGGCGGGAGCTGAAGCCGTCGCTGGAGGCGTATCGAGGCCTGGTTGCGGAACGGGCGGGTGACGCCGCGGCGTGGAACGGCATCGGGCTGGTGCTGATGGAACTGCGCCGCCACCAGGACGCGCGGAACGCCTTTGCCCGCTCGGTGGAGGGCGATCCCAACAACGCCTCGGCGCGCTACAACCTGGGCTTCGCCCTGAGCCAGCTTGGCGCCTTCGATGACGCGCTGCGGGAAACCCGGCGCGCACTGGAGCTCGACTCGTTCTACGTCCCGGAATCGTATGCGCTGGCGATCCAGCTCCAGTTTGAAGAATCATTGCTCCCGATACCCCCATCGCTCACCGCCATGCCGGGAGTGCTGGCGTCGACGCCGGGGTTCGCCTTCGATCCGGGTGTGCTCGACGGGCTGTTCGGACAGCTTGCCCCCGATCAGCCGGCGGCGGTCTCGCCGTCGCCGCGGGATGATCCGTATTCGCTGGCTCGCGATCTCATCGGCAAGGGTCTGCTCGACACCGCCGCGGCCGAGGTCCACCGGGCCGTGCAGCGCGGGGCGTCGCCCGCCACCGGTGCTGCGCTGCTGGGCGACGTCTTTGCCAAGCGGGGCCTGTTCGGAGAGGCGCTGGAGCGCTACCGGGAGGCCAGTGCGCTCGCTCCGGACGACGTGGAGATTCTCCAGGGAGAGGCCGCCGCCCTGGTGGCCCTGGGCCGCGGGTCCGACGCGATCGCGGTGGCCGAGCGACTGGCGGCCCTCGCGCCCAACCACGCCGATGCCCTCGTGATGCGGGCGCGGGCCCGCCAGCTGATCGGCGACCTCGACGGCGCGGCGATGGATACGGCCCGGGCCGCGGCCCTCGCGCCGGGGCGTCCCGATCTCCTGCTGCTGCGTGGGAGCGTGCTGCGCCAGCAGGGCGACCGGGAAGGGGCGCTGGACACACTCACTGGGGCCCTGGAGCTGGATCCATCGCTGGTGCAGGCCTGGTATGAGAAGGGTGTCGTCGAAGAGGAGCTGCAGCGGCCGGGAGCGGCGCGCGCCGCCTATCAGCGCGCCCTCGAGCTCCTGCCGACCTTTCTCGACGCGGGCCTCGCGCTGGGCGATCTGCTCCGCCGGACCGGGCTTACCCAGGAAGCCACCCGCCTCCTGGTCGATCTGCTGCTGGCCGAGCCGTACGCCCTCGAGGCGCTGGTGCTCCTCGGTCGTACGCTGGCCGACGAGGGACGCTCCCACCATGCCATCGCCGCCTTCGACCGGGTGCTCCGATTTCACCCCGAGCACGTGACCGCCCTTTTTCACCGGGGCGTGGGGCAGGCCAGGCTGCGCCGGTTCGGCGCCGCGGTCTCCGATTGGGAGCGGGTGGTGGCGCTCGAGCCGACCGGCTCGCTCGCTGCCGCGGCGCGGGCCCAGGCGCGTTCGGCTCGCGAGCTGGCCCACATCCTCCAGGGCAGCGAGGCCTGAGATGGCGATTCAGGGGCCGCTCCGCGAGCTGGGCATTCACGATGTCTTCCAGCTGCTCGACCTGGGCCGGAAGACCGGCGCGCTCCTGATCACATCCGAGCTCCGCCAGAACGAGGGCACCATCTGGTTCCACGAGGCTGCGGTGGTGGCCGCAGCAATTCAGTCGAATCCGCACCCGCTTGGCACGGCGCTGCTGCGCGCCGGCAAAATCCGGCAAGAGGATCTGCTCCAGGCCCGCGCCGCGCAGGATCAGGGCGACCAGCGCCGCATCGGCGAGATCCTGGTGGCGGCGGGCGCCCTCGGTGCCCGCGAGCTCACCACGCAGGTGCGGGCCCATATCGAGGACGTGGTGTTCACCATGCTGGGCTGGTCCGAGGGGTATTTCATTTTCGAGGAGTGCGCTCCCGAGGCAATCCCCCGGGAAACCGATCTGCGCATTTCGGTGGAGCACCTCCTGCTCGAGGGCGCCCGGCGGATCGACGAGTGGTCGCGGATCCAGGCCCGGGTGGCGCACGTCGGGGTCATCGCGCGGCTGGCGCCCCCGGTTTCCAACGAAGCGGGGTCCCTCAGCCTGACGCCGTTCGAATGGCGGGTCATTTCCGCGGCCGACGGGGAACGCGACGTGCAGGCCATCGCGCTGTCGCTCGGGGAGCCGGAATTCGACGTGGCGCGGGCGCTCTTCGGCCTCGCCTGTGCCGGCGTTATTGTGCTGCGTGACCCCGCGCTGGACTCGGCGCGCGCGGCGCCGCGGGCCGACGCCGAGGCCCTGCTCCGGCAGGGTGAGGAGCAGCTTCGCGCCGGCAATGGCGAGGCGGCACGCTCGGCGGCGCAGGCGGCGCTCGACGCCTTCCCGGACGATCCGCGTACCCACGTGCTGGCGGGCGCGATTCTTCTGGCGGAGCGGCGCTATCCCGAGGCCGAGCGCGCGCTGCGGGAAGCGGTGCGGCTCGATCCCGGGGGCGCCAAGCCGCTCCGGCTGCTCGCCTGGGCACTGCTGGGCGCCGGGCGGCTCGACGAGTCGGTGCACAGCTTCGAGGCCTGGCTTGCGCTCCCGGCCAAGGCCACCGATGAGGAATCGCATGTGGAGGAAGTGAGCGGCGTGGTGCCCGCGGCCCGCCATCTCGTGCAACGATTGCGGGGGGCGAAGTGATCGCGGACGACATCCAGGCGCTGACGACGCAGCTGGCCCGGGATCCCTCCAGCCTGGCGTTCCTTCCGCTCGCGGAAGCACTGCGACGCCGCGCCCAGCTGGAATCCGCGCTGACCGTGGCCGAGCAGGGTGCCGCCCGTTATCCCGAAATGGCCGGGGCCTACGATCTGCTGGCCCGGATTCGAAGTGACCGCGGCGAGGGCGACCTGGCGTTCGACGCCTGGACGACGGTGCTCCGGCTCGACCCCGGGCACATCGGCGCGCACAAGGGCCTGGCCTTCCTCTGCTACCGGGCCGGCGATCACTCTCGCAGCCTTCGCTACCTGGAGCGCGCGGTCGAACTGGCCCCCGAAGATGCGGTGCTCCGCAGCGCGCTCGACCGGGTGCGTGGCGCCACCGGCGCCCGGCTGGTTCCCGGCTTCACCGAACCCGCTCCCGATCCCTCCCGCGCGCTGGAGCCGGAGCCGGGGCAGGCGCTCCTGGTGGATCGCGACGGGCGGGTACTCGCCGGCGGCGTGAGCGACGCGAACGGGGCCGATGCCGGCGACGCGGTGGCCGCGGCCCTGGCCGGCGTCACCAGGGAAGCGGAGCGGGCCGCGCGGCTGCTCGGGCTCGGTCCCTGGCGGCGCATCGCGCTCGAGGGCGGGCCGGCGCACCTGGAGCTCCGGGCTCCCACCGGCGATTCGGTGTTGCTGGTCATGCGGCCGCGCGAGATTCCCGCGGGGCGGCTGGCGCTCCTGGCGGAGCGCGCCGCCTCGTCCGCCCGACGGTGGCTGGAGGAACTGGTCTGATGCTCGTCGCCGTCCTCGCCGCGCTGACCCGCATCCCCGGCGTACGCGGAGTCCTGATCGTGTCGCGGGATGACGGGCTCGTCGTGGCCGATACCCTGATGGAGGGTGTCGATGGTTCCGCCGTGGCGGCGCTCGCCGCGAGCCTGGCCGGGCGGATGCGGAGCGTCACCATCGCCCTGGGCCAGCCCGAACCGGTGATGATGCATCTGGCGGGGACGAGCGGGTCGTTGTTTGCCGCGCCGGGGCAGAGCGGATTGCTCATTGTCGCCGTGGCGGCGCCGGACGTGAACGCCGGCGAGCTGCGACTGGGGCTGCTCGACGCGGCCGGGCGGGCGGCCTGATGCGCGCGCTGGAGGCGTGGGTCGAAGCGCCCCTCACGACCTTCCTCGCCGAATCCGCCGCGCGGGTCACCCTCCTCATGACCTCCTCGGGACAGGTGGTGGCGCAGCACGGGTTCACGCGGGCGCTCGACGTCATGTCCGCGGCGGCGCTCGGCGCCGGCATCATGGCCTCCACCTTCGAGCTCGCCAAGGTGATGGGCTCCCGTCCGCTGGGCGCTGTGGTTCACCATGGGTCGGCGGTGGGAGTCTACCTGGCCGCCTTCGAAACCCCGCGGGGGCGCTGGCTGGGGCTGGTGGTGTTCGGCGGGGAGACATCACTCGGATTGGTCCAGCTCTTTTTTGCCCGCATGGCCATGGACCTGGCGAACGCGGCGCCGGCCGACGAGCCGCCCCGCCAGGTGCTGGCCGAAGACTTCGAAGCCGAACTGAACAGCAGCCTTCGGGCGCTGTTCGGGCGATGACCCCATGCCGCTGGTAAACTTCACCACCCGCGAAATCACCTGCAAACTGGTCTACTACGGGCCAGGGCGATGCGGGAAGACGACTAACTTGCTCTATATCCACGGCCGGGTCCCCGAGGATAGAAGGGGCAACATGGTGTCGCTGGCCACCCAGTCGGATCGGACCCTGTTCTTCGATTTTCTCCCGCTCGAACTGGGGATGATTTCCGGTTTCACCACCCGGTTCCAGCTCTACACCGTGCCGGGCCAGGTGTACTACAATGCCACCAGAAGATTGGTGCTCCAGGGTGCCGACGGGGTCGTGTTCGTGGTGGACAGCCAGGCGCGCCGCTTCGACGACAACCTGGAAAGCTTCCAGAACCTGCAGGAAAACCTTCTCGAACAGGGCGTGGACATCCGTCAGCTCCCTCTGGTGCTTCAGTACAACAAGCAGGACCTTCCGCCCGATCTGATCCTGGCGCCAGCGGACCTGGACGACGCCTTCAATTTTCGTGGCGTGCCGAGCCAGACGGCCGATGCGCTCCACGGCGCCGGGGTGTTCGAAACCCTGAAGGCGCTCTCGGGCCTCGTCCTCCAGCGACTGGCCGTCAGGCCATCGGCGCTGTGACCAGTGTGCTGACGGCTCGGCCCGACTTCGAGACCTTCGTGCTCGATGCGGCCAACCGGCCCGCGGCGGCGGCCGCGCGCGCGGTGGCCGACGCGAGCGGCGTCCCCTTTGCGCCGCTGGTGATCGTGGGCTCCTCCGGCAGTGGAAAGACCGAGCTGCTCCAGGCGATCGCCGGTCGAATCCGGGCCCAGCATCCGACCGCCGTCGTCGAATCGTTCGACCCGGGCGAGCTGGCCGAGCGCTACCGGTCGGCGCTTCTCGTGGCCCGAGGCGAGATGTGCCGGGCCGAGCTCCAGGCCGCCGACCTGGTGCTGATCGACGACCTCGAGCACCTGGCGCGACACCAGGACTGTCAGGGCCTGGTTGCGGACCTCCTGGACGGGCGGCGCGGCGCGGGGCGCGAGGTAGTGGTGGCCACCTCCGTGCCGGTGGAGCAACTGACCGGTCTGGACGCCCGGCTGCTGCGCCGGCTCGGCGAGGGCACCACGGTGCAGCTCTCGTTGCCCGGCGCGGAGGCCCGCTACGCGATCCTCCGTCGCCGGCTGCACGGGCACGAGACCGTGCTGCTCGATGACGTGGTCCGCGCAGTGGCCGACGCCGAGTTCGCCTCGATGCGCGACTATACGGGTGCGCTCTCCCGCCTGGTGGCATTTCAGGAGGCCACCGCGTTGCCGCTCTCCCCTCGCGATGCGCTGCTCCTGATCGGCGCGCCGGTGGCGCCGGTTCCTCAGGTCGAGGCCGACGCGGTGCCGGCCGGGTTGGGTGGTGACGAGTTCGGGGCGTTCCTGTCGGAGGTTTCGGCCGGGCTCTCCGAACAGGTGGACCGCTGGCGCCGGCGCATCGGTGAGGCGTTGCTGCGCTGGGGCGGGGAGGGGCTGCGCACCCGGCGTCTCGAGGCGCTGCTCGCCGATGAGGCGCCGGGCGACCCCGAGGCGGTCCTCGCCGCCTACGAGTCGGATGCCGCGGAGATCATTGCCCTGGGCGCGAAGGCCGCGCAGCTCGCGCCGGATCTCGCCGGCGCCGAAGTGTTCCGAGACCCCGACCAGGTGGCGGCCGCCCGCGCGCTGGTGGCGCAGGCCGGATCGCGCAGCGCCCCGCTGACCGCCCCGCTTTCGCACTACCGCTGGGAAGACTTCGCCGAAGGCCCGTCGATTCGGCTCCCGATGATGGCGGCGCGGGACATCATCGCCGAGCCGGGGCGGCGCTACTCTCCACTGGTGGTGATCGGGGCGAGCGGTACTGGAAAGACCCACTACCTCCACGCGCTGGGCAATGCGCTGGCGGTGGCAGGGGTGGCGCCGGTCGCCTGCCTGGGCAGCCACGCGTTCGCCGCGGAGGTTCGGGCCCTTCCGGACCCCGACGCGCTGGCGTCCTGGCGGCATCGCTATGGCTGGGTCGGGGCGCTGCTGCTCGATGACCTGCATCTGCTGGCCGGCGATCGCGCCGCTCAGGACGAGCTCAACCTCCTGATCGGCGAGCTGACCGAAGGTCGCCGTCAGATGGTGTTCAGCACCACCCGGCCGCTCGAAGAACTCGAGGGGCTGGACGGTCGCCTCCTGGCACGACTGGGCGGCGGCCTGGCGGTGGAGCTGCCGTCTCCCGACCGCGAGGTCCGCCTCGCCGTCGTGAAGCGGCTGCTGGCCGGCTCCGCCGCGGCGGACGACGCAGCCCTCGCCGACTTCCTCGCCGCTCGTCCCGCCGACTCGGTGCGCGCGGTGCAGGGCATGGTGCAACGGGTCCTGGGTGAGGCCGCGGCGCAGCAGGTCGAGCCCAGCCCCGCCCTCGCGCGCGAAGTCCTCGACGTGATGGACATCGGCCTGTCACGCGGCGTGCGGCGCCCCGACCCCCGGCGCGGGAGCGGCATCCTCACGCCGGGCATGGGGCAGGTGCGAAGCCCGGAGAAGACCGTCATGCACTGGCCCGCGGTCGCCGACCGGCTGCTGGCGGAGCTTCGCTGATGGCCATCAAGGGCAGTCTCAAGGAGGCCAGCCTTCCCGATGTGATCCAGCTCCTGTTCCTGGGCAGGCGTACCGGCTGCCTGTCCGTCGCGGACCGCCAGCGTCACGGCTCGATTTTCTTCGACGAAGGCTGGATCACGTACGCCGCGATCACGAATCGCCGGGACCGCCTGGGCGACATGTTGCTCGCGACCGGGACCGTCACCCGGGCCCAGCTCGATCAGGCCCTCGCGCTGCAGGACACCGCGCCCGGCCGCCGGATCGGCGACCTGCTGGTCAACCTCGGGATCCTGGCTCCGGAGGGACTCCGCCGGTTCGTGCGGATCCAGATCGACGAAGCGGTGTATTCGCTCTTTGGCTGGAACACCGGCACCTTCAGTTTCGAGGCCGGCGTCCACCCCGATTCGGAAGATCTGCTCGAGAAGATCAATCCCGAATCGCTGCTCCTCGAAGGCGCGCGCCGGGTCGACGAATGGAGCCTGATAGAGAAGAAGATCCCCAGCTTCGACCTGATCTACTCAGCTCTCGAGGGCCAAGTCGCCGGCCACCAGTCCGAGTTTACCGAGGCGCAGCGGCGGATACTCCCGCTTCTGGACGGTCGCCGCGACCTGCGGGCCGTGATCGACGCGTCGGGCCTCTCCGAGTTCGAAGCGGGGCAGGCGCTCTACGGCCTGGTGACCGCCGGGCTCGCGCACAAGGTCGGGGTGTCCTCGATGGCGGCGCCATCGCGACTGCTCGAGGCCCAGATCGAGGAGCACCGCAACCTTGGCGTCGCCTTCTACCGCACCGACATGCTGGACGAGGCGCTGCGGGAGTTCCGCCGCGTGGCCGAGCTCCGCCCGGCCGAAGGAAGCGCTCCGTTCTATCTGGGGCTCATTGCCGCGCGCCAGCATCAGTGGGCCGAGGCCGCGGACCACTTCCGTCAGGCGCTGGACCGGAGCGGACCCCGGGCCGCGTTGCTGCACAACCTGGGGGTGGCGCTGGAGCACATGGGCCGGCTCGACCAGGCCGAAACCGTGCTGGCGGAAGCCGCCAGCCGCGCGCCGGACGATCCGAGGATTCACACCAGCTGGGGTATCCTGGCGCTCGAACGCCACGACGCTGGCGTGGCGCGCCAGCGACTGCAACGGGCCCGGGAACTGCTGCGGGATCCGCCGCCCGCGCTCTGGTACTGGGCCGCGACCCGCGCCGCGGTCGGCACCGAAGATCTCGAGTACGCGCTTGGCCTGGCGCTCGAGGGTACCGAGCGGCATCCGGAGGACGTGGTGCTCCGGAATAATTGCGCCGTGCTCATGGAGGCAACCGGCTCGGTGGCGGAAGCGGAAACCATGCTCCGGCAAACGATCGCCGAAGACGCCTCGCTGCCCCAGCCATTCAAGAACCTGGGCGACCTCTGTTACCGCTCCGGCCGCTACGAGGATGCGGCGACGCTCTACGAGCGTGCCACGGCACTCGATCCCACCCTCGGTGACGATGTCTATTTCAAGCTGGGCAATCTTGCCTTCCGGGAGCGCAATGGTCCCCGGGCCCGCGAATGCTGGGAGCGCGCCGTGGCGCTGAACCCCGGGCACCAGCTCGCCCGGGCCAACCTCGATACCCTGCGGATGTCGTGACCGGGCGCGAGGACTTGGGACTCGTGGCGGTAATCGATCAGCTGGCCCGGAGCGGGGCTGCGGGGTTCGAGTGGTATAAGGACTCCTGCCTGGTTCGCCGTATCGAGGTGCGGATGCGCGCGCTCCGCGCCGATTCCCTGCTCGCGTACGCCGCCATGCTGCGGGAGGATCCCGGCGAAGTGGATCGTCTCTTGCACACGATTTCGGTGAGGGTCACCGGCTTCTTCCGAAACCCGGACAGCTGGCAGCGGCTCAGGGATGTGCTCGAAACCGAGCGCACCGGCACGGCTCGCGGCGCGATTACCGCCTGGAGCATGGGGTGCGCCACGGGGGAGGAGGCGTGGACGCTCGCGATGTTGCTGTCCGATCACGCCGTGCGGCAGGGCGGGATCCCGGCCGACCGGATCCGGGTCCACGCCTCCGATGTGGATCCCCAGGCACTGGTCCAGGCCGAAGCGGGTCTCTATCAGCCACCGGCCGCCGTGGCGATCCGGGAGGTCATGGCGCGCAACCACGGCAGCATCCATGACGGCTGCTTCGAAGTGGAATCCGAGTTGCGTTCCCGCCTCACGTTTCGCCGGGAAGACCTGACGACGGTCGCGACCGCGCCGGAATCCTGCGATCTGATTTGCTGCCGGAATCTGCTGATCTTCCTGGGACGGGAAGGCCAGCGCCGGGTCCTCGATTCCGCCTTCCGCGCCCTCACACCGGGCGGGCTGTTAATGCTGGGACGCACCGAATCGCTGGTGGCACTGCCGGAGCCCCGGTTGGTGCCGGTCGATATCACTCATCGCATTTACCGGAGGGCGCCGTGACTGCCCCGAGGATCTTCGTCGGCATTTCGGCGATCGAGGTGGCCAAGGCGCCTGCCACGCTCACGGCGCTGGCGCTGGGAAGCTGCGTCGCCGTCATCTTGTACGACCCGATGGCCAAGGTGGGCGGCCTGGCCCACGTGCTGCTGCCTTCCACCAACGTCGGGCGGCCCCGCGCCGATGCCCCCGGCCGCTTCGCGCCGACGGCAGTGGCCCTCCTGAACGAGCGGGTCCTGGCGATGGGCGCCGTGTCGCGGCGGCTCACCGCGAGGCTCGTGGGGGGGGCCAGCATGTTCGCCTCGCTCCAGCCGGCCGGCACCATCCAGATGGGCGAGCGGAACGTGCACGCCGCACGCGAAGTTCTGCATCGGCACGGCATTCAGGTGGTCGGCGAGGCGGTCGGCCGCGACTTCGGTCGCTCGGTGGATTTCGACCTCGACACCGGCCGGGTCATCGTCTCGTCCTACGAGCACGGAAAAGTGGAGTTGTGACCGGTCCGACTCCCGATCCGATCGTGGCGGCGCTCCGGGAGGAATTCCGGGACATCGCCGCCGCCCTGGACGCCTCGCCGGCCCGGCTCCAGCGCGAGGAGGTCAAACGCCGGATCATCGGCTTCTTCAAGCGCGTGGATGGCGCGCTGGGCGACCTCGCGGAGCTCAAGGAAGAGATCCGTGGCCTGGTGGACCGCTACAAGCAGTCAGCCAGCGACGCGGGCGCGGCGCCGGTGCCCCAGCTGCACCGGGATCATCTGGGCGCCTCGACCTACATCGAAAAGGGCTGGAGCCTGATTTCGCTCGGGGATCCTCCGGGAGCGATCCAGGCGCTCAACCGCGCGCTGGAACTCTCCCCGGGCGACCCGCAGGCGCTCTCCCTGCTCGGCTGGGCCGAGATGCTGTCGGAGCAGTACGACGACGCGCTCGTCACCTTCTCGAAGGTGCTGATCAAAGAGCCGGCCAATGCGCTGGCCCGCGTGAACGTCGGCTATATCTGCCTCAAGAAGAAGATTTTCGGCGAGGCCATCGAACACCTGTCCCGGGTGATCCGGCTCGACAACGACCGCAAGGCCACGCTGTACGCGAACTACTACCTCGGCCTGGTGTACCTGGAACGCGGCATGATGGCCGATGCCGAGTCCTTCCTCAAGAAGGCGCTGGTGCTGGGACCCAACCTGATCGAGGCCTACTACGATCTCGGCCGGGCCCAGTGGTTCGCCGGGCAGCGCGATACGGCCCGGGCTACCTGGGAACAGGGTGCGGGAGCCAATCGCTTCGCACCGTGGGCCCGCCGCTGTCAGGAGCTTCTCGACACGACCGCGAGGGGCGAGGAGGTGCCTCGCTCCGGTTCCTCCTGAGCCTGGCGCTCCTGCAAGGCACGCCGTCCGGATACCTGGGCGTGCGGGTTGGCGAGGTCCAGGTCACGGCCCGGAAGGCCGACCTCCCGCTCGCCATCGGCCTGGGCGAGGAGGCCGGGGTGCCGCGGGTCTGGTACGGACTGGGCCGCCGCGAACCGGGGCCGCTCCGGCTCATCGTCGTGCGCGGCGCCGCGCCGCTCGATTCGGTCATGGAGGGCCGAGCCCCATCCTGGGGCGCGGGATTCGCGCTCCCCGGAGCCCGCACCATCGTGATCCGGGTGGACGCCGGCGATCCGCACCGCACGCTCCGGCACGAGCTGGCCCACTTGGCCCTGCATGCGGCCGTGCGGGTGCGGGTGCCACTCTGGTTCGATGAAGGGTACGCCGCGGTGGCGGCGGGCGAGTGGGACCGCTTCGAGCTCCTCCAGCTCAATCTGACCGTCGCGCGCGGCGCCATCCCCGGTTTCTTCGAACTTGACCGGTCACTCCGCGCCAACGCCTCGACTGCGCAGGCGGCGTACGGCCTGGCAGCCTCGGCAGTGACCATGCTGGCGCGCCGGCATCCGGAGCATTCGCTGGTCCCGCTCCTTTCCCGGCTCGCGGCTGGGGAAGGATTCGATGACGCGGTGCTGGCCACGACCGGTTCTCGAACGGCGCAGTTCGAGGTGGAGTGGCGAAAGGACGTCCGGAGCCGGTACGGGCTGGTAGTCTGGGCCGTGGCGGGGGGGTTCTGGCTGATTATCGCAGGAGCGGTAATTTGGGCGTACTGGTATCGCCGCCGTCGGGACCGTCCGCGCCGCCTGGCTCTGGACCAGGGCTGGACGGTCCCCGTCGAGACGGAGGGCGAGCCGCTTGATGAAGCCGGTCCAGCGCCTTAGTTTTCAAAGACTTATGGCTTCTTCAGAACCGAACGTCAGCGGGCGTCGAGGCCTCCTGGGTCGCCGGAACGTGATCATGCTCGTGGCGGCAACGGTCTGCCTCGTCGCGGGCTATCTTACGCTCAGCGCCGGAGCGGCGAGCCTCGCGGCCGTGCTGTTGGTGCTTGGTTATTGCGTGCTCTTCCCGTTGGCTATCGCACTCTGAAACGCCGGCCGGCCTCGCCGCTGGTGCGTGGCGAGTGACCAAACACGTCCCCTATTCACAGTCCCGGGGATGCCGGCGCAGTTTGCCCCGGGCGAATAGCTCAGCGGTTCAGAGCGCCTGCCTTACACGCAGGATGTCGGGGGTTCGAATCCCTCTTCGCCCATGCTCCCGCGATCCGACCGGACGCGGGGTCCTCCGCCCAGCTTGGGCGGTTCTTTTGGGAGGTTGTTCGGAATGCGCCTGACCCCTCTCGTTCTCGCCGCCGCTGCGGTGACGCTGCCGATGGTGCCCTCGGTGGCCCAACTGCGCTCCAGCCGGCCGCCTCCGCAAATCGCCAACCTGCCGCGCCTTCTGGTCGCGAATCCCTTCAGCTTCTCGGCCCCGGATTCCGCCCCGGCGGTCCGCATCGGGAGCGGGATGCGGGATCGGGTTTCCAACGTGAGCGACAAGTGGTTCAAGGCGATCACGCGGGAGCAGATGAACGAGGCCTTGCAGCAGTACGCCTACCCGGTGGACGCGGTGCTGCCTCCGCTGGTGGCCCGGCAGCTCGCCACCTCGCTCAACGCGCGGGTGATGGTGATTTCCAATCTGCTCAAAGGTGACGGCGGGCGCTTCACCGTCGAGGCGCGGCTCGCCGGCCTGACCGACGATGCCGGTCAGATGATTCGCGTGACCCAGCTGCCCAATCAGTCGTTCGAGGAGTTCGGCCAGAAGGTCGGCGATTCGCTCGGCCCGGCCTTCCGGGCGCTGCCGGAGGCCAAGAACTGCGAAAACCTCCGGAGCACCAACACGGTCAAGGCCCGGGAAGCGGCGGCCAAGGCGCTGCGCATCGTACCGCATCACGGCTTGGCCGAGTATTGCCTGGCGCAGATTGCGATCAAGGACAAGGCGCCGGTGGACAGCGTCATCGCCCACCTGAAGGCCGCCACCAACGGTGATCGCCTCTCGCTCGATGCCTGGACCGCGCTGGCGGTACAGTACCAGGCCAAGGGCGACAGCACGCAGACCATCGAGACGTTCAAGGAGTTGCTCCGCGTCGCGCCCACCAACGAGGCGTTGCGCAAGGAGGCCTTCCGGCTGTTCCAGAACTACGGGCGGCCGGACGCGGCGGAAGATGTGGCGGACGAGGGCATCAAGCTCGATCCCGCGAACTCCGATTTCTGGGACCTGAAGTTCGGCGCCTGCATCGTGCAGAGCAAGCCGGAGAAGAATAAGTGCGCGGTGGACGCGCTGGAGCAGGTGTACGCGCTGGACAGCACCAAGGCGGACACCACGTTCTACACCAAGATGACGTACGCCACGTCGCTTCCCTACAAGAACGCCATGGTGACGATCGATTCCACGGTACGCTTCAAGGTCGATTCGTCCGGCGTGCAGGTGAATCGGGATTCGGTGGTGCATCTCAGCCGCGAGATGGCGGTGGTCGACAGCACGCGGTTCCTGCGGTGGGCGCGCCAGGGCTCGAACAAGTTCCCCAGCAACGGGACGCTGCTGGGCCAGCTGTCGCAGGCCTACGCCCTGGCCGGACCCGTGGACAGTGCCGTGGCCGTCACCCAGCGGCTGATGGCGGTGGATTCGGCGGACGTGACCCCGGTCCTCCGGGTGATCAACGGGCTCATCGTCGGCAATCGCCTCAAGGATGCGTTGGCCCTCTCGAGCTACATCGAGCGGCTTGGCGACGACGAGGCCAAAATGAATTACGCCAACCTGGTGGCCCGCGCGGCGCTGGCGGTGCTGCAGTCCGATCTCCCGACGGCGCTGGAAGCCTCCCGCTCTGCGGCCAGGCTGGCCCCCAAGGGGAGCCAGGTGAACGCCCTCGCCAACTACGTGCTGGGCATCGCGGCGGTGGTCTCGGGGTCCGGCCTGGATGCGCAGGCGGTGAGCACCAAGTCGTGCGATATCGTCAAACAGATGCAGGCGCTGATGGACGAAGCCGGTCCGGCGCTCGATCTTGGCAGATCGATCAATCCCGAGGCGGTCGACAAGTACAAAGCGGGCGTCGTGGGCTACGGTCCGCGGCTCGCACAGATGCACAAGGCGTATTGCAAGTGACGCCCGGCCCCTCTACCTTTAGAGGCTTCGCAGCAGGGGCTGTAGCTCAGCTTGGTTAGAGTGCCGCACTGTCACTGCGGAGGTCGCGGGTTCGAGCCCCGTCAGCCCCGCTCCCGACTCACCCCGTCCGGGCACCGGGCGGGGTGAAGTCTTTCCAGGGAGCGCGCACATGACCGACGAACAGACAACTGCAGTTCCGGCGCCCCCCGAGCCGGAGGCCCCCGAGGGGGCGGTCCCGGTGGATTCGGGGTTTCACCGGCCCGTGCTGCTCAAGGCCGTGGTGGATGCGGCGCGCGGCTCTCGCCGCGGGGTCGATGGCACGCTGGGCGACGGCGGTCACGCCGAGGCGCTCCGCGAGGCCGGCATCGACCTCCTGGCCATCGATCGCGATCCCGAGGCCATCCGGATCGCACGGGCCCGCCTGGGTGATGCCGGGATCCGTTACCTGAACGCTCCGTTCGCGAGCGAAGAGGCGTTGGCGGAGATTCACGACTTCGATCCGGATTTCATTCTGCTCGACCTCGGCGTCTCGTCGCGGCAGCTGGACGAAGAGGGGCGCGGGTTCACCTTCCGCCCGGGCGCCCCGCTCGACATGCGCATGGGCGCGGAGGGTCCGACCGCCGCCGACCTCCTCAATACCGTGCCCAAGGACACCCTTCGGGCCTGGCTCGCCGACTGGGCCGACGAGCGCCGGGCCCACCGGCTCGCCGGCGAGATCGTGCGGCGTCGCGAGCACGGGGCCTTTGCGGTCAGCGACGACCTGGTCAACGCCATTCGCGGAGTCCTGGGCCCCCGATCGGGCCCCGAGGATTTTGCCCGGATCTTCCAGGCGCTCCGGATCGCCGTGAACCAGGAGCTCGATGGCCTGGTGGAGGCGCTTCCCGCCCTGCGCGACGCACTGGTGCCCGGCGGGGGCCTCGCGGTCATCAGTTATCATTCGGGCGAAGACCGAGTGGTCAAGCACGCCTTCCACGAGTGGAGCCGCGCCTGCATCTGCCCGTCCGAGCAACCCGTCTGCACCTGTCGCGGTCGCCCGCTCGGCGTGGCCGCGCCCCGGAGCGGTGTGGTGCCCGATCCCATGGAAGTCGCCGACAACTCGCGCGCCCGGAGCGCCCGGCTCCGGATTTTCCGGACCGCGCATGACGCTTAGAGGCCGTCACTGGCTGGTGCTGTGGCTGCTGCTCTTTCTGGGCATCGCCGCGGCGGTCGTCACCCGGCAGCGCGAGGCCTTGCTGGTGGCGCAGCAGCTGCGCGAGCTTAGAGACCGGAAGACCGAGCTGCTCGGCGCCAAGTCGGACCTCGAGCGACAGATCAAGCTCGCCACCAGCCGCGCCGTCCTGGTGCCGAAGATGGAAAAAGCGGGGCTGCATCGTCCCACCGATCGCGAGAACACCTACCTCAAGGTGGATTCCCTCACCACCGGCACCCCCCGGGTCCGCTGATGGCCAAGCCGGTCGCTCGCATCGTGGCCCTGCAAGTGGCATTCGGTGCGGGTCTGGTGCTGGTGGTGGCGCGGGCCGGCTGGCTCCAGCTCGTCCGCGGCGGGGAGCTGGCCCGTCAAGCGGCGCAGCAGCGCACCAAACAGGTCGAGCTCCCCGCCAGCCGGGGCACGATCTATGATCGCAACGGCACGCCGCTGGTCATTTCCCAGCCGAAGTACCGGGTGCAGCTGGCGCTCCAGGAGGTCACGGACACGGCGCTGCTGATCCGCCGGATGGCCGCAGACCTCCGGGTGCCGGCCGACTCACTCCGCCGCATGTTCCGCCGCGGCACGCCGCGCTATCCGTATTTTCACGGTCCCTACACCGCGCTCGAGGTGGCCCGGCTCCGGAAGCTCCGGGGCATTCATCTCCAGACCACCTATAGCCGCGCCTATCCCGGAGGTATTCTCGCCGGGCCGATCATCGGTGCCGTCTCGGGTGATGGCGGCGCGGGCGAATCGGGGCTCGAGCGGGCGCTGGATTCGGTGCTCGCGGGGGTGCCGGGGCTCACCGTTGACCTCAAGGACCCCTCGGGCCGGCAATTCGAATCGCCCGATCGGCTGATCCGCGAGCCGGTGCCGGGACATGATGTGACCCTCACGCTCGATGCCGAACTGCAGGGCATCGCGGAGCACGCCCTGATCCAGGCCCTCAAGGAGTTCAAGGCCGAGGCGGGCGATGTGGTATTCCTGGATCATCGCAGCGGCGAGCTGCTGGCGCTTGCCTCGCGATCGGCCTCGGGCGCCGCCACCTCCGCCTCGGTGTTCACCGGCGCGTTCCAGCCGGGCTCGACGGCCAAGCCATTCACCGCGGCGGCGTTGCTGACTCTGCGCCGGGTCGAGAGCACCGAGACCGTGTCCGGCGAGAACGGCGCGTGGACCTACCCCACCGCCGGCGGGCACACCCGTACCATTCACGATACGCACGCACAGCGAGTGCCGGTGACGCTGGCGCGTGCCATCCAGGTGTCCAGCAACATCGCGGTCGCCAAATTTGCCTCGCGGCTCCGCTCGGAAGAGCAGTTCGAGATGCTCCGGGCGTTCGGCTTCGGATCCCCGACGGGCGTGGAGTTCCCCTCCGAGGCCGCCGGCGTCCTGGCCCGGCCCCATCGCTGGCGCGAGGGGTACAGCGCGCAGAGCATTGCGATGGGCTACGAGCTACAGGTCACTCCGGTGCAGCTTGCCGCGGCCTATGGCGTCTTCGCCAACGACGGCGTGCTACTGGCGCCCACGTTGATCAAGGAGATCCGGGATTTGGAAGGTCGGGTCCGGTACCGGCATCAGCCCGAAGTGGTACGGCGGGTGATTTCTTCCGAGGTGGCCGCCACAATCCGCGGCTACCTGGCCGACGCCGCCAGCGACTCCGGCACCGGGGGGCAGTCGCAGCTTCGCTTCGGGATCATCGGCAAGACCGGCACGGCCAAGGAGCTGGAAAACGGGAGCTACGCCAGCGGGGAGTACCGCGCCTCGTTCGCGGCGATCTTTCCGGCCAGGGACCCCCAGCTCGTGGCGGTGGTCACCATCGACCGGCCCCACACCGGCGCTTACTACGGCGGCGTGATCGCGGCACCGCTCACCGCGGAAATGCTGCGGCAGGCACTGGCGGCGCGAAGGAGCGTCATCGACCGCGGCGCGCTGGTGGACGCCGACGTCGAGAGCGTTCCCCCGCCCACCCGGCCGGGCCGGCGCTCCGTGGTCGAGGCGCGAGCCCCGCTCCCGACGGCGGTGCGGCTGCCGCTTCCTCCGGCGAGGCCGGCCCAGCAGCCCACAGTGGTGGTGCCCGAGGTGGCCGGGCGCTCGGTGCGCTCGGCTGCATTCGCGCTGCATCAGCGCGGGCTTCGGGTGCGAGTAGAGGGCAGTGGCATCGTGACCCGAAGTGTTCCCGCGGCCGGCGACTCGCTGCCCGCGGGAAAGACCGTCGTGCTGGTCGCCACACCGGACAAGCCGAGGTGACCGAACCGGCTCCGTTGATCGCGGCGCTTCGGAGGCAAGGACTGCTCCGCTTTGCGCCGGAGGGGTTGCCCGATTTCGGCGCGCTCACCACCGACAGCCGCAGCGTGGTGCCGGGCGCGTTGTTCGTCGCGGTGCGGGGTTCGGAGTCCGACGGGCACCGCTTCGTGCCGGACGCGGTCGCGCGCGGTGCGTCGGCGGTCGTGGTGGAGGCACCGGTCGAAGCGAGGGTGCCCCAGATCATCGTGGGCGAGGGCCGCCGGGCGGCCATCGCGCTGGCGCGGGCGTGGTACGGCGATCCCGGCGCCTCGCTTACCCTGGTCGGCATCACCGGCACCAACGGGAAAACCACCACCACCGGCATCGTGCGCCACCTGCTCAATCAGCAGCAGGACACCGCCAGCCTCGGGACCCTGGGGGCATTCGATGGCGCCGGCGCGCGAGTGCCTTCCATGGCCGGCTCCCTCACGACGCCGGGTCCGGTGGATCTGCAGGCCACGCTCGCGGCGCTGCGCGATCGCGGCGTGCGCTCCGTCGTGATGGAAACGTCCTCGCACAGCCTGGATCAGGGCCGTCTCGACGGCCTCGTGTTCCAGGGCATGGTGTTCACCAACCTGACCCGCGACCATCTCGACTATCACCGGACGATGGAGCACTACCTGGCCGCCAAGCTCAAGCTGCTGAACCTCGCGGCCCGGGATGCGGCCGTCGCCGTCAATGCCGATGACCCGGCGTGGAGGGTGATTCCCCGCACCACGAATCTGGTGTCATTCGGATTTCAGCCTGATGCCGATCTGCGCGCCACCGATCCCGTCCTCGAGGCCACCGGCTCCCGGTTCAGGGTGCAGGGACGGTTCGGCAGCGCCGAAGTGTGCCTGCCGCTGCCCGGTGAATTCAATGTGGCCAATGCCCTCGCGGCCGCGGCGGTGACGCTGGGCATGGGGCATTCGCTCGGCGCGGTGGTCGACCGGCTCAATACGGCGCCTCAGGTGCCCGGCCGTATGGAGCGGCTGGCTTCGCGGCCCTTCGTGGTGCTCCGCGACTACGCCCACACTCCGGACGCGCTGGAGCGGGCCCTGGGGGCGCTGCGGCCGGTGACGCCGGGGCGGCTCATCGTCGTCTTCGGCTGCGGCGGCGACCGGGACCGGGGCAAACGGCCTCTGATGGGGAAGATCGCGGGCACCCTGGCCGATCTGGCGGTCGTCACCTCGGACAATCCCCGCACCGAGGACCCGGAGGCGATCCTCGCGGAGGTGATGGCGGGACTGCCCCCGGGCGCGCCCCACCTTCGGGTCGCCGACCGGCGCGAGGCCATTCGGCAGACGCTCGAGGAGGCCCGTGAGGGCGACACGGTGCTCCTGGCAGGCAAAGGCCATGAGACGTATCAGGTGATCGGGAAAGAGTACCGGCCGTTCGACGAGAAGGAGATCGTGGCTGCGCTGCTCGGCGGCCGGGGACGAGATTCGAGCGACGGCGGCATGCCATGAAATGGAGCGATCGTGTGGTCCGCGCCGCCCTGGGCCTGTCCGGCCCCGCCACCGACGCCGTCTACTCCGGCATTTCGATCGACACCCGCGCGATCGCGCCGGGTGCCCTGTTCGTGGCGCTCAAGGGGGAACGGTTCGACGCGCACGACTTCCTGCCCGGCGCCCAGGCAGCCGGCGCTACCGGGGCGGTGGTGCGCCGCGGCACCGCTCCGGTTCCGGGCTTGGCGCTCTATCCGGTGGACGACACGGTCCGTGCCCTGGGCGATCTGGCTCACGCGCGACGCAAGACCATCACCGGTCCCGTCATCGCGATCACCGGAACCAACGGCAAGACGTCCACCAAGGAAATGTTGGCGCAGGCGCTTCGGACCCGGTACCGCACCTGGGCCACCCGGATCAACCTCAACAATCTGATCGGCGTTCCGCTCACGATTCTCGAGGCGCCGGCCGACACCGAGGCACTGGTGGTCGAAGCGGGCGCCAGCCTGCAGGGGGAGATGGCCCGCCATCGGGAGGTCATCGAGCCCAGTATCGCCATCATCACCAACGTGACGGCGGGGCATCTCGAAGGCTTCGGCAGCGGGGAGGGCGTGCTCAACGAAAAGCTCTCGCTTCTGGACGGGGTACCGCTGGCGCTGGTGGGCACCGAGCCGTCCGGGCTGGCCGACCTGGCGCGCCAGCGGGCACGAAAGGTCATCACCGCGGGGCTTCGGGACGCGGACCGGGTGCCCCTCCGCGTCGAGATGACCGCGGATGGCCGCCCCCGGCTGTCGGTGGGTGATCAGCGTTTCCTGCTGGACGCGCGCGGGAAACATCAGGCGGGAAATGCGATGCTCGCCTGGGCGGTGACGGAGGCGCTCGGGCTCGACCCGGCCCGGGTAGCGCGAAGCCTGGAGGCGCTCCCGCTTCCGGGGGGCCGGGGCGAGCTCTCGCAGCACGGGGGGCTGTCCGTGCTCCACGACGCCTACAACGCCAACCCGGCATCCTTTCGCGCGGCGATCGAGCTGGCGCGCTCGCTCCGGGGCAAGCGGCGGCTGGTGTTCGTGGCCGGAACCATGCGCGAGCTGGGCGAGTCGTCGGCGGCACACCACTCGGAAATCGCCGCCTTGCTGGTCGGGCTTCGGCCAGACCTGCTGGCGGCCGTCGGCGATTTCGTTCCGGCCCTGGAGCCGTACCGCGCCGCACTGGGCAACCGCCTCCTCACCGCCCCGGACGCCACGCTGCTCGCGCCGAAGCTCGCGGCGCGCATCGAGGGCAATGAACTGGTAGTGCTCAAGGGCAGCCGGGGCGTTGCGTTGGAACGGGTCCTCCCTGATCTTGTGGCACGCTCGTCGTCCTCCACGACTTGAGGCGCCATGCTGTATCATCTCCTGGCTCCCCTCGCTCGCGACCACATCATTTTCAATCTCTTCAACTACATCAGCTTCCGCGCCGCGGGGGCGATGCTGTCGGCGCTGCTGTTCGCGTTCCTGGTGGGGCCCTCCATCATCGCCCGGCTCCGCGAGAAGAAAATCGGGCAGGTGGTTCGTTCCGAAGGCCTCGCCAGCCACCAGGGCAAGCGGGGCACGCCGACCATGGGCGGACTGATCATCCTGCTCGCCACGATCATCCCGACCCTGCTGTGGGCTCCGCTCAACAACCGGTTCGTCGTGGTCGCAATTCTGGCCACCCTCTGGACCGGTGCCATCGGGTTCCTGGACGACTACCTGAAAATCGTCGAGGGAAAGTCCCGGGGACTGGTGGCCAAGTGGAAGCTGGTGGGCCAATGCCTGTTCGGAGTGGCGCTGGGGTGCTACCTGCTCTACGACCCGGTGGTGGCTCCCGGGACCATCCCGGGAAGCGCTACCACGGTCCCCTTCATCAAGTACACCGTGCTGGTGCTGGCGCCGTGGCTCTATGTGACCTTCGTGACGGTGGTGGTGACCGGGAGCAGCAACGCGGTGAACATGGCGGATGGCCTGGACGGACTCGCGGCGGGACTCACCGCCATCGCGGCGGCCGCCTTCGCTTTTTTCGCTTATGTATTCGGCCGGGTCGACACCACCACCTACCTGCAGTTCTACTACCTGCCCGGGTCGGGGGAGCTCACGGTGTTCTGCGCGGCGCTGATGGGGGCGGCGCTGGGCTTCCTCTGGTTCAACGCCCATCCGGCCCAGGTCTTCATGGGAGACACCGGAAGCCTGGCCATCGGTGGCGCGCTGGGCACGGTGAGCATTCTGCTCAAGGCCGAATTCCTGCTTCTCATTATCGGCGGCGTCTTCGTGGCGGAACAGGTGTCGGTGATGCTCCAGATGGGCGTATACAAGTGGTTCAAGCGCACCCGGGGCCGGGAGTACGCCGATGCGCACCGGGTGTTCCGGATGGCGCCGCTTCACCACCATTTCGAAAAGAAGGGCTGGGCCGAAACCACCGTGGTGACCCGGTTTTACATCCTCGGTATTTTCTGCGCACTGCTGGCGCTGGCCACCCTCAAGCTCAGGTGAAACCCGACCGCATCGCACCCGATGGCCGCGAAGTGGCGGTCATCGGGCTGGGACGGAGCGGCGTGGCGGCCACCCGGCTCCTGCTCCGGGCCGGCCGCCCGGTCTACGCCTCCGACGCGGGGAAGTTCCCGGCGCTGGAGGAGCTGGGACGCGGGCTTCGCACCATGGGAGCGGCGGTGGACCTTGGCGGACACGATCTGGTCCGTATCGGCAACGCGGGCCTCTGCATCGTGTCACCGGGCGTGCCGCCCGACGCCCCGCCCCTGGTGGCGGCGCGCCGCGGGGGAGTGCCGGTGCAGGCCGAGGCGGAGCTCGGCCTCGAAGCGCTCGACGGCGTTCCGTACATCGCGGTGACCGGAACCAACGGCAAGACCACCACCACCGCATTGATCGGCCACCTGCTCGCCTCGACCGGATGCCACGCGGAAACCGCGGGCAACATCGGCACGCCGCTCTGCGAAATAGCGCTGGAACCGGTGCCACCGGAGTGGCTCGCGGTGGAGCTGAGCTCGTTTCAGCTTCACGACATGCGACGGGTCGAGCCCGATGTGGGCGTGCTCACCAATCTGGCCCCCGACCATCTGGACCGCTACGCCACGCTCGGCGAGTACTACGAAGACAAGCGACGCCTTTTTCAGTGCGCCTCGGCCGATTCGGTCTGGGTGACCAATGAGGATGATGCGGCCTCGCGGGTGCTGGTGCACGGAGTCGCGGGACGGCATCTCCGCTTCTCGGTCGTCCACGAAACCGATGGCTGGTTCGACGCCGCGGCCGGGCTCCTCCGGATCGGCGCGGAGGCGTTGCTCCCGCGGACGGAGCTGGGCCTGATGGGCGATCACAACGTGGCCAACGCACTGGCCGCGGCGCTCGCCGTCCAGGCCACCGGGGTGAGCCTCCCGGAGATCGCGAAGGGCCTGGCGACTTTCGGCGCGCTCCCGCATCGGATGGAACCGGTGCGCGAGCTGGACCGGGTACTCTGGATCAACGACTCGAAGGCCACCAATATCGCCTCGACCGAGGTGGCGATCCGGGCGGTGACCCGGAGCTTCGTGCTGCTCCTCGGCGGCCGCCACAAGGGCGAGCCGTACACCCGCCTCGGGGCGCTCCTGGCGGGCCGGTGCCGCGCGGTGATTGCGTTCGGTGAAGCGGGGCCGATCATCGTGCAGGATCTGGCGGGCTTGGGCACCCCGGTGCTGACCGAGGGCAGCTTCGACGCGGTCATGGCGCGGGCCAGGGGGCTGGCCCGCGCCGGAGACGCGGTGGTCTTGTCGCCGGCCTGCTCCAGTTACGACATGTTCACCAACTACGAGGCGCGCGGCCGCCGTTTCCGCGAGATCGTCGAGTCATGGTAACGGCCCCGCCGCTGCGCGATCCCGGCGATCTCCGCTGGGAAACCCGGCTGCTCGTGGTGGTCACGGCGGTCCTGACGGTGTTCGGCATCGCGAGCCTCTACGCCGCCGCCACCCTCGAGAAGGGCGCTTTCGGATTTTTCCTGAAGCAGCTGGTTGGTGCCCTGGCCGGCGCGGTGGTCATGATCATCGTGTCTCGAATGGACTACCATCGCTGGCGCACGCTGGCCTGGCCGGTTCTGCTCTGTGCCGTCGGGTTGCTGCTGATTCCCCTGCTGCCGTTCCCCGAGACGATCCGCCCGTTTCGCAACGGGGCCCATCGCTGGGTGGCCTTTGGCCCGATCACCGTGCAGCCGTCGGAGGTCGCCCGCTTCGCGGTGGTGGTGTGGGCCGCGATGCTCGCCGCGAAAAAGGGCGACGCGGTCCGCGGCTTCAAGAAGGGACTGTTCCCCTTCCTGCTGGTCATCGGCCTCGTGTCGCTGCTCATTCTGCTCGAGCCCAATCTTTCCACGGCCGTGCTGGTGGCGCTGATCGGCGGAGTGGTGCTGTTCACGGCCGGAGCCAAGATCGGCCACTTCCTCCTGCTCGGTGTCGCCGGGGTGTTCGCCGGCATCTCCCTGATCTGGGCAGAGCCGTACCGGCTCACCCGACTCAAGTGTTTCCTGGAGCCGTGCGGCCAGTCGGACTTTCAGCTGACCCAGGCGATCCTGGGCTTTGGCTCGGGCGGCGCCCTGGGGGTGGGCTACGGGCACGGTCAGCTCAAAATGCGGTATCTGCCGTATGGCTACTCCGATTTTCTCGCGGCCACCATCGGGGAGGAGTGGGGATTTCTCGGCGTCACGGTGATCGCGCTGCTGTTCGCGATCTTCTGCTGGCTGGGATTCCGCATCGCGAGAACGGCCCTCGATCCGTTCGGTCAGTACGTGGCCACCGGCATCACGGCCACGGTGGCGCTGGCCGCCTTGCTCCACACCGCCGTGAATCTTGGCCTGATGCCCACCACCGGCCTCGGCCTGCCTTTCATGTCCTACGGCCGCTCCGGACTGGTGATGACGCTCGTTTCCGTGGGCGTGCTGATCAATATCGGGAGAGCGCGGGGAAAACGGGTGAGGCAGTGACCGGTGACCGGTTGCCGCTCACCGTCCTGATCGCAGGAGGAGGCACCGGCGGCCATCTCATGCCCGCCCTCGCCATCGCGGCGCGACTCCGGCAGGAGCACCCCGATTGGCGAATCGTGCTGGCCGGCGCTTCCCGAGGGGTCGAAGCGATCCTGCTGCCCCGCCGTGACTTTCCCTTCCAGCTCCTGCCCGCCGAACCGATCTACCGGCGTCAATGGTGGAAGAACCTGCGCTGGCCCTTCCTGGCATTGCGCCTGATTCGAGCGGTGGACGGTCTGCTCGACCGCGAGCGACCGGCGGTGGTGATCGGCACGGGCGGGTACGCGTCGGGCCCGGTGGTCTGGCGTGCGGCGCGTCGCGGGATTCCCACCGCCATCCAGGAGCAGAACGCCTATCCCGGGATCGCGACCCGGTGGCTCTCGCCGCGGGTTCGGGAAATCTGGCTCGGCGTGCCGGAAGCGCGCCGGTATCTGACGCCAGGGCCCGCGACCGTGGTGCTCGACACCGGCAATCCCATCGCGCCGCCCGACGCGGGGCTCCGCGCCGCGGCGTTCCGCCGGTTCGATCTCGATCCCTCGCGTCCGGTACTCCTGGTGACCGGGGGGAGCCAGGGAGCACTCTTCATCAACCAGGCGGTCGCCGCATGGATCGACTCCGGCGGCGCGGACGGGATTCAAATTCTCTGGGCCACCGGCCGAGCCACCCATGCCGATTTTCGTGGCCGGCATGCACCGCCCGCCACGCACGTCTTCGACTTTCTCGACCCCATGGCGGACGCCTATGCCGTCGCGACCCTGGCTATTTCCAGGGCGGGAATGATGACGGTGGCGGAGCTGGCTGCCTGGGGAATACCCTCGATCCTGATCCCGCTCCCGACCGCCGCCGCGGATCATCAGACCCCGAACGCCCGCGTGATGGACCAGGCCGGCGCGGCGATCTACGTCCCCCAGCAGGACTTCCCGGCCGCCCTGGAGCGCGGATTGGTGGGCCAGCTACTGGAATCCCCCGAGCGACTGGCCTTGATGGCGAGTGCGGCCCGACGCCGGGGCCGGCCCGACGCCGCCGCCCAGATTTCGGCTCGTATCGGGATTCTTTCGGGGTAGGGGCGGCCTTTCCCAAGTTGCGGTGCTGTTTTAGATTAGACCATCCATCATGAACCTCTTTCTCCCCTCGGATCCCCGGCCGCTGCACATCGTCGGGATCGGGGGCGCCGGGATGAGTGCGCTGGCAGCCATCGCTCTGAAGCGGGGACTCGCCGTCACCGGGTCCGATGCCGATCCCAGCGGGTGCGGTGACCTGGTCGATCAGGGTGCCCGGGTCTTCGCGGGTCACCACGCCTCCAATGTCGGAGATGCGCGGGCGGTGGTCGTGAGTGCCGCCATTCCAGTGGGTCACGTCGAGGTCGCAGCGGCCCGGGCGCGAAACATCCCGGTCATCCCGCGGAAAGAGGCGCTTGCCGGCCTCATCGGGAGGGCCCGCAGCGTGGCCATCGCAGGCACGCATGGAAAGACCACCACCACCGCCATGACCACCGAGGCGGTGGCGGCGGCCGGCTTCGGGGTGACGGGCCTGGCCGGTGGACGAGTGGAGGCGTGGGGCGGGAACGCGCGGCTCGGCGGTGACGATTTATTCGTCGTGGAAGCGGACGAGTACGACCAGGCCTTTCTCTCGCTTCATCCAACCATCGCGGTGGTGAACAACGTCGAATCCGATCACCTCGAATGCTACGGTTCCCTGGACGCGTTGGAGGGGGCCTTCGTGACCTTTGCGGCCCGCGCCGAGCGCGTGCTGGTGGGAAACGACTCCGGCGGCGCCGAGCGGGTGGCGGCCCGGCTTCCCCAGGAGCGGGTCTGGCGGTTCGGACCGGATGCCTCGGCCCTGCGTCTCGACGCCATCGACACCACACCTGACGGGACATCCGCCACGCTCACCTTGCCTACCGGCACCACTCTCCCGCTTCGCCTGGTCGTCCCGGGAATCCACAATCTCCGGAACGCGACGGCCGCTATGGGTGTGGTGGTGGCGCTGGGGGGAAATCCCGAGCCGGCGCTCGAGGCGCTGGCCAGGTTCCGCGGCGTCGGGCGGCGGTTCGACCGGCTTGGCGAATTCGGCGGTGTGGTCATCGTCGACGACTACGCCCACCACCCTACCGAGCTCCGCGCCGCGCTGGCCGCCGCGCGCCAGGCCTACCCGGACCGGCGGCTCGTGGCCCTCTTCCAGCCGCATCTCTTCTCCCGCACCAGGGAACACCACGAAGCAATGGGCCAGGCGCTCGCCACGGCAGATCTGGCCATCGTGACCGATGTCTACCCATCCCGCGAGCAGCCGATTCCCGGAATCACCGGAGCGCTGGTGGCCCAGTCGGCGCGGTCCCACGGGGCCCACGTCATTTATGAGCCGCTTCGCGAGGCGCTGGCCCGGCGGGTCGCCGCCGAACTGTATCGGGGAGACCTGCTCCTCGCCCTCGGCGCCGGGGACATCAACCGGGTGAGTCGCGAAGTCCGCGATCTGGTCGTGGCCTCGTGAAGCGAGTCCTGCTGCTCTCGGGCGCCGGCGTCCTGCTGCTCCTGGCCGGGGTGGGTGGATTCAAGCTGCTCAGAAAACTCCCCTTCTTTTCGATCCAGCGGGTCGAGCTGGTTGGCGCGCACTACCTCACTCCGGCGGCCATGGCCCGCGCCCTCGCAGTCCCGAGGGGCGCCAGCATCTTCGACGGCACCAAGGCGCTCGCGGGGCGCGCGGCGCAGGTGGCCGGTGTGCTCGAGGTCCGGGTGAGCCGCCGATTGCCCGGCACGATCCGGGTGACGGTTCGCGAGGCCGAGCCGGTGGCGCTGTCCGAGCGGAATGGACGGCTGGTGTTGCTCGATCAGGCCGGTCGCGAGTTGCCCTTTGATCCCACGCGTCCCGCCGAGGATCTTCCGCTCGCCGAAGCCGATTCGGCGGTCGCCGGGTTGCTGGCGCGGATGCGGGAGACCGAGCCTGATCTCTTCGCGAGGGTGGAACGCGCCGCCCGGGTCAAGCGGGACGTGGCACTCGATCTGGCCACGGGGCGGCTCTGGTTCCGCGCCGGCGCTTCCAGCGAGGAGATTCGCCACCTGGTGCTGGTGGCCGACTACCTGGCCCGCAAGGGTCGCACCTGGCGCGAGCTCGACGCGAGATTCGCCTCGCGCATCGTGGTCCGCGGAGCCGGCGCATGACCAAGCCTCCCCGGCTCCTCGTGGCCGGGCTCGATCTCGGCACCACCAAGGTGGTCGCGCTGGTCGGCGAGGTCACCGGCGACGTGCGCGACCCGCGGGTCCGGGTACTGGGTGCCGCGACGGAGCGCACCGCGGGGGTCCGGCGCGGTGTCGTACGAGACATCGACGAAACCACGCGCGCCATCGCCAAGGCCATGAAGGACGCCCAGATCATGGCCGGCGTCGAGGTCGGCACGGTGTATTGCGGCGTGGCGGGCGAGCACATTGCGGCGCGCAGCTCTCACGGGGTGGTCTCAGTGACCGGCAGTGAGATCCGCACCACCGACGTGGCGCGGGTGAACGACGTGGCCAGCAATATCTCGTTCGGCCGGGACCACGAACTGCTGCACGCGATTCCCCAGGACTACCTGATCGACCAGCAGGAGGGCATCACCGAGCCCATCGGGATGACCGGCTCGCGCCTCGAAGCAGAAGTCTACCTCGTGACGGTCCTCTCGAGCGCGGTGCAGAACCTTCGCAAGTGTGTCGAGAAGGCCGGATACCACGTGGGGGAATTCGTCCTGGAGCCGGTGGCCGCGTCGATGGCGGTTCTGACGCCCGACGAGCGGGAGCTGGGCTGCGCCATCGTCGAGCTGGGTGGCGGATCCACCAACGTCTCGATTTTCCACGCCGGCAAGATCCGCCACACCGCGAGCTCGATGTTTGCCGGCGGGCATGTCACCAGTGACCTGGTGGCCGGCCTGCAGGTTACCCAGCTGGACGCCGAGCGGATCAAGGAGCGGTTTGGCGCCGCGTACGAGCCGATGGTGCCCGACACCGATGTCTTCCAGCTTCCCGGCACGCCGGGCCAGGGCGCCCGGTCGGCGCATCGCCAGGTGCTCGCGCACATCATGCACATGCGCCTGCAGGAGCTGCTCGAGCTGGCGCTGGACGAGATTTCCCGCGCGGGCTACCGCCAGCGGCTCGCCGCGGGCATCATCCTTACCGGTGGCGGCGCCCAGGCTCCCGGCATCGTGGAGCTGGCTCGCGAAGTGTTCGCCATGCCGGTCCGGGTCGGCACGCCCGGGGACGGCCTCACCGGGCTGGTGGACAGCGTCGAGTCCCCCCGCATGGCGGTGCCGGTGGGGCTGCTCCGCTACGGCGCAAAACAGGTCATGACCAGTGGCGGGTTTCCCGAGGGCGGGAAACGCGGCGCCGGGGTCGACAAGTATTTCGCTCCAGTCAAACGATGGCTTCAGGACTTCTTCTGAGAACGCGAGGGCCCGGCCAATGATTTTCGAACTCGAAGAGAGCGCTGGTCAGCACGCCCGGATGAAGGTCATCGGCATCGGCGGCGGTGGCGGCAACGCCGTCAACCGGATGATCGAGGAACGCCTGGTGGGGGTGGAGTTCATCTCCGTCAACACCGACGCCCAGGCGCTCACCAAATCGAAATCGGACCTGAAAGTGCAGATCGGGAAGAAGCTCACCCGGGGCCTGGGCGCCGGGGCGCGCCCTGAGATCGGCCGCCAGGCCATCGAGGAAAACCGCGACGAGGTGCTGGCCGCCATGCAGGGCGCCGACCTCGTGTTTGTCACCTGCGGCATGGGCGGCGGCACCGGCACCGGCGCGGCGCCGGTGATCGCGCAGATGGCCCGGGACATCGGCGCCCTCACCGTGGGAATCGTGACCAAGCCATTCCTGTTCGAGGGCCAGAAGCGGATGAAGCAGGCCGAAACGGGCATCATGGAAATGCGCCGGGGTGTGGACACCATGATCGTAGTGCCCAACGAGCGCCTCATGGCAGTGGTGGGGAAGGGATTCAAGTTCGAGGACGCCCTCAAGAAGGCCGATGAGGTCCTGCTCAACGCCACCCAGGGCATCGCCGACCTCATCACCCGCACCGGCCTGATCAATGTCGACTTCGCCGACGTACGCACCGTGATGCAGAACGGCGGCTCCGCGCTGATGGGAACCGGGAGCGGCATGGGCGAGAATCGGGCCCTCGAAGCCGCCCAGCAGGCCATCGCGAGCCCGTTGCTCGACAACATTTCGATCGCCGGCGCTTCCGGCGTGCTGATCAACATCACCAGCAGCGACATCACCATGGGCGAGGTGACCCAGATCAGCGAGATCATCCACGACGCCGCGGGTGATCAGGCCGAAATCATCTTCGGTTCCTGCACCGACAGCTCGCTTCAGGGTGAGATCCGCGTCACGGTCATCGCCACCGGGTTCGACCGCGCCATCACCGGCGAGCAGATGCCGTTGCGCGGCGTGGGCGTGCTGCATTTCCCCGAGAAGAAGCGGGCGGCGGCGGGGGGCGGCCCGGGTAGCGGCGCCGCTGCCGGCGGCGGCGGTTCGGCCCCCGCGGGCGGCCCCAGGACGGTCACCCCCCGCACCAGCACGCCGTCGCGCAGCGCCACGGTGCAGCCCGAAGTCTCCGACATGGAGATACCGACGTTTATCCGGCGTCAGATGGATTGATGGGGCGGCTTCGTATCGCCGCGGCGATCGCTGTGCTGGTCGCGGCTGCCGGGCTGGCTTTGACGGGGTGGTGGCCGTGGGTCAGGCTCACCGTGGCCGAGCCAATCGTGGTCAAGACGGCGTTCCACGAGACCAGCGACACTCTGCGGAGTGGCGAGACCCTGAGCGACCTGCTCGGCCGCCAGGGTCTGGCTGGCGCCGTGCTGGTGGGGATGTTCGAGCGGGTCGGGCTCGACGCTCGGCGGCTCCCGGCCGGGCTGGTGGTGTTCTTCCGGCGCGAAGCGGGGCAGGATCATCCCAGCAGCATCTCCCTCCGAACCAGCGCGGTAGAGCGGCTCGCCGCCTATCGTGCGGCCGACACCTGGACCGCCTCGCGGCATCCGGTGGCCTGGCGCTCCGAGGTGGTCCGGATCGAGGGGCCCATCGAGTCCTCCCTCTACGAAGCACTGGATGCCCTGATCCCCGACGATGTGCTCGATGCGGGCAACCGGGTCAAACTGGCCTGGGATCTGGCGGATGTGTACGCCTGGTCGGTGGATTTCAACCGGGATATTCAGCCGGGTGACAGCTTTGCGGTGCTGCTGCACCGCGAGGTTTCCGAGGAAGGCGAGGTGCGCGCCGGCGCTATCCTGGCCGCGGATCTCCTCACGTCCGGCAAACACCTCAAGGCGTTCCGGTTCGAGCCAGTGGAGCACGTGGTGCGGTTCTTCGACGAATCGGGCAACTCGCTGCGCCGGGCCTTCCTGCGCGCGCCGGTCGAATTTCGCCGGATCTCATCGAGCTTCTCGAGATCGCGCTTCCATCCCGTCCTCGGCATCTTTCGCCGGCACGAAGGCACCGATTACGCGGCTCAGAGCGGCACTCCCGTGCTGGCCTCGGGCGACGGCTCGGTGCTCCGTGCCGGACGCACCGGCGGCTACGGCAACCTGGTCGAGCTTCGGCACCGGAACGGGATCACCACCCGGTACGGGCACCTGCGCGGGTTCGCGCGGGGGCTCCGCGCGGGAGGCCGGGTGCAGCAGGGCGATGTCATCGGGTACGTCGGCGCCACAGGCCTGGCGAGCGCCGCGCACCTTCACTACGAGTTTCGGATCCACGGCGCTGCGCGCGATTCCCGGCGAGTCAACCTGGGAGAAGGCGAACCGCTCGAGCGCCGGCTGCTGCCGCTGTTTCTGGCGGAGCGCGCCAGACTGGAGCGGACCCTGGGCGCGGCGGGCCAGGGCGCCGGGATCCTCCGGGCCGAGTAGCAGCGTCCGCCCTCCTATTATTCCCCCATGCCGTTCTTGATCGTCCTGATTGCCGCAGCCGCGGCGGTCCTTTCGTATCGCCTCCTGGAGAGCTGGGGCGAGCGCATCTGGATTCCCGCCCTCTGCCGTGGGGTCGGCTGGGGCGCCGTGACGTTGCTGCTGGTGAACGCGTCCTGTCCGACCGTTCGCCCGTCCCCCCGTCCGACCGTGCTCCTCGATGCGTCGCTCAGCATGCAGGCCGCCGGGGGGCAGTGGGCCGAAGCCCGGGCCCAGGCGCGCGCCGCCGGGGATGTCCGCCTGGTGGGGGCGCTCCCCGGCGACACGACTCCTTCCGGTGGAAGGTCGCGGCTCGCCGCCGCAATCGCCGGCGCGCGGAGCGGGGGGCGCGAGGTGGTGGTGTTCACCGACGGAGAAGTCGAAGACGCGGACGCGCTCCCGGCCGATCTACTCACCGGCGCTACCATCAGGGTGCTGCCCCGACAGGTCGTGTCCGACGTGGCCCTGGTGCGCGCCTCGGGGACGAGCCGCCTGACGCCCGCCGATACGCTCCGCCTCGAGGTGGAGGCGCAGGCCTTCGGACCTCCGCGCGAGTGGAGGCTCGGCATCGAAGTCACCGAGGGTGACCGCCTCTGGCTGCGCGGCGCCCTGGTCCTGGATGCCGGTGGCCGCGGCCGCATCGTGCTCGCCGGGCCGCTCCCCCCGGCGGCTCCGGGGTCGCATGTGCTGAACATCGCCGTGACCGGTGCGAGTGATGCGGAGCCGCGCAATGACGTCCGAAATCTCGTCGTGACCATCGTCCCGACTCCGGGGATCGTGTTGCTGGCGAGCCCACCCACGTGGGAGAGCCGCTTTCTGCTCGAAACGCTGCGGGACGTCGCGGCCCTCCCGGTGCGCGGCTACCTGGAAACCGAGCGCGGGCGCTGGCGCCGGGCCGGTGACCTCAAGCCGGTGCCCACGGCCGAGGTGAACGACGCCGCGCGCCGCGCCGATGTGCTGGTCTCGTTTGGGGAGACCGGGGCCGCAGCGCGCCCCTCACGAGCACGCGGGCGCTGGCTCTGGCCCGGAATCGGTGCGCTGTCGGGCAGCGCGGGCGACTGGTATCTGTCGGTACCGTCCGTCTCGCCGGTGAGCGGCGCATTCGCCGGTGTCGCGGTGGACTCCTTTCCCCCCGGCACCGCCGTCGGCGAGCTGATGGTCGGTCCGGCCGACTGGACCGGGCTCTCCGCGCAGGCCGGGCGCCGGGGCACGGTGCGCCCGGCCATGGTCGGTCGCGATTCCGCCGGGGTGCGGCGGATCGTCATGGGAATTGAGGGCCTCTGGCGCTGGGCATTTCGGGGCGGGAGCAGCGAGCAGGGCTACCGCGGTCTGGTGGCGTCGTCGCTCGCGTGGCTCCTGGGCGGCGCCGACTCGGCGGCGGGACGCGCCCGGGTGATCCATGAGGTGGTGCAGCGGGGGCGCCCGGTGATCTTCGAGTGGAATGGTCCCGGCTCCGCCGAAGCGACGCCGGTGGAGCTGACCGGCGCTTCGGGTTCCCGAACCGACACGCTCGGGTTCGACGGGGCCGGACGCGCCGAGGTGATCCTGGCGCCCGGCACCTGGCGCTATCGTCTGACGGGTGGAGGGCAGGGGACGGTTGTGGTGGAGGAGTATTCGGACGAATGGCTCCCTGGAGAGCGCACGCTGGCCGCGCGGGAGGCGGTGGAGCGCCCCGCCGGGGGCCGAGTGCCGGTACGCGGCTGGCTCTGGCTGTTCGGGCTCGGCGTGGTGGCGTTTGCAGGGGAATGGTTGGCGCGGAGAAGGCTTGGGCTGCGATAGTGACCAGTGACCAGTGACGAGCAATGGCTGATCGAATAACCGAACGGAAAAAACTCGGCCTCTGGGCCCGCCTCAAGCGGGTCGCGCTGACCGACGTCGGCGCGATGGTCCGCGGGTTCAAGGCCGCCGACATCGAGGCCATGGAGCGGCTCCTGCTGGAGTCGGACTTTGGCCTGCCCGCCACGATGGATCTGGTGGAGATGCTGGAAGACGGCGTACGTCGCGGCCGGCTCAAGAGTGAAGACGACCTCAAGGCCGCCCTGGTGGCCAAACTCATCGAGCTGCTCACCAGCCCTGGAGATCCCGGGGCCATTGCGCGGGCACCGTCCGGGCCCACCGTCATCCTGGTGGTCGGAGTGAACGGGGCCGGCAAGACCACCTCGATCGCGAAGCTGGCGCGGCGCCTCTTGCGGCAGGGTGAGCGGGTCCTGCTGGGTGCGGCGGACACCTACCGCGCCGGCGCCGTGGCCCAGCTCGAGATCTGGGCGGAGCGGCTCGGCCTGCCCTGCGTCTCGGGCGCGGCGGGCGGCGATCCCGCCGCGGTGGCGTTCGACGCGATCGAAGCGGCCCAGGCGCGCGCCATGACGGTGGCCATCATCGATACGGCCGGCCGCCTGCATACGCAGGAGGGCCTGATGGAAGAGCTCAGCAAGATGGTGCGGGTAATCGCCCGAAAGGCGCCGGGCGCTCCGCACGAGACCCTGCTGGTGCTCGACGGGAGCGTGGGCCAGAATGCGGTGCAGCAGGGAAAGCTCTTCACCCAGGCGGTCAATCCCACCGGGCTCATCGTCACCAAACTCGACGGGACGTCGCGGGGGGGCGCGGTGGTGGCGCTCCGTCGAGAGCTTGCGCTGCCGATTCGCTTCCTCGGCACCGGCGAGCAAGCCACCGACCTCGAGGTGTTCGACCCGGTCAGTTTCGCGGAGGAGTTGGCAGAAGGCGGCGGCTAACCGTGCCGGCCCTGCGTCTGGACACGCCGGTCAAGTTTCTGAAGGGCATCGGCGAGCGTCGCGCGGAGGCGCTGGATCGTCTCGGTGTCTCGACCGCGCAGGACCTGCTCTGGCACCTTCCGCACCGCTACGTCGACGCCTCATCGGTCACGCCGCTGGCCCGCGCCACGGTGGGAAACGACATCGCCTGCGTGGGGCGGGTGGTGGCCAAAGGGGTGCTCCCGACCCGCAAGGGGCTCCGGATTTTCAACGCGGTGCTGCGCGACGAGAGCGGGGCGCTCGAATGCGTTTGGCCCGGCCAGGCGTTCCTCGACCGCACCATCGAGGTGGGCCAGACGCTGCTGGTGGCGGGTCCGATCCGGTTTTATCACGGACGCCAGATGGCCCCGCGGGAATTCATCATCCTGGCCGAGCCGGAGGATAGCGAAGCATCGGCCTGGCAGCAGGGTAAGGTGCTCCCGGTCTATCCGGCTACCGCGGGGCTCTCCCACAAGGTGATTCGCGCGCTGATCGACCGGCATCTCGATGCGATGGTCGCGTGCTGCCCCGAAATCCTCCCCGCCGAATTGCGCCGGAAGTTCGACCTCCCAACGCTGCCTGAGGCGCTCCGCGCGGTCCACCGGCCGGCCACGGTCAGCGACGCGGAGCGGGGCCGCCGACGCCTGGCGCTGGATGAGCTGTTCGACCTGCAGCTCATGCTGGGCCGGGCACGATTTCTCGCCAAGCGCGGCCGGGTTGGCGTGCAGTTCGTCGTGCGGCGCAAACTCACCAGCGCGCTTCGTGAAGCGCTGCCGTGGGAGCTGACCTCCGATCAGCGGCAGGCGTTGCGGGAGATTACCGCGGATATGGTGGCGCCACTGCGAATGCACCGGCTGCTCATGGGTGACGTCGGCACCGGCAAGACGGTGGTGGCACTGTTTGCCATGCTGCTCGCGGTGGAAAACGATTATCAGGCTGCCCTCATGGCGCCCACCGAGCTCCTGGCCGAGCAGCACCAGGCCACGCTGACCCGGCTGCTGGCGCCGCTCGGCATCGTGCCGGAGCTGCTGACCGGGCGGCTCAGTGTCGCCGAGAAGTCGCGAGTCCGCGAGCGATTACGGAGCGGGGAAGCGAGTGTGGTGCTGGGCACCCACGCGCTGATGCAGGACACGGTCGCGTTCCGGCGCCTGGGCCTGGTGGTGATCGACGAGCAGCACCGCTTCGGCGTGGAGCAGCGCGCGGCGCTGATCGGGAAGGGCTCGTCCCCCGACGTGCTCCTGCTCACCGCCACGCCAATCCCCCGGTCTCTGGCGCTCACCCGGTACGGCGATCTCGATATGTCGGTGCTCAAGGCCAAGCCGGCGGGGCGCGGCGCGGTCCGAAGCGCGGTGCGCAGCGGGAAGCAGCGGGATCGGGTCCTGGCATTCGTGTTCACCCAATGCATGGCTGGGCGCCAGGCCTATGTCGTGCTCCCGGTCATCGAGGAAACCGAGAAGGCCGACCTGCGCGCCGCGACTACGATGGCCGAATCACTCACGGCACGGTGGCCCGGGCTCTCGGTGGGTCTGGTGCACGGCAAGCTCAAGCCGGAGGCACGGGACCGGGTGATGGAAGACTTCCGGGAGGGGAAGGTGCAGGTGCTGGTGGCCACGACGGTGGTGGAGGTGGGAATCGACGTGCCCAACGCCACCCTCATGCTCATCGAGAACCCGGAACGGTTCGGGCTGGCCCAGTTGCACCAACTCCGGGGCCGGGTGGGCCGGGGTGCTGAGGAGAGCCACTGCATTCTCCTGGCGGAACGGGAGTCGCCCCGGCTCACCGCGTTCGCGGCCACGTCCGACGGCTTCAAGATCGCCGAGCTGGATCTGGCCGAGCGGAGCCAGGGCGACCTGCTGGGCCAGCGACAATCCGGCATGGCGGACATCCGGGTAGCCCGGTTCCCCCAGGATACCGACCTGCTGACCGTGTCCCGTGAGATGGCGCGGGAGATACTGGAATCGGATACGGGATTGGAGCGTCCGGGGCACGCCCAGCTGAAGCAGCGGGCACTCCTGCGGTATCCCAAGGCGGAAGCGTTGTTCCGGGTGGGGTAATCCGGGCTCCGAGTCGCCGGGCCAGAAGTGAGGTCAGATCCATGGAATGGCGGTCTCGAGTCGGCAATATTCCCTGAAACATACCGGGAAACTCCAATGACGACCGCCCAGGCCGCCCTCTCCGGCCTCGTCCTCCTGCTCGGCATGATGACCGCCATCTGGCTCGCGAGCGTGGCGCTCCGGGATGCCAGCCTGGTGGATCGTTTTTGGGGCCTGGGATTCGTGGTGGTGGGCTGGTTCTATCTCGGAACGGCTGGTGGGTGGACCCAGGCGTCGTGGCGTGCCCGTCTGCTGGTGGTTCTGGTCACCCTCTGGGGTCTCCGGCTGTCGCTCCACCTGACGCGCCGGAACTGGGGGCACGGAGAAGACCACCGCTACCAGCACATGCGCGCCGGTCACGGGGCAAAATTCTGGTGGGTCAGCCTTTTCACCGTATTCCTGCTGCAGGGCGGGCTCGCCTGGATCATCGCCATGCCACTGCTGGTGGCGCTTCGGTCTGCGGGGAGCGATGGAGCCGTCTGGATCGGCCTTGGAGTCCTGCTGTGGGTAACCGGCTTCGGGTTCGAGTCGATCGGCGACCGGCAGCTGACACGGTTCAGGTCCAACCCCGCCAACACGGGCAAGGTTCTCGACTCGGGGCTGTGGCGTTATACCCGGCATCCGAACTACTTCGGTGATGCGCTGCTCTGGTGGGGTTACTTCGGATTCGCGGCGGCTGCGCACGGGTGGTGGACCGCGATGGGTCCCGCCGTGATGACGTTTCTGCTCATGAAGGTGTCGGGCGTGGCCCTGCTCGAAAAGACGCTCGAGGCTACCAAGCCCGCATACCGGGAGTACGTCCGGCGGACCAGCGCGTTTGTTCCCCGGCCACCCCGGCGCTAGGGCGCCGGGGGTCGCGGGGCCGGGCTAGGCGGTGGCCCGTTCCGCTTCCTGCGCCCTGGGGAGCCCAAACTCGAAGTGGGCGGCCTGGACCGTTTCGAAGTCGCGCGTGGTCTTGAGCCGCGCGATGCGCCGCCCGAAGATATCCACCCGACGGACGGTGACCCCGGGAAAGATCGGCGAGACATCATACCAGACTCCGGAGCTCAGGCGGGGATACCGGAGGCTGAATTCGGCTTTGAGACGGGCTTGCATGTCGGGCATATGTCACCTCGAATGAGCGAGTGCGTTGGGGTAGCTAGTATCGGCTATCGCGCAACCGGCTGCAAGATTCGAGAAAGCTGACACCGTTCGATTCCTTGCCACCCGCGGCCCGGGTTCTCCTCTATGATGAAGCCGCGTTGACCCTTTCCGTGCCCAAGGCTACAATCAGGCCTCCTTCGCGTTTCTCTCATCATTTACGAGCGCTTCCGCAGATGGCGTCGGTCTATATCAACCAGTTGGGCCAGCACGCCGGACAGACTGTTACAGTTCGGGGCTGGGTGGTGACTATCCGGTCCAGCGGCAAGATCGCCTTCCTGGTCGTGCGCGACGGTACCGGGTATCTCCAGGCGGTCTTTCCCCGGAAGGAGGTTTCCGAGGCGGTCTGGGAGGTCTTCGGTACCCTGACCCACGAGACCTCGGTGTCCGTCACCGGGCAGGTGCAGGAGGACGCGCGCTCCCCGGGCGGATTCGAGCTCACCGCCACGGGGCTGGAAGTCATCGGCCCCAGCGTGGACTTCCCGATCACCCCCAAGGAACACGGCACCCAGTTTCTGTTCGAGCACCGACACCTCTGGTTGCGGAGCCGCCGCCAGGTGGCCATTGCCAAGGTGCGGCATATCGTGGTGCAGGCCATCCACGACTTCTTCGATGGGCGGGGTTTTACCCACGTCGATACGCCGATCCTCACCGGCTCGGTCGGAGAACAGGCCGGCGAGCTCTTCGCCACCGACTATTTCGACCTCGGCAAGGCGTACCTGGCTCAGACCGGGCAGCTTTACGTGGAGGCGGCGGCCGCCGCGCTGGGCAAGGTGTATTGCTTCGGACCCACGTTCCGGGCCGAGAAGTCGAAGACCCGGCGCCATCTCACCGAGTTCTGGATGGTCGAGCCGGAGGTAGCATTCAACGATTCAGACGACAACATGCGGCTGCAGGAAGACTTTTTGAGTTTCATCGTGGCGCGGGCACTCGAGCGTGCTGCCGAGCCGCTCAAGGAGCTGGAACGGGACCCGGCCCGGCTGGAAAAGATTACCCCTCCATTTCCTCGCATCAGCTACACCGACGCCATTGCGCGGCTGCAAGGACTTGGCAGCGAGCGTCAGTGGGGCGACGATCTGGGCGCCGAAGACGAGACGCTGCTCTCCAATGATTCAGACAAGCCGGTGTTCGTCATGAATTATCCCCGGGAAATCAAGGCGTTCTACATGAAGGAGAATCCCGCCGACCCCCGCACCGTGCTGAACAACGATTGCCTGGCACCCGAAGGTTGCGGCGAGATCATCGGCGGCTCGCAACGTGAGGACGACCACGACAAGCTGCTGGCGCGGATCATCGCGCAGGGGCTCGATCCCGAGGCTTACCGCTGGTATCTGGATCTCCGGAAGTACGGCAGCTTCCCCCATTCGGGGTTCGGGCTGGGCGTCGAGCGGACGGTCGCATGGATCTGCGGCATCCCGCATATTCGCGAGGCGATTGCCTTTCCCCGGCAGATTCACCGGTTGTATCCGTAGGACCGGGAAGACAGGAGGACGGAGGCTAGTGAGGACGGTGGGGTCGGTAGGGACGATGCTGCTGCTGGCGGCCCGCGCCCTCGACGCGCAGGCGAGCCCGGGGCTTCCTACGGTCACGCTCCGGCCCGGGCTCGTGATCACGAGCTCGGCGCGCATCGCCGCCGGCACCTACCGGCTCTCGGCTCCGGCATCGCTCGATTCCTCCGTCATCACCATCCGCGGCAACGACATCACGGTGGACTTCGCGGGCGCCACGCTGGAGGGGCTCAACCCGCTGGCCGATCCCGACGCGGCCCGGGGCGTTGCGATCCGGGTCGACGGGGGCCGCAGCGTGAGGATCCTGAACGCGAAGATCCGGGGCTACCGGATCGCGATCTACGCCCGAAATACTCGCGGGCTTCAGCTCGTGAACAACGACGCCAGCTACAACTGGAAGCCCCGGCTCTACAGCCAGATCGAGCATGAAAGTCTGGTGGACTGGCTCTCGTTCCACCAGAACGAGAAGGAGGAGTGGCTGCGCTACGCCGGGGCGTTCTTCCTGGTGGGTGTGCGCGGTGGGCAAATCCGCGGCAACCGCGCACTCCAGGGCATGAACGGGCTGATGCTCACCCGGAGCGACAGTCTGCGCATCGAAAACAACGACTTCTCGTTCAACTCGGGCCTCGGCATCGGGCTCTATCGCTCCAGCGACAATACCATCGTCCGGAACCGGATCGATTTCGACGTGCGTGGCTACAGTCACCGCTTTTATCGGCGGGGCCAGGATTCCGCCGGGCTCCTGCTGTACGAACAGAGCAACCGAAACGTGGTAGCCTGGAATTCCGCGACCCACGGTGGAGACGGGCTGTTTCTCTGGGCCGGGCAGAGCACCATGGACACCGGTGCGGGAGGCGCCAACGACAACGTCTTCTTCGGAAACGATTTCAGCTTCGCGCCGGCCAATTCGATGGAGGCAACCTTCAGCCGGAACGTGTTCATCGGGAATCGTGCCGAGGGCAGCGACTACGGCCTCTGGGGCGGATACAGTTTTGAATCCACAGTGGTCGGGAATTGCTTCATCAGAAATCGCATCGGGGTAGCCATCGAGCATGGACAGGATAATCGGCTGGCCTCGAATCGCTTTCACGGGGACTCCCTCGCGATCAGCCTCTGGGCCAACCCGATCGAGCCGTCGGATTGGGGCTACCCGAAGCACCGTGATACCCGGAGCCGGGACTACCGGATTGAACGGAATGTCTTCGTGGGGAACCGGATCACGGTCCAGGAAAAAAACAGTACTGGCGTAACCGTCGCGGGGAACGACTCGCTCCCGACCGCAACCGGGGAGTGCGTGCTGCCGACCCTGGACGCTGCCGACGCGGCGCTCGTTCCGGACCTGCCGGGCGTGGAGCCCGGGGTGCCGGCCTCCGCACTGGCCCTCCGTGACCGCTCGGCCATGGTCGTGGACGAATGGGGTCCCTATGACTGGCGCTCGCCCAGGCTCTGGCCGGTGGACAGCCTGCGCGCGGATCCGTTGCACCTTGCCGTGCTGGGTCCGCCCGGCGTCTGGCGGGTGGTGAACCGGCACGGGGTGAGCGCACTCTCGAAGACCTCCGGGAGAGTGGGGGACACGATTCGCGTGACGCCCGCGGGAACCTCTCCCGGTGAGTGGGTCCTCGCGTTGGAGTATCGCGGGGAGGAGACCGTCTCGCCCCGAGGCGTGCGGCGAGGGCGGGGCCAGCCGTACCGGTTCTCCTTCGCGCGGCACGAGCCGGAGGCCAACTGGGCGCTACGTTTCTACGCCTGGAGCGACAGCACCGACCTGCGCAACAAGCCCGAAGGGTTCGAGGCGCTGCTCCGGACCGTGCCCCTCCTGACCCGACAGGCTTCGCGCCTCGACTATATGTGGTACCGGCCGCTCGTGGCCGGCCTGCCGCTGGAGCGCTGGGCCCTCGAGGCCACCGCCACGATCGCGCTCCCGCCGGGCGAGTACACCATCCGGACGATCAGCGACGACGGGATCCTGGTGTGGGTCAACGACAAACAGGTCATCAACAACTGGGCGCCACACGAATCGGCGCTCGATTCGGCCTCCATCGCCGGGGGGACGCACCGATTCAGGGTGCGGTACTATCAGGTCGGAGGGTGGACCGAGCTCAGACTGGAGATTGTCCGCCGCGCTCCGCCTTAGCCTCGTCCCACATTCGATCCAGCACCTCGAGCCCCGCCGAGTGAATGTCGATCCCCCGTTCGGCGGCGAGGCGCTCTACCACGCCGAACCGCTCCCGGAACCGCTCGTTGGCGCGCCCAAGCGCCGGGCCGGGGTGAACCCCAGACTTCCGCGCCAGATTCACCACCGAAAACAGCAGATCGCCGATCTCGTGATCGAGCCGATCGGCCGAGCGGATGCCGGTATCGAGCTCCGCCTCGACCTCGGCGAGCTCCTCGCGGACCTTGGCGGCGGGTCCGGCCGTGTCGGGCCAGTCGAATCCCACTCCGGCCGCGCGCTCCTGGAGCCGCTGGGCCATGAGCAGTTCGGGCAGGGTCGGGGGCAGCCCCCGGAGGACGCCGGGCCGTCGGCCCTCCTGCTCCCGCTCCTGCCGTTTGAGGGTCTCCCACTTTTGCCGAGGCCCCAGCTCGAAGAGATGGGGGTGCCGGCGCTTCATCTTGGCTTCGAGATCGTGCGCGGCATCGTCGGCCGTGAATTCCGATTGCTCCTCCGCGAGCACCAGCTGCCAGGCCAGGTGGAGAAGCAGATCCGCGACCTCGCTCCGGATGGCGGCGGGGTTTCCCGAGCCGATAGCCTGGTCCAGTTCGTGGACTTCCTCGAGCAGGTACGGTCGCAGGGTGTCGCGAGTCTGAACCCGATCCCAGGCGCACCGGTTCCGGAGGTCCCGAACCATCGCCATCGAGCGTCCAAGCGCTGAATTCTCTTGCATTTACCCTCCCGGGCCGGTATTCTACCCCCTGCCGTGACCAAGTCAAATCCGGACGCCCCGGACCGCGCCTGGCTCGACGTTGATCTCGGGGCGATCGTCCGCAATGCGCGCCGCTTCCAGGAGCTGATCGGCGCTCCCCTCCTCCCGATGGTGAAGGCCGATGGCTACGGCCTCGGCGCCGTGCCCGTGGCGCGCGCCCTCGAGGCGATCGCGCCGTGGGGTTATGGTGTCGCCACTCCCGAAGAAGGTGCCCGGCTTCGTGGCGCGGGTATTACTCGCCCCCTGTTGGTGTTCTCTCCCCTCGGATCCGATCAGGTCGCTCAGTTTCGCGTGGACCAGTTGCGGCCCGTCATCGGAGATCTCCCCGCCCTCGATGCCTGGCTCGCCGCCGAGGCCGGGCCGTTCCACGTCGAAATCGACACCGGAATGAGCCGGGCCGGATTTCGCTGGCACGATGCATCGCTGATCTCCGCGCTCGCGGAGCGCCTGCGTGGGGCGGCGGGGTGGGAGGGCCTCTTTACCCACTTCCATTCGGCCGATTCCGACGAAAATGCCACCCGCGAGCAGGTGGAGCGTTTCGACCAGGTGAGGGCGGCGCTCGATTCCCGGCCACCGATGATCCACCTGGCCAGCAGCGGGGCCGCCCAGTACGGCACGGAGCTGGGCGCCGATCTGGCTCGCCCGGGCATCTATCTCTACGGCGCCCGTGCCGGGAGCCTCGAGCCCGAACCAGTCGTCAAGCTCTGCGCCCGCGTCGTGGCGCTGCGTCGCCTCCGACCGGGCGACACCGTCAGCTACGGGGCGGAGGCCGAAGTCGAAGCGGACACCACCATCGCCACCATCGGCATCGGGTATGGTGACGGGGTGCCCCGGGCGCTGGGCGGGCGCGGCTTCGTGGAGATCAACGAGGTGATCGTTCCGATTGTCGGCCGCGTCACCATGGACATGGTGATGGTCGACGTCGAGGACACTCCCGTGAACATCGGCGACACCGCGGTACTCTTCGGCGGCCTCGTTTCGCTCGACGACCAGGCCGGGCTCGCGGGAACCATCTCCTACGAGCTGCTCACCATGCTGACGCCGAGAGTGACTCGGCGGTATCGGAATGATTCATGAACCCGCAATTTGTCTCGCTCGTTCTCGGGCTGGCCCAGCAGGCGGAATCGGCGCTGGCGGGCACCCTTCCGCCCGGCGCCGAGGCGCTGGCGGGCAAGGCCACCACCCGCCAGATCGCGCAGGCCCTGATCGACACTCTGGTGATGCTCGAGGCCAAGACCCAGGGCCACCTCGAGCCCGATGAACAGCAACTGCTGACTCAGGCGCTCACCGCACTGCGATTTCGGTTCGTGCAGACCGGGGGGCACTGACGTGGCGCGCCGGGCTGCGATCATCGTGCTCGACGGGCTCGGCATCGGCCCCGCCCACGACACCGCGGCCTATGGAGACCAGGGCAGCGATACCCTGGGCAACACCCTGCGTGCCGCCTCGGGCATCGAGCTCCCCAATTTGGCGCGGCTCGGTCTCGGACGATGCGCTCCCCTCCCGGGCGTGGTCGCGGTGGATCCGCCGACGGCCGCGTGGGGCACGGCCCAGCCGGCCAGCCCCGGCAAGGACAGCACGACCGGCCATTGGGAGATGTGCGGTGTCATCCTCGCCCAGGCCTTTCCGACGTACCCGGCCGGCTTCCCCGCCGAGGTCATCGCGGAATTCTCCCGGCGCACCGGCCGCGGTGTTCTGGGGAACAAGGCCGCCTCGGGCACCGGCATCATCACCGAGTATGGAGCGGAGCATCAGGCCACCGGCAAGTGGATCGTCTACACCTCCGCGGACAGCGTGTTCCAGGTGGCGGCGCACGAGGCCACGGTGCCGCTGCCTGAGCTCTACGCCGCCTGCATCGCGGCGCGCGAGATGCTCGCCGGGCCGCACGGCGTATCCCGGGTCATTGCGAGGCCGTTCGCGGGACCGCCCGGAGCCTACGTCCGGACCGCCAATCGCAAGGACGTGAGTCTGCCGCCCTCCGGGACGACCCTGCTCGATCGTCTGGAAGACGCCGGGATACCCCGGATCGGGGTCGGAAAGGTGGATGACCTGTTCGCGGGGAGGGGCATTACGAGCACCCATGCCGCCACCAACGCGGAGGCATACGGTCTGATCCGGCAGGCGCTGACCACCATGACCTCGGGCTTCCTGTTCGTGAACGTCATCGAGTTCGATCAGAGCTGGGGTCACCGCAACGACGTCCCGGGATTTTTGGGCGGGCTCGAGGCGCTGGACCGGGCCCTACCCGGGATGCTCGAAGCCGTGCAAGAGGAAGACCTGGTTATATTTACAGCCGATCACGGGAACGACCCGACCACCCCTTCGACCGACCATTCGAGAGAGCGGGTGCCGGTGTTGGTGTACGGTCCCCGGGTCCGGGCCGTCTCCGTCGGGGAGCGCCGTACTTTCGCGGATATGGGGGCCACGGTCGCGGAATTTCTGGGGGTCGCCCCCCTCGCGGCGGGACGGTCTTTTCTTCGTGAGGTCTGGGGTGGCTGATCGCCTGGTAGTGGCTGCGCGCGGCATGCAGGAGCGGGCCTACTGTCCCTACTCGAAGTACCGGGTCGGCGCGGCACTCGAAGCCGACGACGGGACGGTCTACCTGGGCTGCAACGTGGAGAATGCGTCCTACGGCCTGACCATCTGCGCCGAGCGTGCGGCGGTGTTTGCCGCGGTCAGCGCGGGGGCCCGCCGATTCCGGCGCATCGTCATCGCCACGGACTCGGAGCCGCCGGGGCCTCCGTGCGGTGCCTGTCGCCAGGTGCTGGCTGAATTCGGATCGGAGCTGGAAGTGGAATCGGTAGGTCCATCGCAATCGAAACGCTGGCGCATCCGCGACTTGCTGCCGGACGCCTTCGGCAAGGAGTTGCTCGCGTGAGGCGTTCTGGCTCGATCCCGGTTCTTCTGCTCGCCCTCGGCGTCCTGGCCGGCTGCCAGGAACAGCTCACCGCTCCGGCGGAGTGCCCCGAACTCTGTCCCGGCACGAGTCTCATTATCCGGGACACGGTGCTCCACGCTGCCCCGGGGACGGACAGCTCCTTCACCGGCTACATCGGGGCCAACCAGGTCCCGGCGCTGCTGGTGTCGGACGGGATTCCCGCCTTGGAGGCGCGCGCCTTCGCGACGTTTCCCCGCCGGTCCGATTCGGTGTTCATCGGCGGGACCCAGACCCTCGTGACCCTCGACTCGGTGGCCATCACCGCGCAGCTCATCGCGCGCGATACCGCGGTCAAGCAGCTCACAATCTTCTATTATCGCATCGCGCCCGACCTCGACAGCACGGTGACTCTGCCGGCGCTCGACGCCATGATGACGCCGGAAACCCTGATCGATTCGCTGATCGTGCCGGACACCCTCAAGAACGGAAAAGTGCTCCGCCTGGTCCTTGCGGCCGACAAGCTCGACCGCCTGGTCGGCCCCGTGGCCGACACCGGCCGGTTCGGCCTGGGGCTCAAGATCAAGGCGGCGCAGGCCACCGGAATCAGGCTTGGGTCGACTTTTTCGAACGAGGGCGGGCCGGTGTTCATCGGGTACGGCCGGGCCGCCACGACCGATACCGCGCTCCAGAAGCAGACACTGACCATTCCCGCTGAGAAGTCGAACTACGTGATCGACGTCCCGGTGGCAGGCGGGAACGGCCGGCTGATCGTCGGAGGCAAATTCGGGACCCGCAGCATTCTCCGGTTCGAGATTCCGAGGCTTCTCCGCGATTCCGCGAGCGTCCTCCGCGCCACGCTGGAGCTCACTCCGGCGGTACCGGTGCCGGGGTTGCCCAACGATCCCGCATCCCTTCAGGTGCGAGGAGTCCTGGTGGACCTGGGTGCCAAGTCTCCCGCACTTGCCGCGTTGATCGCGAGCGCCCCGGTCAAGGCCAATTCCACCGACGTTCAATTCATCGAGATCCTTGCGATCGTGTCTGCATGGTTCGGCCCCGGAAACACCGCGCCGACCACGCTGCTCATGGGCATCGCGCCGGAAGGCGGCAGCTTCGGCCGGCCCGAGTTCATCTCCTCGCAAGATCCGGTCAACGGTCCGCGGCTTCGCATCACCTACGCGCTTCCCTCGAGACCGGGACACCCCTGATGCGACCCGTGGCCACCGCGCTCCTCGGACTTCTTGTTGCCGTGCCGGTGGCGGCCCAGTCCTCCCAGTTCGGGGTGCGGGGCCTCGGGCTTCCGCTCCGGCCGATTTCAGTCCGGGCCACTGGACTGGGCGGCGGGTTCTCCCTGTTCGACCTGGAGTCGGCGCTCAATCCAGCTTCGGTCGGTCAGGCGGTGTTCCTCACCGCGAGCTTCCAGACGGTGCAGAACTGGCGCCGCTCGGAAAGCCCGGCGGGCTCGTCCAGCGCGCGCGACAACCGCTATCCGGGGGTGTTCGTGGCCGCGCCCATCGGCGGAACGCCGTTGTCGATCTCGCTCAGCGCGAGCGGCTACACCGACCGAAACTTCGTGCTCGCGTCCCGCGACACGCTGATCCTCCGCGACCAGCCGGTCGAGGCTTTCGACACCATTTCCTCCCAGGGGGGCCTGAGCGATCTGCGGGTCGCGGTGGGCTGGCGACAGTCGCGGGCGATTCAGTGGGGCCTGGGCCTTCACATGATCACCGGGTCCAACCGGATCGTCAGCCATCGAGTCTTCGCTGACTCGACCTACTCCGGGGCCAGCGAACGGTTCACCTACTCCTACCTGGGGTTCGGCGTTTCGGCCGGCGTCGTGGCGCGCATCGGGAAATACTTCACCCTGGCGGGCATGGTCCGGGCCGACGACCGGGTCCGGGTGGAGCTGGACACCGCGGCGCTCGGCAACGCCAAGCTGCCGCTTACCGTGTCCGGAGGTGCCAGAATTCAGCTGGGAGACCGAGTGCTGCTGGCCGGCAGCGCGCTCTACCGTAACTGGTCCACTGCCAACGCCGATCTGATGAGACTGGGCGGCGTCGGGAGCGTCAACATGACCGAGTTCTCGGCGGGGATCGAGTACCTGACCGATCCGAGGCGGATGTCGCACTGGCCACTCCGGCTCGGCGTGCGGCGCGCCACGCTGCCGTTCCCGCTCCGCCTCGGCGACAAGACCACCGAGACGGCGCTCTCGATCGGCACCTCCATCCGCTTTGTGGCGGAGCGGGCCGGAATCGACATGGCGGTGCAGCAGGTCTGGCGAAAGGGGGGGGTGGGCTTCTCGGAGCGGGCCACGCTCCTCACGCTGGGGGTGTCGGTCCGACCGTGAAGCTGGTTTACCTGGAGACCTACGGCTGCCAGATGAACGTGGCCGACTCCGAGCTGGTGCTCGGCGTACTGGGCCGCGCGGGCTACGCGCCCACCGAAACCCCGGAGCACGCCGATGTGATGCTGGTGAACACCTGTGCCGTGCGCGACAACGCCGAGCAGCGGGTCATCGGCCGCATGGGCGAGCTCCAGCGCCACAAACGGCCCGGCACCGTGCTCGGCGTGATGGGATGCATGGCCCAGCGCCTCGGTCCTCTCCTCCTCGCCCAGGTTCCCCGCGTCGACCTGGTGGTCGGGCCCGATGCCTACCGCAACCTGCCCGAGCTGATCGGCCACGCCCTGCGGGGCGATCGCGTCAGCGACACCGAGTTTCGCGGCTGGGAGCATTACGAGGACGTGCCCGCCGTGCGTGCCCCGGGGCCGACCCAATTCGTCACGGTGCAGCGGGGATGCGATTATCGCTGCACCTTCTGCGTGGTTCCGTATACGCGCGGCCCCGAACGGAGCCGTAAGCTGGAGGACGTCGTCGGCGAGGTGCGACTCCTCGCGGACGCGGGCACCGGTGAGGTCACCCTCCTGGGCCAGACCGTCAACTCGTGGAACGACGGTGCCCATGACTTCGCCGATCTGCTCCGGGCGGTCGGCTCGGTGGACGGCATTCGCCGGGTACGCTTCACCAGTCCGTATCCCACGGACTTCACCGACCGCGTCATCGAGGCCATGGCCACCACTCCGGCGGTGTGTGAGCATGTCCACCTGCCCGCTCAGAGCGGGTCCAACGCCGTGCTGCGCCGCATGCGGCGGAGGTACACGCGGGAAGTCTATCTCGATGTGGTGGCGCGGCTCCGCAGCGCCATCCCCGACATGACGTTCAGCACCGACATCATCGTGGGCTTCCCGGGAGAAACGGAGGAGCAGTTCACGGAGACGATGTCCCTGGTCCCGGAGGCCGGGTTCGATGACGCCTACACCTTTGCCTATTCGGTCCGGGGCGGCACGCCGGCGGCAAACTTGACCGGCCATATTCCGCCCGAAGTGGCGTCGGAGCGCCTGGGAAGGCTTATTGAAGTGGTCAGAAACCAGGCCCGGGCGCGCAACATTCTGCGTGTGGGCGCGGTGCACGAGGTCCTGGTCGAACGGCCGGCTCGGCGGGGAACTCTCCTGCTGGCGCGGACCCGTGGGAACCACCTCGTGCTGGTGGATCTGCCGGTCAGTGCCATCGGCGAGTATCACACGGTCCGTCTCACGGGAACGACGGGATCGACCTTCACCGGGGCGGTGGTTGCCCCACAACTGGCGCTCCTATGATTCAAAACAAGGTGGAAGCCCACGTCACAGAAGCCTACGACGCACTTCTGGTCCACTTCCCGGAGTTTTGCGGCTGCGACGTCTGCCGCGCCGACGTATTGGTGTACGCGCTCAACCGGCTGCCGGCCCGCTACGTGGCGAGCGTCGAGGGTACCGTCATTACCGAGCTCAGTCTCGACAAGCAGCAGAATCGCGCCTCGATCGAGGTCGCCGTGATGGACGGCGTCCGGAGGGTCATGGAGTCTCCCCGATGCAAGATGGCGGGCCGGCGGAAGGTCACTCCCTGAGGAGCCTGGCGGGGCCGTGAGGCCTCGCCCGGTGGTGCTCCTGGTTCTGGTGTTCGAGGCCGGTCTCGCGACCGGCCTCTCGCGTTTTCCGGCCCCAGTGCTCGCGATCGGGATGCTCGGCGGTCTGCTGCTCCTCTCCCATACCCGCCCGATGGGGTGGCTCGCCGGCGCGGCCGTGGCCGGGTTCTCCCTGGGAGCGCTGGCCCGCGCGGGCGCCGCAGGGAGCTGCGCTGCCCTGCTGCCTGCCGGGCGGGTG
>JANNGX010000050.1:0-7827 GCA_031404115.1 Gemmatimonadales bacterium | reverse complement strand
CTTTCATGCGGGGTCCATCGGTGTCCGGGGCCAGGGACTGCTTCTCGCGGGGCCAAAAGGCGCCGGCAAGACGACGCTCTCCTTGGCGCTCGCGGCGCGAGGCCACGCCTTCCTGGGCGACGAAATTGCCGGAGTCCGGGTCCGGGCCCTCGAGCTGGTGCCGGTCCGGCGCTCCCTCGCGGTCCGGGATGGGCCGCGCGCGCCGGACGTCAGCCAAGCGCTCGAGCGGGAGCAGGCGCCCTACGAGCCGTTTCCAGACGGGACCCGACGCCGGCGGGCCTACGTCGGGCAATTGTTTCCCGGAACCGGTCCCGACGCGACGCCCCTCCGGCAGGTGATATTCCTGCGGGGGTTCGGGCCGGAACCCCGGCTGGAGTCGGTCCGTCCCGGACGGGAACACCTCGGGCTCCTGACCCCGCTCGGCGCCACCATGTGGGGCATGAACCCGGTGCAACGCGCCCGCGATTTTCTCTCGGTGGTGACGCGGGTGCGCTGCGCGACGCTGACGCTCGGCCCGCCGGACGAAACCGCGGCGCTATTGGAACAGTCTCTGGAGGAATGATGGGCCTCACGATCAGACAGAAGGCCGACCGGATCGGCACCTTCCGCTTTGTCTCGGTGCACCTGATGGAAACACTCGCCCGATGGGTGCCGAGCACCCCCGAGCTCGAAGCCAAGGTGCTGTTCGGGCGCCACCTCTGGGACTTCGCACAACACGCCGACGGCCTCGGTCGGCGCACCGGCGAGTTGCGGGCGGCCGCGCACTATTCCCCCCGTCCGACCGACGCCTGCATGGCGGTGCTCGACACCCTGGCGAGCGCCACGGGCACCGTGGAGCGGGTGGCGGGGTTCTATGACGGCTTCCTCCCCGACCTCGAGGCGCGCTATCGGCGACACCTCACCGAGACGGACGCACTGAACGACGAACCAAGCGTCCGCATCATCGAACGGATCCTCCACGACCTGCCGAGGCTGCATGCCGACCGGTCGGCGTTCGCCGCCCAGCGCCCGGACCTCCTGGCGCAAGACCCCGCCTGGCCGACCCGCATCGCCGCCATGGCCAAAGGGGCGGGCGAGATGGTCGTCGACCGTCCGCAGGCGCGGACCGCGGCGGCGGTGTGAGCGCGGCCACGGAGGACACCAAGGTGGTCGGCGGGGTGGTGCTCCGGCGCGACCCGGCGCGGGAGCCCTGCTTCACCGTGGTGCAGACCGACGCCGAGATGCAGGACTGGCCGGACATGTCCGACATTTCCCGGCGGGAGCGGCTGCACCGGCACATGAACAACGAGACCGGCGCCATGGAAATCGCGGCGCGGTGCCTGCTCGATTTTCCCGACGCGCCGTGGGATCTCAGGATGTCGCTGGCACGGCAGGTGGCCGACGAATCCCGGCACGCACGGCTGCTCCACGACCGGCTCCGGGAGCTCGACGGGTACAAGGGCGAGTTTCCGATCGCCAACTTCGAGTGGGGAGTCACGCTCATGCTCGACGACCTGCCCGGTCGGCTGGCGGTGCAGAACCGCACCTTCGAGGCGGGGCTCATCGACGTCCTCGGCACGCTCCGCACCCGGTGGCGGGAGGCCGGGGACAACGTCACGGCGGACCTGCTGGAGGGGATTCTGGCGGACGAGATCACCCATGTGCGGTTTGCCAATCGATGGATCAAGCGGATCACCGAAGAGGAGCCCCGCACCCTGCTCAAGGTGGCCATGGCGGTCCGGTTTCTGGGCCGGGTCAACGCGCAGCTGGCGCCCAAGCCCGGAGACGTCAACGCCGTCGGCATCGAATGGACTGAGGAACGCCGCCTGCCGCCCGCCGTGAACGTGGAGGACCGGAAAGCGGCCGAGTTCACCGACGAGGAAATTTCCGAAGTCCTGCGACAGGCCGGATTCCGGTCCATCCTCCCCGCCGGCACCCTGGGGAACTGACCGCATGACTGCCACCTCCGTCACGCGGCCGCCACTCGACCCAAGGCTCTTCGGTGCCGGTCCCGCCCGGGACTCACGGTTTACCGTAGTGGAGGTCTGGGCCGAGATGGTGAACCTGCCCGACGGGCACCCCGAGAAGGAGCGCGAGTTCCTCAATCGCCAGATGAACGAGGAGGCGTGCGTCATGGAAAACGCCGCCCGCAGCCTGGCGCAGTTTCCCGACGCGGACTGGGGCGTCCGGAAGGGGCTGGCCCGGCAATGCGCGGACGAGGCGCGCCATGTCCTCAGCTACCGGCGACTGCTGGAACAGCGCGGCGGCCGCGTGGGCGAGTATCCGGTCATGAACTTCCAGTACCGGATCCTGGGGAAGATCGACACGCTTGTCGGATGCCTCGCGGTGCAGAACCGGAGCTTCGAGGCGGATGGGCTCGACGCGGCCACGTTCGCGCGGGACGACGCCCATGAGCGCGGCGACCACGAGCTGGCCGACATGTACGACGCGCAACAGGCCGACGAGGTGTGCCACATCCGGCTCGGCAACGACACCATCAAGGCCCAGCTCGCCACGACGCCGCGCGTCGCGCTCCACATCGCCGCCGCGCTTACGCAGGCCGTCCAGGCGTTCGCCCGGGTGTTCGCCGACGGCGGGACGGAGGTCGAGAAGTACGGCGTCGCCGTCGAGGCGCGCCTCGAGGCGGGTTTCTCCCCTGAGGAGGTCGCGGTGGCGGTCGAGATGTCGGACGCGCGCCGGGCCGCCGTGCGGGCCCGAGCGGCCGGGAGCGGTGCTCTCCTTGTCTGAGGCCCTTGACCGCCTGGCCGGACTCGCCGCGCTGGCGCACTTGGGCCCGCTGGCGAAATCCACCGCCTACGCAGCCCTCATTTACGGCAGCTTCGTGCTGGTGGTTTACCTGCTGGAGTCGCGCGCCGGAGCAGACCCGGCCCGGTACCGCACCCGGAACTTTGCGAACGACGTCCTGTACACCTTGTTTTACAAGGGCGGCTTCTACACCGTGATACTGCTGGCCGCGGTGACCAACGCACTCGGATCCCGCCTCGATTTTCTCCAGCTGAACCTGCTCCGCCAGGTTCCTTGGCCCGTCGGCCTGGTGGTGTTCTGGGTCGGCGGTGATTTCGTCACCTACTGGTGGCATCGCCTGCAGCATGCGGTGCCCTTTCTGTGGGCCTTTCACAGCGTCCACCACTCTCAGGAACAGATGACGTTGCTCACGGCCTCCCGGCGCCATCCGCTGGAGAATCTGAGCATGGACGTGGTCCTCTACTTCGGCATCTTTCATCTCGTTCTCGGAGTGCCCACGCGCGGGTGGATGCCGCTGGCGGCGCTGGTCACCTGCTTCGCCGCCATCCAGCACGCCCAACTCGACTGGCGCTTCGGCCCGCTTCAGCGGGTCCTGGCTGGCCCTCGGTTCCACGCCTTCCATCACTCCATTCGTCCGGAGCATGCCAACGCAAACTTCGGATTCCTGTTCAGCTCCTGGGACTACCTTTTCGGTACCGCCGTCCCGGAGCAACCGCTTCCCGCCCGCTATGGTGTGGACGGATTGGGTATGGGAGAATCGCTGCGGAGCCAACTGCTGTTTCCCTTTCAGCTGCTCTGGCGCCGGCGCTGGCGCTATCGTCCGGCGCCGACGCCCGAACCCGAGAAGCACCCCCGCGCACCATGACCGGACCGCTGCCCGCCGATGGAGGGTTGGCGTTGATACCCCTGCTCCAGCGGGCCGGCCGCGACATCGAATCGGAAATGAGGGGCCGGAGCATGGGGGCCACCCTGCCGCCCGGCACCCGCATTCTGATCCGGTGCCGGTCGGACGGCGCCTACCCCGACGGATGTGTGGTGGCCTTCGTCGCCTCGCGAGGCCTGGTGGGGCACCGCGTCGTGGGCCGGGGCTCCCCTCGCGGCCAACGATCGATGCTGCTCACGCGCGGCGACGGCACCGTGGTTTGCGATCCTCCGCTGGAGCGGGATCGGGTGCTGGGTGAGGTGACGGAGTGGCATGACGGGGAGGCCTGGTGCCCGGTGCGGCCTCCGCCGGCCTGGCCGGCCGGCCGCCGCTTCACCGCCGTCGGGATCCTGCTGTTGGTCCGAACCACCCTGGCGTTGAACCGAGCCCTGGCCGCTCGCCTGGCCAGGGCCATGGCCCTGGTGGCCCAGCGCCTCGCGCCGCGCGACCCCGTGCCTCCGTCCGTCGGGAGGGCCGGTGCCCGGCGGGCCTGAACTGCTGCTGTCGGCCCTCCGGCGCGGCCCCAGCGAGGAGCGGGCCCCTCTGGACGGTGCGTCCGACGCCGCCTGGGTTTCGATGCTGGCGGTCACGCCTCTCGACCTCCGCCCCTACCTCGCCGACCGGCTCCCCCAACTCGTCGCGCGCGAACGAATTCCCGCGGCAATACGGGAGGCGCTCGCCCCCGCCCGGAGGGCGGGGGCGGTGGGCCATCTCCAGCGCCAGGCCCTCCTCCGGCGAATGACCCGGGCACTGGACCGGGAGGGAGTCCCCTTCGTGGTGCTGAAGGGGATGGTCCTGGCGCACCTGGCCTATCCCGACCCTGCCCTCCGACCCATGGACGACATTGACCTGTGGACCCGTCCGGAACACCTCGATGCCGGGGCGCGCGCCCTCCTTGGCGCCGGCCTGCAGTATCCCGAACGCCTGGTGGCGCGGAAGGCGGCCGCCGATCGGCCGGAGGCGGCGCCAACCCGGATGTTCGAGTTGCCCGGGTCGGGTCTCATCGTGGAACTCCACGGGAGACTGCAGTCCATGACCGCGGCATGTCCCGAGTGGGAGGAAGGCGCCTGGTCGCGCCGCATCCGTGCCGCCGTGGGCGGAGTGGACGTTCAGGTGCTTGACGAGGGGGACATGCTGTCCCACCTGGCGATTCACTGCAGCGCACACCATCGGTTCGAGATGGGACTGCGTGCCCTGCTGGACATCGCGCTGTGGCTGGAATACGCGGCCGACCGGTTGTCCTGGCCCGCCCTGCGGGAACGATGGACGCGGGACAGCGCTGACACCTGGATCTACCTGACCCTTTCCCTCACCAGGGAGCTGCTCAATGCGCGGGTGCCCGCCGAATACTTCCGGGACAGCGTGCCGCCCGCCAGTCTCGATAGTTTGCTGGCGCTGGCGCGGGCCCAAATCCTGGACCCGACGCGAACGATGCCACCCGCGCTCACCAGACTCAGCACGCTCCCATCACTTGGCGCCCGCCTGCGCTGGCTGGCGAACCGCCTGACGTCCTGGTACTGGACCGGGCGGGAGGATACTCCACGAACTCCGCTCGAGGCCGTGCGCCAGGCAGGGCGCCGCATGGCGCACGACGTCCGCCACAAGCTGCCGCCGTACGTGCATGGCCTGGTGAGTGGAAACCTCCGCGGGGAGGAATACCGGAGGCGGAAGGCGCTGGCCATCGGCCGGGACAGAATGGCCGAGCTGGTGGCGCTCGAAGAGCAGGCGCGACGGAGAGGCGAAGGCCGCCGTTCAGTCGGGGGCCACGACCATGGTTCGGCTCGCCGCCAGCCAACGGCCCTTCCGATGGATCCAGAGGTCCGTCGTTCGAAATTGAAAAGTGACCGTGGGCTGTCCGCCTCGGACCACCGTGCAGTGGAACCGTGATACGACTGTGGCGGAATCTCCGTGATGGACCGCGCGCAGATCCTGAAGGCGAATGGCGTCCTCGGTGGCGGTGTGCAGCACTGCCGCGATGTATTGATCGCGCGATAGCGGCGTACCGTGTGCCCCCTCGGTCAGGAGGAATTCCGGAGCGAGGAGGGAATCGAGGGCCACGGAGTCACGGCGTTGCTGCGCGTTGACCCAGCTGCGCTCGAGGGCCGGGAAATCGGCGTGTCGCTCTGAGCCGCCCCGGCAGGAGGAGAGCACCGGACTCAGGAGCACCATGGCCCAGAGAAACGGGAGTCGCGCGGCGGTTTCCCTTCGGTCAGGCCCCCTCACCTGCCGCAATGCCACTCGACGCCGTCGCAACTCGGCGACCTGATCGGTGGTCAGTTCGACGCTCTGCGGCTCCAGGCTGTCCCTGAGCTGCTCGGCGAGTTCAATCCGCTCAGCCGGCGCAAGATGCGAGAAGCCAAGAATCGGCGAAGCCATAACTCCAACGTGATGTGGAGCTTGGAATCCCGCAAGAGAACGGGGGCCTGACCAGATGCGCGAGGGCAGCTCCTGCCCAGGCCCCTACCGCCCCGGGCAGCGAAATCCCACCACTCGACTCCCGAATCAGCCGCCGCTCCGCTTCAGTCATCTCCGGCATCTCACACTGAAACCCAAGCACAGGGACGCATGGGTCAATATAGCCAGCGCCCCCCTCGAGCCTGAGTCCGCGCAACTATCGCCAGCCGACGCGGCGCTCCGTTTGCCACCTGGCGGACTTATGGCGCCGGATCGGCCGGGCGACCCGGCCGGGCCCTGACCAGATGCGCGAGGACGACCCCTGCCCCCGCCCCCGCCGCCCCGAAGGCAAAGTCCGCCCACTGCCCACCCCGGTACGGCAGGGCCCACTGAACCAGTTCAACGCCCCCCGCAAGCAGGACCGAGACCAGGAGCGCCCGCGCGACAGCCGGGCGCCGGCCGAGTCGATACAGCAGCGAGAACCCCAGAAAGACCCCGAAATGAACCGCGCCGTCAAACTGGCCCGCGGCCCGATTCAACCGGGGGGGCACCGGAAGCAGGAAGAGGAGCACCATCGCGAGCACGTAAAGCACGAAGATGGCACGGCGAGGCTCCGCGTTTCGCGGCCTTGCCGCCCTCATCGATGCGTTGCCGCTCCGCCCGGGATCATCCGGGTCTCCCACGACGCCACGTCGTCCGGAGCGCGAGGCGGTCCGCCGTTCCGTTCCTCCACCGCGGCCACGAGTTCGCTCAGCAACTCCAGCATCCGCTCGCGGTCCCCGGTCTGTGCCGCGTGGATGAGAACCTGCAGCTCATGCGCCGCGAGACCCGATCCGGGGCCGGCGCGCACCACGAAGATCTTCTCATGCGCCGTCCGGCCGTGATGCTCGGAATCGAGGAAGAGCTCCTCGAACATCTTGTCCCCCGGCCGCAGGCCGGTAAACTCGATCCGGATGTCCTGCTCCACCTCCAGTCCGGAGAGTTCGATCAGATCCCGGGCCAGATCCACGATCTTGACGGGCTGGCCCATATCGAGCACAAAAGTCTCCCCGCCGCGGCCCAGCGCGGCAGCCTGGAGGACCAGTTGCACCGCTTCCGGAATCGTCATGAAGTAGCGGGTCACTTCGGGATGAGTGACGCAGACCGGCCCGCCGGCTGCGATCTGCGCCTGGAACGTCGGGATCACGCTCCCCCGGCTGCCCAGCACGTTGCCGAATCGTACCGACACGAAGCTCCGCCCGGTGCGGGCCGCCGCGCCCCGCACCAGCTCCTCCGCCATACGCTTGGTGGCGCCCATCACGTTCCCGGGGTTGACCGCCTTGTCGGTGGACACCAGGACGAAGTGCGCGGTGCCCCACCGCTCCGCCGCCGCCAGCACGGTGTGGGTACCGCCGACGTTGTTGGCCACCGCCTCTTCGGGGTTTGCCTCCATGAGCGGCACATGCTTGTACGCCGCCGCATGGAACACCGCCTCGGGCCGGAACCTGGCGAACACCGCGTCGATACGCGCCGGATCCCGCACATCCGCGATCACCGCCGTGAGCCGGAGTGCCGGATAGTGGGCCCGCAGCTCGTTCTCGATCGCGAAAATGCTGTTCTCGCCGTGACCCAGAAGCACCAGCTCGGGCACCTGCAGACGGGCGATCTGGCGGCACAGCTCCGAGCCGATCGACCCGCCCGCGCCCGTCACCAGAACGGTCATCCCCGCCAAACGCTGCCGGACCCCCGCTTCATCGGTGCGCACCGGTTCGCGCCGGAGCAGGTCC
>JANNGX010000049.1:0-8635 GCA_031404115.1 Gemmatimonadales bacterium | reverse complement strand
GGAAGCTATCCTCCGCCAGGCGAGCGGGGTAGACTTGGAACTCGACGAGAGGAGACCGTCCGTGCCAGCCATCGTGACTCGGCGGGAGTTCCTCGCCGGCGCCGCTCTTGCCGCCACCCACACGATGGCCTTGCCCATGTTCGTGGACACCGCGGACGACCCACCCTTCCGGATTTCGCTGGCCCAGTGGTCGTTCCACAAAGCGCTCCAAGGGGGGCAGCTCGACCACCTCGATTTTGCCAGAGTGGCACGCACCGAATTCGATATCGGCGCGGTCGAGTACGTCAACACCTTCTTCAAGGACAAGGCCACCGACGCTGCGTATCTCGCCGAGATGAATCGCCGCGCCCAGGATCATGGTGTGTTTCAGCACCTCATCATGATCGACGTCGAGGGCCGGCTGGGGGATCCGGATCACGCCCTTCGGCGGAAAGCGGTGGAGAATCACCGGAAGTGGGTCGACGCAGCCCGAACGCTCGGGTGTACCTCGATACGAGTCAATGCCGAGAGCGAAGGTACCCATGCAGAACAGCAAGAGCTCGCCGCCGACGGTCTCCGCCGCCTCACTGAGTACGGCGCCTCGCGGGACATCAACGTCATCATCGAGAACCATGGGGGCCTCTCGTCAAATGGAAACTGGCTGGCCGGCGTGATGAAGCTGGTGAACCACCCGCGGTGCGGTACGCTTCCCGATTTCGGAAACTTCACCGAATACGACCGCTACAAGGGTGTCGAGGAGATGATGCCCTGGGCGAAGGCGGTGAGCGCCAAGACCTACGACTTCGACGAGCGGGGCGATGAGACCACCATCGACTACCGGCGCATGATGCGGATTGTCATGGCCGCCGGGTTCCACTCCTGGATGGGCATCGAGTATGAGGGAAACCGGCTGGGCGAGCGGGAAGGAATTGCCAAGACCAAGGCCTTGCTCGAGCGGATCGCCGAGGAGATGAAGGCGGGCGGCCACCGCCACGACTGAACGGAGCTTTTCCTTCGGATCAGCTGCGAATCAGGAGCCGGATCGGGATGCCGCCGTTGTTCGATTCCCATCGCACCGTGAACGGGAGACCCATTTCCCGTTCGGGCATCGGCCCGGCAACCAGCATTGCAATGGCCCATTCGTTCCAGCGTTCCCGCACCAGGGCGCCGAGTCGGGCATAGAGGTCGCGGAGGTCCCCCGTCTGCCCGACGCGAATGCCGTAGGGAGGATTGGTGACAAGCAGGCCCACGCCGGCGGGCGGTGCCACGGCGCTCACCGCCTCGGTTCTGAAAATGATATCCCGCGCCACCCCGGCGCGCTCCGCGTTTGCCTCTGCGGTGGCGGTGGCACCGGCATCGCGATCGCTGCTCACCAGCGGCACCGACACGGCGGGAAGCACCCGTTCCGCGGCCCGGGCCTTGAGCGTGTCCCACCCCGCCGCGTCGAAATCCGGCCACTTCTCGAAGGCGAAGTGCCGGTTGAGCCCCGGTGCAATCCCCCGGGCCAACAACGCCGCCTCGATCGCAATGGTGCCCGAGCCACAGAAGGGGTCCACGAGCGGCGTCCGACCGTCGTACCCCGCGCCCAGGAGCATAGCAGCCGCGAATGTTTCGCGAAGCGGCGCCTTCCCGCCGGCCTGCCGATAGCCCCGCCGGTGCAAGAGCGCGCCGGAGCTGTCGGCGCTGATGGTGACGATGTCGCGGACTACGCGGACGATGAACAACTGTCCCTCGGGTTCGCTCTCGTCCGCCCCTTCCTCTCCATCGGAAGGGCCTTGACCGCTTCCGGACCTCCCCACGCCGCTCACGACGCTTTGCAGCCGCTGGGCAATGGCGTCGGCGTGGTACAGCCGGGACTTCTTGGTCGTCACCCGGAACCGGACCGGCGAGCCGGCACCCACGATCGCGCCCCAGGGCACCCGCCCGGCCTTCCGCTCCAGCTCGTAAAAGGCTCGCGCCGGAAATTCGGCCAGCCGCACGATCACCCGGCTGGCCGTCCGGAGCTCGAGGTTGGCGGTATAGAGCTGGCTCAAGGTGGCCTCGAACTCCACGCCGCCCGGTTCCGGCTGGAACGGCGTGATCCCGAGCGCCACCAGCTCGGAGGCGGTGAGGGCCGCGATACCCGGGGCGGTGATGGCAAAGCAGCGATGCGCGGAGGCGGACATCCGGGAAATCTAGGGCGTAGCTGCGGGCGGCGACGACACGCCCGGCCTGGCCGCGTCGCTTGCGATGACGCGCTTCCTGAGTAGACTCCGCGAACGGCCGTTCCCCCAGCGACCCCGTCACCTTGGTGCTCGTTGCGGCCGGCCGTGACACTCAAGGAGGAAGGTTGATTCAATCGCTCCTGATGCAGGCGCTGGTCGTCGCGAACGGCACCATCATCGATCCCAGCGGGAGGCGTCCGGACACCCAGGGCACCGTCATCGTGGAACGGGGGCGTGTCGTGGCCGTCGGCCGCTCGCCCCGGATTCCTTCCGGGGCCCGCATCGTCGAGGCCCGGGGAAAGTTTCTGGTCCCCGGGCTCTGGGACATGCACGCCCACCTTTCGGCCCTCACTCCGGTCGGCCACGCCCCCGAACAGTACGTCGGCTACGGGGTTCTCGGCGTGCGCGACATGGGAGGGTTTGCCGATACACTGTTTCCGCTTCGGGGGCAGATCCGTTCCGGGGACCGGATCGGGCCGGAGATCGTGATGGCCGGCCCGACGCTCAACGGCGAACAGCCCGCCGCATTCCATCGCAAGGTCGTCACGGACGCCGAGGCGCGCGCCGCCGTGCGCGAGCTCCGGGCGCTCGGCGTGGACTTCATCAAGGTGCACCGCGCGACGGGACGGCTGGCGTTTCTCGCGATCATCGACGAGACGCGCCGCGCCGGGCTGACCGTGAGCGGGCATGTGCCGCTGACGCTGAGCTGGGTCGAGGCGTCGAATCGGGGCATGCGGACGATTGAGCACATCCAGACGATCTTCGAGAACGAGCAGCCCGATCCGACGCTGGTCGCCGGGCAGTTCCTCGGTATCGCCGACCGGCTCGCCGGCCCGCACGGCGATTCGATCTGGGCGGTCCTCAGGCGCAATCACACCTTCTTCGATCCGACCCTGATCGGCTACGAAGCGAGCCTCGAGAAGACCGGCCCGGAGGTCGCGGCTCGGCGGCGGGTTGCTTACGCGCGGATGAAGTCGCTGGCGGGGCGCATCGCGCGCGCGGGAGTGCCGATGCTGGCCGGAACCGACGTGCTGGAGCGACAGGGAGACATGCTGCTGCTCGAGTTGGAACGGCTGGTCGAGATCGGGTTGACGCCGCGGCAGGCCCTCGCCGCGGCCACCACGACGGCGGCCGAGGCGGTACAGCGCCACGGCACCGGGCGCATCGAGGCCGGAGCGCCGGCGATGTTCCTCCTGCTTGACGCCAACCCGCTCACCGACATCAAGAATTTGCGCACGCTGTCGGCGGTGGTTCTGGGCGGGCGGCTGATCGAATCCGCGGAGCTGGCGCGTCTGCGGAAGCTGGGGTCCGGCGGCGCCTGAACCACTGGTGGGGAGTCCCGGGCTTGCCTTGCGGGGACCCGAAACGTTTCTTGGGTTTCATGTCCACGGCCCCATCCCTGCCCCTGATCGAGCGCGCCGATGCGGATCCATACCGGCCCGCCATCGCCGATCCCCAGGGTGAATTCACCTATGCCCAGCTCTCCGACGCCTCGGCGCGGGCGGCGGCCTGTTTCCTCGGCGACCGGTCTGACCTCGACGAGGCGCGGGTCGCCTTCCTGATCTCTCCCGGATTCGATCACGTTGCGGTGCAATGGGGCATCTGGCGGGCGGGTGGCATCGCCGTCCCGCTGGCCACATCGCATCCCCCTGCCGAGCTCGAGTATGTGATCGCGGATTCCGGCGCCTCGATCGTGGTGGGCGACGCCGCCTCGGCGCCCATGCTCGAGCCACTCGCGCAGGCGGCCGGCGCCCGCTTCCTCACCGCGAGCGAGGCGCTTGGTGCAAAGAGCGCCCACTTACCGGGCGTGGCGGAGGACCGCCGCGCGATGATGGTGTACACCAGCGGAACCACCGGGAAGCCGAAAGGCGTCGTGGTGACCCACGCAAACATCCGGGCCCAGATCGCTTCATTGATCGAGGCCTGGGGCTGGAGCGAGAACGACCGGATCCTTCTGGTGCTGCCGCTCCACCACGTGCATGGCATCGTGAACGTGGTGGGATGCTCGCTCTGGGCCGGTGCGGTCTGCGAGATGCTTCCGCAGTTCGACGCGGAAGAGACCTGGAAGCGGATCGAATCGGGTCGGCTCACGGTGTTCATGGCGGTGCCAACGATCTATCGGCGGCTGATCGCCGCGTGGGAGGCGGCGCCGGACGATCACCGGATCCGGATGTCGGAGGCATGCCGGGGGCTCCGCCTCATGGTGTCGGGTTCCGCGGCGCTGCCGGTCCAGACCCTCACCCGGTGGCGCGAAATCAGCGGCCACACCCTGCTGGAGCGTTACGGCATGACCGAGCTCGGCATGGCGCTCTCGAATCCGCTCGCGGGCGAGCGCAAGCCCGGGTTCGTGGGTGCGCCGCTGCCCGGCGTGGAAGTGCGGGTCGTCAACGAGCAGGGCACCCCGGTCCCACCCGGTACCGCGGGCGAGATCGAGGTCAGGGGGCCCAACGTGTTCCTCGAGTATTGGCAGCGCCCCGACGCCACCACGGCCGCCTTCCGGGACGGTTGGTTCAAGACCGGCGATACCGCGATCATGGAAGATGGGTCGTATCGCATCCTGGGCCGGAGCAGCGTGGATATCATCAAGACCGGCGGCTTCAAGGTGTCGGCGCTCGAGATCGAGGAAGCGCTGCGCACCCACCCGGCGATCGCGGAATGCGCCGTGGTGGGCATCCCGGATGACGACTGGGGTGAACGGGTGTCCGCCGCCGTGGAGCTGGCCCCGGGCGCGAAACTCACCCTCAAGGCGCTGCAGGCGTGGGCCAGAGAGCGGCTCGCGCCCTACAAGGTGCCGCGGGCGCTCAAGTCGGTCACTGTCCTGCCCCGCAACGCGATGGGCAAGGTCACGAAGCCGGAGGTCTCGAAGCTGTTCGCTGCACCAAAGCCCTGATTCGCCCGGTGGACCCGGCGCGCGTGCTCAGGGGAGCGTGAGGGGCGGGCCGCCGATGGGAACCAGTTCCTGCATCCGCCCTGCGAGCGCGAGTACCGCTTCTTCTCCCATCGGCGGCCCGACGATCTGCATGCCTACCGGCATACCGTCGGGATCGAGCCCGCAGGGCACCGACGCCACCGGCAGGCCGGTGAGGCTCAGCACGAAGGTGGGCGCGAGCCAATCGACGTAGGTACGCATTTTCTTCCCGGCCACGGTGTCAGGGTAGTTCTGCTCGACCGGGAACGGCGGCACGGCCATGGTTGGTGTGAGGATGTGGTCGTAGCGCTGGAAGAGCTCGTAAAACTGACGCCAGATACGGCCCCGTACCGTCTCCGCCTGCCCGATGGTCTTTCCCGCGGCTTCGACACCCGCCCGGGTATTGTTCCGCACGTTGACGCCGAATCCCTCCAGCTTGTCGATCCGCTCCGACATCCAGGTGGCAAACCAATGGCCCCGGAGCGCCAGGAAGGCATCCCGCCCCGCACTCAGGTCGAGATCGATCACGTCCAGGTGGACGCCATGCATCGCCAGCCGGTCAGCAGCGCTCCGGCATACCGCTTCGACCCGGGGATCAATGCCGATGCCGGCGAGGTCGGCACAGTAGGCAACGCGGAGTCCGGGCAGCGGCCCACTTCGTACCGCGGCCACGAAATCACGATGCTGGATCGCCTGGCAGAGGGGGGCGAGCGCGGTGGGCCCCGCGACGGCCTGGAGCATCAGCGCGAGGTCGAGAGCCGTGCGAGCCATCGGGCCGCTCACCTGCAGCGTGTCCCAGACGAAATCGGTTGGGACGGTGGGCACCAGGCCCGGGGAGGGTCGGAGGCCCACCACGCCGCAGAACGAGGCAGGAATCCGGAGCGACCCTCCCAGGTCCGTCCCTTCGGCCAGCGCGATCATGCCGGTGGCGAGTCCCACCGCCCCGCCCCCGGTCGAGCCACCCGCGCTCTTCTCCGGGTTCCAGGGATTCCGGGTTCGCCCGAAGACATCGTTCCAGGTGTTGCCGCCGGCCGCGAACTCGGGGGTGTTGGTCTTGCCCAGGATGATGGCGTCGGCGGCGCGAAGCCGCTCGACCACCAGCGCATCGCGCTCGGGGACATGGTCAGCGTAGAGCGGAGAGCCAAACGTGGTGCGGAGCCCGGCCACCTGGGTCACGTCCTTGATGCCGACCGGTACGCCCGCCAGCGCGCCGACCGGCTCCCCCCGCGCGAGCCGCCGCTCCAGCGCGCGGGCGTCATCGAGGGCATGCGGGTTGAGGGTGACCATGGCGTTGAGGCGGGGGTTGAGCTCGGCAATTCGCTGAAGCGCGGCTTCGATGACCGCGATGGGAGAGATCTCTCGCGCGGCGACCCGCCGGGCGATTTCGGCGGCCGTGAGATCGTGTGTCATGGCTGGCGGTCAACAGACTCCATACCGGCCCCTTCCCTCCTGGCTACCCAGAGGGTGCCTCGGCAGATTCTTCTCCAGAAGGCTGCTCGGCTTGCGTGTTGCCGTTTCAAGTCATCCAGACAATCGGTGCAAGCTGTGGCCATGCCGGAGCTACGGATTCTTCGGCCACTCTCCGAGCCACGCCACCGTCCGGCAAAACGCCGCTTCGCCCCCTTTGAACTTCCACGGGAAACAACCGAGGATCAGCCGCTTGTTCTGCAGCTCCGGAGCGTCGATCTCCCCGCCAACGTTCTCGATGTGCATGCAGTCCTTCGGGAAGAGCGCGTTGTGGGTGAGCTGATAGGCCGAATCGGGGAAGAGCTTGTCCACCGCCTTCTTGCCGCCGAATTTCTCCTCCGCTTTGGCCCGAACCCGCGCCCAATGGTCGTGCATCCCCCTGCCGAGAAACCGGCCGATCGGGAGATTCATCGGGTGGTCGGTGGAAATACAGTCCACCCCCCAGATGTGAATCCCCTTCTTGAGCAGCCACGGCACCATGTCGGGATGGGCGCCGGGATGCATATGGATGTAGCGCTCTTCATCCGCCTCGACACCAAACTGTGAATGGATGTGGAATCCGGTATGCAGGATCACCAGGTCACCCGGCTTGATCTTGACCCGCTTTTCGATCATCTGCGGCGTGTACAGCGCCAGATCGCCCATCTCATCGCGCAGGTCCACGATCACACCGGGACCGCAGAGCCATTCCATCGGAATCTCGTCGATGGTCCGGCCGTTGGTCACGAAGTGGCGCGGGGCGTCGAGGTGGGTGCCCATGTGGTTCGAGGTCTGGATGTACTGGGCGTTCACCCCGTGCTCCGCCTTGCGTTTGATGTACTTGACCTCGAACGGCGGATAGTAGGGCCAGAAGGAGACTTCCTGGTTCAGCGGCTGCGACAGATCGTAGGTTCGCATCACGTCTCCGGGGTGGACTGGTGCGCGCGGGCTCGGTCGAATGCCCGCGCGAGCGCGCGGCCGGTGAGCACCTGCGCGAGTTGACGGCGGTATGCGGCGGTGGCGTGAATGTCGGACGGTGGGTCGATATCTCCCTGCACCGCGTCGGCCGCGGCCTGGATCACGTCGCCGTCGGGGCGGCACCCCTCCAGGGCCACCGCGGCCCGCCGCGCGACGACCGGACCCTCCCCCACACTGAAGAGCACAACCCGCACGCTGTCGCACACACCCGAAGTGTCGAGCGTCAGGGTGACCGCCACGCCGACCAGGGCGTAGTCGCCATGGCGGCGGGCCAGCTCGACGAACGCCGAGCCGGAGGCGGCCGGTCGCGCGGGAAGCTCGATCGCGGTAAGCAGCTCTCCCGGTGCCAGCGCCGTCGCAAAGAGCCCGGTAAAGAACTCGCCGGCGGGAAGCCGGCGGTCCCCCGCCGTGCTCGTGAGCACGAGTGTGGCGCCCAGCGCGAGCATGACGGCCGGCAGCTCGGCCGCCGGGTCGGCGTGGGCCAGGCTCCCGCCGATCGTTCCGCGATTGCGGATCGGGGGATGCGCAATGAACGGCATCGCCTCGGCGAGCACGGGCGCGTGCGCCGCCACCATCGGGCTGGTTTCGATTTCACGGTGCCGGGTCATCGCGCCGAGCCGGAGGCCGCCGTGCGGGAGCCGGCTGATGCCGGCCAGTGAACCGATCCCGTTCAAGTCGATGAGTGCTTCCGGCGCCGCCAGTCGGAAATTCATCGCGGGAATCAGGCTTTGCCCGCCGGCGAGCGGCTTGGCCCCGGACGTCCCGGCCAGCAGGCCGAGCGCCTCTTCGAGGGAACCCGGGCGGAAGTACCTGAATACCGGTGGCTTCACGCCGGGTCCTTGCCCAGGCGGCGGTCCAGCTCGGCGCTCATCGCCTCGAGGCCCTGTTTGAGCATCATCCGGCTCACCGAATCGAGGAGCCGCTGGCCCACCGCCGCGATCTTGCCGCCTACCATCATGTCGGCCTGATAGTGCATGATGGTCGATGCGCCCTCGGCGGTGAGCCGGACCGCCGCCTTGCCCCGGGTAAAGCCGAAGCGGCCACGGCCCTCGATCTGCATCCGATAGCTCTCGGGAACGACCTTGTCGCTCATCGTGATGACGACATCGAATTCTGCCGC
>JANNGX010000048.1:0-5837 GCA_031404115.1 Gemmatimonadales bacterium | reverse complement strand
ATGTGCCGGCGTTGGTCACCCGCTTGACCAGGAGCCCCGGATACTCGAGCGGCGGCAGGCGCTCGGGAAAGGGGCGCGGTGAGGCAGTGTAGCATACCGGTCGCCCAAGCACCGCATCCGTTTGAGAGACAGTCCACTAGTTGCGGAGTCCTCCTTCCAGAGGATATCCTATCGCACACCGCAGGACGGAGTCGCGCTCGTGGAGTTCCCGGAAGACGTTGAGCACCACTACAGCTTGGCATACGAAGAGCTTCGACGGCTGGCGGCAACAGTGCTCGCCGGAGAAGTGTTCGCCACGATCAGTCCCACCACGCTGGTCCACGAGGTCTGGCTCAAACTCAAAGCCTCCCGGCCGATCCAGGCCGAGAGCGAGCTGCACTTCAAGCGGATCGCGGCGCGGGCCATGCGGCAAGTTCTGGTCGATGCGGCCCGGCGCCGGCATTCCGCCAAGCATGGCGGTGGGCTCGCGCTGGTGTCGTTCGATGAAGCCATCGACGCGCCCGCGTCCACCGATGAGCAGCTCCTGGCCCTGGACGGCGCGCTGACCGAGCTGGGCCGCCGCTATCCCCGGCAGGCCGAGATGATCGAGAGCCGCTATTTCGCGGGACTCAGCGTCCCGGAAACGGCGGTGATGCTCGGCGTCTCCGAAGCCACGGTCAATCGCGACTGGCGTACCGCCAGGGCCTGGCTCGGCGCGGAGCTCCGCCGTGCCGGGTGAGCCCGAATGGGACCGTCTCGCTGACGCCTTTGCCGAGGTAGCGGACCTTTCCCCTGACCAGCAGACGGCCGTCCTGGATCGAATTGAGGACCCGGTGTTCCGCGAGCGGCTGGCCGCCATGCTCGCCGCCGAGCGCGGCAGCGATCATCCGCTCGATCACGATGTCGGATCCGCCGCGCGGGACCTGATCGGGGCCGCTCCCGCGGCGCCCCGGCGGATCGGGCCCTATCTGCTGGACCGGCTGCTGGGTGAAGGCGGCTCCGCCGTGGTCTACCTCGCGACCCGTCCCGATCTCGACCACCAGGTGGCCATCAAGATCCTTCGGGACGCCTGGCTCTCTCCGGCGCGACGCGAGCGGTTTCTGCTGGAACAGCGGACGCTCGCCCGGCTCAATCACCCCGCCATCGCCCGTTTCCACGACGCCGATTCGTTTGCCGATGGAACCCCGTGGCTCGCGATGGAGTATGTGCCCGGCGTGCCGATCACCGAGTACGCGGAGCAGCATCGCCTCGAGATTCGCGGCCGGCTCGGACTGGTCCGGGCGGTGGCCGAGGCGATGCAGCACGCGCACCAGCGCGCGGTAATCCACCGGGATCTCAAGCCCACCAACATCCTGGTGACCGAGCACGGGATCGTGAAGGTGGTGGACTTCGGCATTGCCAAGCACCTGCAGGACACCGAAGACCCCGACCCCACACGCACCGGCCTCCGCTTCATGACGCCGGCCTACGCCGCGCCGGAGCAGCTCGCCCGTCTGGAGGCGGGCACCTACACGGATGTCTACGCGCTGGGCGTGGTCTGCTACCAGCTTCTCACCGGCAGGCTTCCCCACGAGGTATCGGGCAAGAGCGTGGAGGAGCTCATATCCGGCATCGAGCAGGGGCCGCCGCCTGCTTCGGCGCTGGTGGGGCCGGGCATCGGCCGGAGTTTCGGCGCCGATCTCGACGTCCTCTGCGCCACCGCGCTCCACGCCGATCCCGCCCGGCGCTATCGCGGCATGGGTGACCTGATCGAGGACATCGACCATCTGCTGGCCGGCGAGCCGCTCCGGGCCCGGCCCGATTCCTTCGGCTACCGCGCGGGGAAATTCCTCCGGCGGCATACCGGCGCGGTGGCCGCGAGCGCACTGGTCGTCCTGCTGCTCATTGCCCTGGTGAGCTTCTACACCGTGCGTCTCCGGGCCAGCCGCGACACGGCGCTGGCGGAAGCGGCCCGCGCCGAGCGGGTTCAGCGCTTCATGCAGAGTCTCTTCGAAGGGGGCGACGACTCGGCGGCGCCGGCCGATACGCTCCGGGTGCTGACCCTGGTGGACCGGGGGCTCCAGGAGGTCCGGAGCCTCGAGAGCGACCCGAAGACCCAGTCGGAGCTGCTGCTCACCCTCGGCGGGCTCTATCAGAAGCTCGGCCGGCTGGAGCGGGCCGACAGTTTGTTCGAGGCGAGCCTGGCCGAGCGTCGCCGCAGGGCGGGGGAGGGATCGGCGGAGGTGGCGGACGCGCTCCTGCCCCTGGGCCTCCTCCGGATGGACCAGGCAAAGTTCGAGGACGCCGAGCGGCTGGTGCGGGAGGCGATCGCGATCGACTCGGCCACCCGTCCTGCGGGGCACGTGGCGCACGCCGCGGCCCGGACGGCGCTGGGCCGGGTGCAGGAAGCCAGGGGCGACTATCCCGCCGCCATCGAAACGCTGGTCGCGGCGCTCCGGCTTCATGCGGCGCTCGACAGCGGGTCGGTCGAGTACTGGAGTGCCGCCGCCGAACTGGCCAACAATCACTTCTATGCCGGCAACTACGACACCGCCGATTCGCTGAACCGGCTGGTGCTGGCGGCGGACCGCCGGCGCCGAGGCCCGGGCCATCCCGCAGTGGCGGAGGATCTGATCAACCTGGGCGCCACCGAGTTCGAGCGCGGCAAGTACCCGGAGGCGGAGGACTACTACCGGCAGGCGCTGGCCATCAACCGTGCCTGGTACGGCGCCGATCATCACGCCACCGCGGCCAATCGCACGATGCTGGGGCGGGTGCTGATCCGCGCGCTGCGCTGGGAGGAGGGGGCCAGCGAGCTCGAGGAGGCGCTGGCGATCCGGGAGCGGGTCTTCGGCCCCGACCATCCCAACGTCGCGTCCACCCTCAACGAGCTGGGCACGGTGGCACTCCGGCGGGAGCGCTGGGACGAGGCGGAAAAGTACTATCAGCGCGCCGCCGATATTTACCGGACGACCTACAACGGGAAGCACTACCTGATCGGGATCGCGCTCTCCAACCTCGGCTCGGTCGGCATGGGCCGGAATGACAACGTCGCCGCGGAGCGGTACCTGCGAGAGGCGCTGCTCCGGTTCACGGAGACGCTGGCGCCGGACCACAGCAATATCGGCATCGTGAAGACCAAACTGGGCCGGGCGCTGCTCCGGCAGAAGCGCTATGGTGAAGCGGTGGAGGAGAGCCGAGCGGGTTATGATATCCTGGCCAAACAGGCGACCCCGGCGCTCAACTTCATCAAGAACGCCCGGGCGGATCTGGTCGTGGCGTACACCGCACTGGGCCGCTCTGAGGAGGCGGCGAAGTTCCGCGACCCCTGATCGTTGTCATTGCGAGGCCCGAAAGGGCCGAAGCAATCTCAGATTGCTTCGCCGCCTGACGGCGACTCGCGATGACAGAGGACGATCGCTTCGGCCCTTCAGGCGTCGCAATGACCGGGATCAGCGCACGATCTTGCCCCGCGCGATCATAGCCTCGACCCCGTTGTCCGGACCTGGCGTCACCCGCACCCGCTTGAACCCCTCGACCGTCTGCACGATGAACGTGAGTGTCCCGTCGGCGCCCATCTGCCAGTTGCCCTTGTCCCTGAGCGGCTCGTGCCCCTGGCCGTCGAACTCGTAGACCACCTTCCCGTCGAGGAACACCTGCATGTCCTGGTTGTTGGGCGCCCCGGCGATCCAGAAGAGGTGCTTCGCGTCGGGCGTGAAAATCGGGAGCTCGATCCGCGGGGTGGCGCCGTGGGCCACGTGTTTGTCGCCCAACAGGAGGCCGAACTGGCCGGTGTAATTGGTGCCGGGGTAGCCGTAGTGCATGGTGTACTTCGAGTCGGGGCTCCAGATATACTGGACCGGATCGCCGTTCCGGACCTGTGCGAAGGGCGTCATCGAGGCGACCGCCTGCGGCTTATGGTCGACCATGACCGTCCCCGGGCCTCCGCCGGCCCCGGTGACGGCGTATGCGCTGTGGAGTCCGTCGGGGCTGAAGCTGAATTCGGTTATCGACATGCGGCCCGGTAATTGGGTGACCTTGCTGTCCTCCACCACGACAATTGCCTGGTTGAGCGACGCGATGTAGCCCACCCGGCCGCCCTTGCCCAGCGCGATGGGAAACAGTCCCCCGAGGTAGCCGTTCTCGGATTCCTGGTCACCGGTGATCACGAACGACTTCGCGCCGGCGGCGACCACGTAGACCGGCTTGCCGGTGTCGGTGAAGCGGACGGTGTCCATCGACGCGTACTCCCGCTGTTTGACGCCATCGACGATCATGTAATTCGGCTGGCCGGGCATGCCGAGCGTGGCGGCCCAGTGCTTTCCGTCCGCGCTGAACCGGATCGGGCCCATGTTATTGGTCTCGCTGCCCGGCACCTTGACGCCGTTGACATGGAGGAATGTGGTCCCGCCACTCGGATCGTTGCGGCCCACCTTGATCACCGCCAGCGAGCCCACCGGGGCGGTGAAGACCTCGGTTTTGAAGGCGCGGATGATCGGGCGGCCGTCGAGCAAGAGCTCGGTCACCTGGGGCCCCACGCGGGGGATGGTGATCCGCTGGGTGTAGAGGTGGAGCCCGTCGCCGGTGAAGACCGGGGTGAAACCCAGGGTGGGGGCCGGCTTCCCGTCCACCATCAGGACCATCTGGTTGGGGTTGGCGGGATTCGCCACCGTGTAGGCGTAGCGCTCGCCGTCGGCGCTCACCACGATGTCGTTGTTGCCGCCGACGGGACCCACGACGCCGTCCCAGATCATGCGGGGGGGATCGGCGAGGGGATTGCTCTCGCTCCCGTTGTTGTAGTGGAGGAACCAGTGTTTGCCGTTCGGGGTAAACTGGATGGCGAGGCCGGCGCCTCGGAGGACGGTCTGGTTGGTGCCGATCGGACGGCGGAGCACCTCCTTGCCGTCGACCATCGCCACCCACTCCTGGCCTTGACGTCCTACGTATGCGAAGCGGGTCCCATCGGGGCTGAAGCTGATCCGGCCTCCGCCGCCGCCACTGATGATCTGGTCGAAGAGGGGCCCGGAGACACCATCGTGCAAGACCACCCAGCGGGTGCCCTTCTGGGTGATGGCGACGACGTGGGCGCCTTTGGGGCTGATGCTGTAGGCCATGCCCTGCTCGTTCGGGGCCACGACCTGTTCGTCGAGCTTGTGTTGCCGGGCCCGGGCGGTGTCGGGAATCAGGATCAGGAATGCGGTCAGGGCGGCAAGGTGCCGTGCCAGGCTGGTCGTACGCATCGAGCGGTCTCCATGGTCGGGTTCAGGAGGCTATTGCGTAAATCGGGGGCGAATCGTGTCATCGCGAGGCGGGGCTGGTACATTCAATGATGCGTGGAGCTCGTGGAGCTGCTGATGGGCCATTCGATGTCTCCGTCTTGACCGGTACCCATCTCCTTCATTCCATAGCGGCAGCCCTCGAGGCGGCCGGCATTCCGTTCATGCTGACGGGATCGATGGCCAGCGCCTATCATGGCGCCGGTCGCGCCACCATGGACATCGATCTGATCATCGATCCGACCCGGAAGCAGCTGGATTCGCTGGTCGAGAGCGTCCTCACCGCAGGGATGTACGTTTCCGCCAGCGCCGCCCACGAGGCGTTTGAGCACCGATCCATGTTCAACGTGATCGACACGACTTCGGGCTGGAAGGTGGACCTGATTCTCAAGAAATCCCGCCGGTTTAGCGAAGTCGAGTTCGAGCGGCGGGTTCCAGTCGAATACCAGGGGCGTCAGTTGTGCGTCGCCACCGACCTGGGCCTTGGCGCCCAGTTCAAGGCGGCGATGGACTTGGCGGGGGCCGTATGAACAGTCCCGAGCGCCTCTCCGCCGCCCTCAGCCGTAGCTACCGCATCGAGCGCGAGCTCGGCGCGGGCGGCAT
>JANNGX010000047.1:0-17369 GCA_031404115.1 Gemmatimonadales bacterium | reverse complement strand
AGGCGGAACGATCCGCCGTCGATCGGGACCTCGTCGGTGCGCACCAGTACGCCCACCGGATCGCTCGCGTCGGTGAGCCGGTAGTATCCGCGGCGCACGGTCGGGGAAGTGGACCGCACGTCCACGACCTCGCCCTCCAGGCGGACCTCCTTGCCCATGAGTGTGCTCCGCTGCGCCTTGATATCCGCGATCCAGGTGTGCGTGGGTCCGGACGTTGCGGCTGCGGCGAGGACCGCTATCCCAACGTGGGTCAAATATGAGGGGAACATCATCGTCTCAAACCTACCATACAGTCTACCGCGAACCCAAGGCCAGCGCGAACTTGAACCCCCGGACCTGAGCGGCTAAGTTTCTGATTCTACGTTGCTTAGCTCACTTGGACGGACATGCCGACCTACGAGTACCGCTGCCCCAAGGGGCATGCATTCGAGTTGATGCAGAAGATGAGCGACCGGCCCCGGGCCAGGTGTCCGGAGTGCGGCCTGCCGGCCGTCCGCCAGATTTCCGGCGGGGCCGGGCTCATCTTCAAGGGTTCGGGCTTCTACATCACCGACTACGGGAAGGACGGGAAGGGCCCTCGCCAGGAAAAGGAGACCGAAGCGAAGGCTCCGGAAACGCCGGTTACCACCGGGGAGCCGACCGCCAAGGCCGACAAGGCCGAAAAAACGGAGAAGGGGGAGAAGGCGGAGAAGAGCGAAAAGCCGGTGAAGCCGGAAAAGCCCCCGGCCGCGTCGAAGTCTGCTCGGAAAAAATCCAAACCGTGAGCCAGGCGATCCACGCCGAGCTGGCCCGCGTGGCCCGGGCCCTCGGCGATGCGGAGGTGCCCTTCGTGCTGGAGCGGCCCCGCGATACCGGTCACGGCGACCTCGCCACCAATCTCGCGATGCTGCTGGCCAGGAGCCGCCGAGTCAATCCGCGGGGGATGGCGGAGGAAATCGTCGCCGCCCTCGTCTTTCCGGAGAACGTCGTCTCGAAAGTCGAGATCGCCGGTCCCGGCTTCATCAATTTCTGGCTGGCCGAAGATCAGCTTGCCGCCTCGCTCACCGCGATCATCCGGGCCAACGGCAACTATGGGCGCGCCGATTTCGGGCGCGGGCAGAAGGTCAACGTGGAGTTCGTCTCGGCCAACCCCACCGGCCCGCTGCACGTGGGCCACGGACGCGGGGCGGCGCTCGGCGACGGGATTGCCGCGCTGCTGGAATGGACCGGCCACGAGGTGACCCGCGAGTTCTACATCAACGATGCGGGGCTCCAGATTGATCGCCTGGTCGAGAGCCTCCGGGCCAGGATTCAGCAGGGGCGGGGGACACCCGCGGCCATCCCCGAGGGCGGCTATCACGGGGAATACCTGGTCGAGGCGGCCGAGCGCGCCGCGCAGGAGCTCGACCCCGCGGCGCTGGATGACGGGCCTGATGTGGCGGCGCCGGCGTTGCGCCGGTTCATTCTGGCGGACCAGCGCGCCGAGCAGGACGCGCTGCTCCAGGACTTCGGGGTCCGCTTCGACGTCCATTCCTCGGAGCAGGCGATCTACGACAGCGGGCGGTTGCAGGCGACGCTCGAGGAGCTGGCTGCGAAGGGCCTGACCTACGAGAAAGAGGGCGCCCTCTGGCTCACGACCGAGGCGTTCGGCGACGACAAGGACCGGGTGCTCCGAAAGAGCGACGGGGCGTTCACCTATCTCGTGCCCGACATCGCCTACCACCGCGACAAGCACGAGCGCGGGTTCGACCGGGTAATCGACGTCTGGGGCGCCGACCATCACGGGTACATCCCCCGGATGCGCGCCGTGCTCCGGGCGCTGGGCTACCCCGAGGATTTCTTCGAGGTATCGCTGGTCCAGCTGGTCAAGGTGGTGCGGGGCGGGGAAGAAGTCCGGATGTCGAAGCGCGCCGGAGACTTCGTCACCCTTCGGGATCTGCTCGACTGGGTCGGTGTGGATGCGGCGCGCTATTTCTTCCTGATGCGGAAGGGCGAGACCCCGTTCGTCTTCGACGTGGACCTGGCCCGGAAGCAGACCGACGAGAATCCGGTGTTCTACGTCCAGATGGCGCACGCGCGGATGACCGGGATCTTCCGGGTGGCCGGTGTCGAGCCCGGCGGAGTGGGAGAATCGGCGGGTCTCGACGTGCTGCCCGCGCCCGAGGATGCCGAGCTGCTGAAGCAACTCACCCGCTTTCCCGGGGTGGTCGCTGCGGCTGCGCGGGCGCGGGAGCCGCACCGGATCACCGCGTATCTCGAGGATCTGGCCCGGAGCTCGCACCACTGGTACCACCATTGCCGGGTCCTGGGCGAGCCCGCCCCCGTGGAGCAGGCCCGCCTGGTCCTGGCCCGCGCGGCGCGCATCGTCCTCGCCAATGGTCTCCGCCTGCTTGGCCTCAGCGCCCCCGATCGGATGTGATGTCATGAGCCTGCTCGTCGTCGGCAGCGTGGCGCTCGATTCGATCTTCACCCCCTTCGGCCAGACTGCCGACGCGCTGGGCGGATCGGCGGTCTACTTCAGCGTGGCCGCCTCGTTACTTCATCCGGTGCGGGTGGTCGGAGTCGTCGGCAGCGACTATCCAATGGTGGCGCTCGAGCAGCTCTCAGCGCGGGGCATCGACTGGAGCGGCGTGGAGCACGCTCAGGGAGAAAGCTTTCGCTGGAAGGGCAAGTACTCCTACGACCTCCAGAGCCGGGAGACCCTGGAAACCCGCCTGGGCGTGTTCGCCTCGTTCGAGCCGAAACTCCCGCCGGCCTGGCAGGACGCGAAGTACCTCTTCCTCGGCAACATCGATCCGGTGCTCCAGCTCAACGTGCTGTCCCAGATGAAGGCGCCCAAGCTGGTGGTCTGCGACACGATGAACTACTGGATCCAGAGCAAGAAGGCCGACCTGCTGGCGCTGCTGGAGCAGGTGGATATGCTGCTGGTCAACGACGGCGAGGCCCGGGAGCTCTCCGGCGACTGGAACATTCACCGCGCCGGCAAATGGATACTGGCGCACGGTCCCAAGCGGGTGGTCATCAAGCAGGGTGAGCACGGCGCGCTGCTGATCGAGCCCGACCGGACCTTCTACGTGCCGGCCTATCCGCTCGAAGAGGTGTTCGATCCCACCGGCGCGGGAGACGCCTTTGCCGGGGGATTCATGGGGTACCTGGCGCGAGTGGATTCCGTGGCGCCGGCCCAACTGCGGCGCGCCATGGTCTACGGCGCCGCGATGGGCAGCTTTGCGGTCCAGGGCTTCGGCGTGAAAGGCTTCGAGGACGTCGACTACGACGCGGTGCAGCAGCGGGTGGAGACCTTCGTGGACCTGACGATGATTCCCGCCGCGGAGCCGCTGCCGTGAGCGAGTCCCGCTACGCCGCGGCCGGCGTCGACCTGACCAGCGCCGAGGCCGCCAAGGAGCGCATCGGGCAGTCGGTGAAGAGCGCGCGCACCCGGTTTTCGGTCGGCCGGATCGGCGCATTCGGCGGCATGGTGCGGATTCCGGAAGGCTACCGCTCGCCGGTGCTGGTGATGAGCACCGACGGCGTCGGCACCAAGGTCATGGTGGCCCGGGAGGCCGGCCGGTTCGATACGGTCGGAGAAGATCTGGTCAACCACAGCGTCAACGACATCCTGGTCCATGGCGCCCGCCCGCTCGCGTTTCTGGACTATGTGGCCGGCTCCGGGCTCACCGTGGCGCAGATCGCCGAAATCGTGGAGGGCGTGGCGCGCGGCTGCCGGGCCCATGAGATGGCGCTGGCGGGAGGAGAGACGGCGCAGATGCCTGGCCTCTACCAGCCCGGCGATTTCGACCTCGCCGGTACCATTGTCGGGGTGGTGGAGGAGTCGGAGGCGATTCACGGCGACGGGATCGTGGCGGGCGACCAGCTCGTGGCGCTCGGGTCCACCGGACTCCACACCAACGGGTACACGCTGGCCCGGAGCATCCTGTTCGACCGGCTCAAGCTTTCGGCGGGATCGCGGCTCGCCGAGACCGGCACCACGGTGGCCGACGCCTTGCTGGCGGTCCACCGGAGTTACTGGACGGCGCTGACGCCGGTCCTGTCATTGGTTCACGGGCTGGCCCACATCACCGGCGGCGGAATTCCCGGCAACCTGGCACGGGTCCTTCCCGACAACGTGGAGGCGGTGATCGACGCCGATTCCTGGCGGCTTCCCCCGCTGTTCGCGCTGTTGCAGCAGGCCGGAGAAGTTTCGGTGGAGGAGATGCGCGACGTCTTCAATCTGGGAGTCGGCATGATCGCGGCGGTGCCGAGCGATCAGGTGGCCGCCGTGCGGACGGCCGCGACCGCCGCCGGAATCGACAGCTGGGTCCTGGGGCGGGTCTGCGCCGGGGATCGGGGCGTCAGGTTCGGGTGAGCGAGCTCGAGGCAATGCGCCGCGCCCTCTCGCTGTCGCGGCAGGGCTGGGGGCGGGTGCATCCCAATCCGATGGTCGGCGCGGTGGTGCTGGCCGGTGAGGTTTCGGTGGGCGAGGGATACCACGCCGAGTACGGCCACGAGCACGCCGAGACGCTGGCACTTCGCGCGGCCGGGAGCCGGGCCGACGGCGCAACCATGGTGGTGACGCTGGAGCCCTGCACGCACCTCGGCAAGCAGCCGCCCTGCGTGGAGGCCATCATGGCGGCAGGAATACGCCGGGTGGTGGTGGCGGCGTCCGATCCGAACCCCGCGGCGGCGGGCGGGGCCGGGCGGCTCCGCGCCGCGGCCATCGCGGTCGAGACCGGGCTCCTCCGCTGCTTCGCCGAGCAGCAAAACGCCGCCTTCTTCCACCAATTCCGGCAACCCTCGGGCCCCTGGGTGGCGCTCAAGCTGGCCACGTCGCTCGATGACCGGATTGCCGATGGCTGGGGCGACTCGAAGTGGATCAGCGGACCGCCCGCGCAGAGCTTCGTGCACTCGCTGCGCGCCGGCTTCGACGCGATTGCCGTCGGCGGCCGGACGGCGCTCCGGGACGATCCCCGCCTCACCGCCCGCGGCCCGATCGTGCCGCGTGTTACGCCGACCCGCGTGGTGTTCGAGGGCAGCGCTCCGCTGCCGGACAGTCTCGCGCTGTTCTCCCGGGATGCCGAAACGATCGTCGTCACCTCCAGGGCCCGCGCCGCGGACAGCCGGAACCGGCTCCGGAACAGCGGCGCCGCGATTCTCCCCGTCGACACCCTCGCCGAGGCGCTGGCGGCTCTCCGTGGCGTCGGCATATCGTCGTTGCTGGTGGAAGGGGGAGGGCGCCTGGCGGGCGCGCTGCTGCGCGAAGGCCTGGTGGACCGTTACTACCGGATCCAGAGCCCGCTCTGGCTGGGAGACGCCGGGGTGCCCGCCGCCGCCGGATGGCACGCGCCCGCGCTCGCGGGGGCGGGACGCTGGACCGTAGTGGAGCGGCGCCCGCTCGGCGACGACACCCTCCTGGTGCTGGATCGGGAACCATGTTCACCGGCATCGTGACCGCGGTGGGGCAGATCGAGCACGCGGAGCCGCGGGAAGGCGGGCTCGATCTCCGGATCACCGCGCCCTTCACCGGCGTTGCCGAAGGAGAGAGCATTGCGGTAGCCGGGGCCTGCCTCACCGTCACGGCCGCGCACGAGGGCTGGTTCGGGGTGCATGCCGTCACAACGACCCTGGAGCGCACCCGGTTTGCCGAGCTGGAGCGTGGAGCCAGGGTCAACCTCGAGCGAGCCGTCCAGGCGGGCAGCGCGCTGGGCGGCCACCTGGTCCAGGGTCACGTCGACGGCGTCGGAATCGTGGCGGCGGTCCGGCAGGACCGGGACGCGCGCCTGATCGACCTCCAGGTGCCCAAGGAGGTCGAGCGGGTGTCCATTCCGCTTGGCTCGATCACCGTGGAGGGGGTGAGCCTCACGGTCAATGCGATGCCGGGCCATGGTATCATTCAGGTTGCGCTGGTGCCGTATACGGTGGAGCACACCACGCTCGCGCTGCTGAAAACCGGCGACCGGGTGCACCTGGAGGGAGATGTGATCGGGAAATATGTGAGAGCCTTCATGGAGAGAGGAGTGAAGGACTAGCGAGAAGCGAGAAGCGAGGAGCCAAAAGGGAAGGGCCTTCCCCTCTGGCTTCTCGCTCCTCACTCCTCGCTCCTCGCTATGCTCGGAACCATAGATCAAGCGGTGGCGGATTTGCGCAACGGCAGGCTCGTTGTCGTGGCGGATGACGAAGACCGCGAAAACGAGGGCGATCTGATCTGCGCGGCGCAGATGGTCACGCCCGATCTCGTGAATTTCATGACGCTGCATGGACGCGGTCTCCTCTGTCTGGCGCTCACCGCCGAGCGCTGCGAGGAGCTGGAGCTGCCGCAGCAGGTAGGCCGCAACACCGACGAGCACGGCACCGCCTTCACCGTCACGATCGACGCCGACCGCCGCTTCGGGGTCACCACCGGCATCTCGGCCGCCGACCGCGCGGCGACGATCCATGTGGCCATCAATCCTGCCACCCGGCCGGGAGATCTGCGCCGGCCCGGGCACATTCCGCCGCTGCGAGCGCGTTCCGGCGGCGTGCTCCAGCGGGTTGGCCATACCGAGGCCGCGGTGGACCTGGCGCGGCTGGCCGGCCTCTACCCCGCCGGGGTCATCTGCGAAATCCTGAACAGCGACGGCACCATGGCCCGGGTGCCCGAGCTCCACGCCTTTGCCGAGCGGCACAACCTGACCTTCGTCACCGTGGCCCAACTGGTGGCTGAGCGGCTCCGGACCGAACGACTGGTGCACCGGGTGGCGGAAGCCTCGCTCCCCACCGAGTTCGGGGAGTTCACCGTGGTGGGCTACCGGAACGACGTCGACGGCGCCGAGCACGTGGCCCTGGTCCATGGCGACGTGGCGGGCGCCTCCGACGTGCTGGTGCGGATGCACTCCAAGTGCCTGACCGGCGACGTATTTCACTCGCTCCGCTGCGATTGCGGCCCCCAGCTTGCGGCGGCGATGAAGCTGATCGTCGATGAAGGGCGGGGCGTGGTGGTCTACCTCGACCAGGAGGGCCGGGGCATCGGCTTGCTCAACAAGCTGCGGGCCTACGCGCTCCAGGATCAGGGCAACGACACGGTCGAAGCCAACGAGCGGCTCGGCTTCGCGCCGGATCTCCGCAACTACGGCATCGGGGCCCAGATCCTGCGCGACCTTGGTCTTTCCACCATCCGCCTGATGACCAACAACCCCCGCAAAGTCGTGGGTCTCGACGCCTACGGCCTCAGCATCGTGGAGCGGGTCCCGCTGGCTACGGCCCCGACCAGCCAAAACCGGTCCTACCTCGACGCCAAGCGCGACAAGCTCGGCCACTTCCTCTTCCACTGAGCGACGCCGTGGCGGAGATCAACGGACACCTGGCCCCGGTGGGGAGAATCGGCATCGTGGTCAGCCGGTATCACGAGCGGATTACCTCCCGCCTCCTCGACGGGGCACGCCGCTGCATCGCGCAGGCCGGCATCGCCGGCACGGATGTGGATGTGGTGTGGGTGCCGGGGGCGTTCGAGCTGGGCGCCGCCGCCGCGGCGCTGATCGGGACCGGACGCTATGCGGCGCTGGTCGCGCTGGGGGTCGTGGTGCGCGGGGAAACGCCTCACTTCGACTTCGTCGCGGGCGAGGCATCCCGCGCGCTGGGGTCTCTTGCGTCGACCCACGCGCTGCCGATCGGCTTCGGGCTGCTCACGGTGGATACGATCGAGCAGGCGCTGGCACGAGCCGGCGGCGCGGCGGGCGACAAGGGGTTCGAGGCGGCCGACGCCGCCATTCGCACCGCCGATGTCCTGCGACGGGTCAGGAACGGATGACCATCAGACCGGAAACCCGGGCCCGGGCGCGCGCGCTCCAGTTGCTCTACGCCTGGGAAACGGACGGACAGCCGTCGCTCGATTCGCTGCTGCCCGGGCTGGCCCGGCTCACCCGCCCGGGGCCGGCGGTACTGGAGCGGGCGGTGGCGCTGGCCGGTGGGGTCATCGACCGGTGCGAGCTGCTCGACGCGACCTATGCCGAATCGGCCAGGAACTGGCGGCTGGAACGCCTTGCGGTGGTGGACCGGAACATCCTGCGCCTCGCCGTCTCGGAGCTCCTCGACCAGCGGGTGCCGCCCAAGGTAGCCATCGACGAGGCACTCTGGCTCGCGCATCGGTTCGGCAGCCCGCAATCGGCGGCCTTCGTGAACGGCGTGCTCGACGCCGTGGCCCGCTCACTCGGGCGGCTGTGAAGATCCTGGCGGTAAACTGGCAGGATCTGGAGAATCCGCACGCGGGGGGTGCGGAGCTGCACCTGTTCGAGCTGATGCGACGCCTGGCGGAGAAGGGACACACGATCCACCTGGTCTGCTCCGGCTGGCCCGGAGCGTCCGCCCGGGCGACGGTGCAGGGCGTGTCGGTGGAGCGGCACGGGGGTCGTTACACGTTTGCCTCGCTGGGACGCGGGGCGGTGCGGGCGGCCCTCGGGCGCGAGCCGTGGGACCTGGTCCTCGAGGATATCAACAAGCTGCCGCTGTACCTGGCCGGCATGACCGGCCTCCCGTTCTGCGCCCTCGTTCCCCATCTCTTTGGCGCCACCGCCTTCCAGGAAGCCCCGCTGCCTCTGGCCGCCGTGGTCGCGCTGGCCGAGCGTCCGATTGCCCGTGCCTACCGGCGTGCCGGGTTCCACGCCATCAGCGAAAGCACCCGAGACGATCTGGTGGCCCGCGGCGTCCCGGCCGGCCGGATCCGCGTCATCCATCCCGGAATCGACTGCCAGTCGTACACGCCCGGCCCCGGGCTTGACCGGACCCTCCCGCCGACCTTCTTATACGTTGGACGTCTGAAGCGGTACAAGGGCGTGGAGGTGGCCCTTCGGGCCCTGGAGCTCGCCCGTCGGCAACGGCCCGAGCTGTCGCTGGACATCGCGGGGACCGGAGACGACGCACCACGGCTGGTGCGCCTGGCCGAGGAGCTGGGCCAAACCTCCGCCGTGCGGTTTCATGGATTTGTGACCGAAGCACGGAAGCGCGAGCTGTTCCGTGGGGCGCTGGCCAATCTCTTCCCCAGTCCCAAGGAAGGGTGGGGCCTCACGGTGATCGAGGCCGCAGCATGCGGGACCCCCTCGGTGGCCTCGGACAGTCCGGGCCTTCGCGATTCGGTGCGGGACGGCATTACCGGGTACCTCGTCCCGCACGGTGATGCGACGGCGCTGGCGGCACGAATGGCGGAGCTGGCCGGCCACCCCGACCTGGTGGCCCGCCTCGGCGTCGCGGCACGGGCCCACGCCTGCGCCTGGAGCTGGGACGACGCCGCGGCGGCCACCGAGGCCCATCTCGTCGAACTCATCGCGGGTTAGCCCGCGGATACGTCTTCCGGAGAATTCGATGCAAACGACCATCAGCGCCCGGCATTGTGAAATCACTGAGAATCTCCGGGAGCGCGCCCAGTCGGTGGCAGACCGGCTGGAAAAGCTCTCGCCCCACGCGCTCGAGGCCACCGTGGTGTTCGAAACCGACGCCGCTCCGCAGGTCTATAAGGTCGAGCTCCGGCTCCACGCCCGGGGCCGCAAGGTGCTGATCGGGATCGGCGAGGGGCCCGACCACCGCACGGCCCTGGACCGCGCCGAGGAGAAACTCCGGCCCCAGCTCGAGAAGGCCACGCGCACCCGGCTGCGCTCGGGCCGCGCGTCCACGCGGGATTCGTGAGCCTCCGCCCCCGCGACCTCCTGGCCCGGCGGGGCGATCCGCTCCAGCTTGAGTCGCTCAGCGGCGAGCAGGGCCTGGACCGGCCGATCCCCGAGCAGGATGTCGCGAGCCCCGGGCTGGTCCTGGCCGGATACACCGGACGATTCGTCCCCGCCCGGCTGCACGTCCTGGGCGAGACCGAGGTGTCCTACCTCCAGTCGCTCGATGACGAGGCCCGTAACCGCGCGATCGAGATCTTCCTGAGCTTCGACCTGCCCTGCGTGTTCATCACCAAGGGCCAGGACGTTCCTCCTCTCCTGATCACGCTGGCCAAGCAGCGGAGCATTCCGGTGCTGCGGACCCGGCTCAAGACCGCCGAGTTCTACCGGCGGATCAAGCCGATCCTGGAGGACGCGTTTGCCCCCCGCACGACGCTCCATGGCTCGCTTGCCGACGTCTACGGCGTGGGCTTGCTGTTCACCGGACGCTCCGGAATCGGGAAGAGCGAATGCGTGCTGGACCTGGTCGAGCGGGGCCACCGCCTCGTGGCCGACGACCTGGTGCTGGTGGCCCGCAAGGGCAACGACATCCTGATCGGCCAGGGGCACGAGCTGGCCGCCCATCACATGGAAATCCGCGGCATCGGCTTGATCGACGTGAAGGCGCTCTTCGGGGTCCGCTCGGTGCGGCAGCAGAAGCGGATCGAAGTGGTGGTGCAGCTCGAGGACTGGGAAAAGGCCAAGGACGTGGAGCGGACCGGTCTGGTCCGCCAGGAGGCCACCATCCTCGACGTCGTGGTCCCCAAGGTGATCGTGGGGCTCAACCCGGGCAAGAATCTCACCGTGATTTCCGAGGTGGTGGCGATGGCCCACCTGCTCCGCATGACCGGGCTCGATGTGGCCACCGCGTTCAACGACCGGCTGATCAAACGGATGATGGAGCAGCGCGGGCTCCGGGAATACCTGCAGGAAGACTACGAATGAGCAGCGAACTGCGGGGCGTGGTAGTGGGCCATGGCGGGCTGGGCGCCGCCCTGGTGGCGGCCGCGGAAGAGATCACCGGCATTCGCGGCGTGCTGGTGGCGGTGTCCAATACCGGCGCGGACCGCGATGCGCTCGAGCAGCGGGTGGTGGAGGCGGTCGGCGGCCAGGCGGCCATTGTTTTCGTCGACATGCCGAGCGGAAGTTGTCTCGTGGCCGCGATGCGGCACGTCTCGGCCCGGCCGGACGTCCGGATCGTGACCGGGGTCAACCTGGTCATGCTGCTGGAATTCCTGTTCCACCGTACCGAGCCCATTGCCGATGCGGCCCGCCGGGCCGCGGAGTCGGGCGCGAAGTCGATCGCCCAGCGCTGATGCCGATCGTGCTGTGTCGGGTGGACGATCGCCTGGTGCACGGGCAGGTCGTGGTGGGCTGGGGGCGGCCGCTCGACCTGAACCGCATCGTGCTGGTGGACGACGAGGTGCGGCAGAGCCCGTGGGAACAGGAGCTCTATCGCATGGCCGCGCCGGCCGAGATCGCCATGGACTTCGTCAACGCCGGGGAAGCCGCGCCCCTGCTTCAGGGCTGGGACGCGGGTCGCGAGCGGGTCCTGGTACTGGTGGGGACCATCGGCGCGGCGGCCGAGCTGCTCCGGCGCGCGCCGGGTGGATTGCGCAAGCTGAACCTGGGCGGCATCCACGCGGGTCCGGGGCGCCGGGAGCGGCTCCGCTACCTGTACCTGTCCGACGACGAGCTCGCACTGCTTACCCGCATGGCGGAGCGGGGCCTCGAGGTGAGCGCACAGGACGTGCCGACCTCGCGCCCCGTACCGCTCGAGGATCTGGGATGAGCGAATTTCCCCTCGCCGCCCTGCTGCTCTGGGCCACCGTGGTCGGCCTCGACCTGGCCAGCGTGCTGCAGGCCCTGCTCAACCGGCCGCTGGTTGCGGGCGCGGTGGCCGGGGTGATCCTGGGCGATCCCAGCGCGGGACTCCGGGTCGGCGCGGCGCTGGAGCTGTTCGCGCTCGATGTGCTCCCGATCGGCGCCTCCCGCTACCCGGACTATGGTGCGGCCACGGTGGCGGCGGTGGTGATGGCGGCGCATCAGCCCTGGGTCACCGCCCTCGGGCCCGCGGTGCTGCTGGGCGTGGTGCTGGCCCACGTCGGGAGCGGGAGCATCGTGATGCATCGCCGGGTCACCGCGTGGGCGCTGCGCCGCGCGGCGCCGGCGCTGGATCGGGGCGAGCCCGGCGTGGCGGGGAGAGTCCACGTGATCGGGCTCCTCGCGGATCTGGTTCGGAGCGGTGCCCTCGCGGCCCTGGGCATCGGGGTCGCCACCCTGCTGGTTCGGGTGCTCCGGTTCGACGTGGCCACGGCGCGGGCCCTGACGATTGTCGCGGTCGCAGGCGGATTCGTCGCCGCGATCGGCGGGGCCCTGCGCCGGGCCGGGACGGCCCGGCGAATCGCCTGGCTGGCCGGAGGTATGGCGCTGGGCGTGCTCGCGCTGGCGCTCCGATGATCGGACGGGCTCGGGCCTTGCTTCGGCTGGTGGCGCTGCAGGCGTCCTGGACCTACGAGCGGATGCAGGGTATCGGTATCGCGGTCGCGATGGAGCCGCTGCTCGAGCCGCTTCACCAATACCCCGAGCGCGCCCGCGCGGCCCGGGCCCGCTCGGCGCAATATTTCAACGCGCATCCGTTCCTCGCCGGCGCCGCGGTTGGATCGCTGGCCAGGGCGGAGCTGGATGGCGAGCCGGGCGAGCGGATTCTTCGGCTTCGGACCGCGCTGTCGGGCCCGCTGGGCGCCTTGGGAGACCAGCTGTTCTGGGCGGGCATCGTCCCCGCCACGATGGGGCTGGCGCTGGTGGCGCTCTCGGTGGGTGGCGGGTTACGCGCGTTGGCCCTCTGTGTGGCGGGATACAACCTGCTCCGCGTGCTGGTCACCTGGTGGGGGCTGGATGTCGGGCTCGCCCATGGCCTGCGGGTGGCCCACGCCATCAGCGGGTCATGGTTGCCCCGGGCGGCCCCCCGCGCCGGCGACGTCGCGGCCGTACTGGTCGGCGCCGCGGTACCGCTGGTGGCCGCCTGGCTGCTTCGGGGCACCGGCCAGCCGGTGCGGGCCACGGTGCTGGTGGTCGCCGGCGCGGCCCTGGTGGGCGCGCTCACGATTCGGCGGCCGCTGTCCGCGCCGGCGCTCACGGTCGGCGCGGCGGTGCTCACTCTCCTCTGGCGTTGGAGTGCCGCGTGATCGAGCGTGAGGCCAAGGTGATCAATTCGCTCGGGCTCCATGCCCGCCCCGCGGCACAGCTGGTCCGGCTGGCCAGCAACTACGTGAGCGAGATCCATCTCGTCCGGGACGGAGTCCCGGTGAACGGGAAGAGCATCATGGGTGTGATGATGCTGGCGGCGGAGTGCGGCAGCACCATCGGAGTGCGGGCCGAGGGGGCCGACGAGGACGCCGCCGTCACCGCCATCGTGGAGCTCATCGCCACCGGATTCGGAGAGACATGAGCGGCCACCGGAATCTTCGCGGTGTGGGCGTCTCGCCAGGACTGGCCTATGCGCCCGCCGTGGTGCTGGACTGGAAGTTTCCGTCGGTGCCGGATCGCTGGGTCAAGCCCGACGAGGTGGACGTGGAAGTGGCTCGTCTCACGGAGGCGGTGGGGGCGGTGGTCGATTCGCTCAACCATCTGCGCGAGCGGGTGCTGGAGCGAGCCGGGTTCGAAGAAAGCCAGATCTTCGAGGCCCAGATCATGATGGTGCAGGACCCCGACTTCCTCACGGAAGTCACCAATCTGATCCGCCACAACAATTTCAGCGCCGAAACGGCGTACGAGTTCAAGGCCCTCGAGCTGCGCGCCAAGTGGGGCGGCACCGGCAACGTGCGGCTGCGCGAGCGGCTGGCCGATCTACTGGCCACCCAGCTTCGGGTGCTCCGCCACCTGGTCGGACACGCCGACGACGAGCTGTTCGGCATGCCGGACAACCGTCACGTCATCATCGTGGCCCACGAGCTCTTTCCGGGCCTGACCGTGCAGCTGGACCGGGACCAGCTGCTGGGCCTGGTGAGCGAAGAGGGAACCCGGACCTCCCACGCCGCCATCCTGGCCCATTCACTCGGCATCCCCTGCGTGATGGGCGTGTCCGGCGCGGTGGCCGCGATCCGGGACGGCGACATGGTGCTGCTGGATGGCAGCTCCGGCCTCATCGTGATCGAGCCGACGGTCCCGGAGCTGGAGCTCGCGCAGGTGACCGCGACGCGCCGGCACAAGCTGGATCTGGAGCTCGAAGGCGCGGTGCAACAGCCCAGCATCACGCCGGACGGCCAGAGCGTAACGCTGATGGGCAACGTCGATCTTCCCGACGAAATCGACATGGCGCTTCGCTACGGCGCCCAGGGAGTGGGACTGCTCCGCACCGAGTTCCTGGTTACCGGCCGCAGTCACCTGCCCAGCGAGGACGAGCAGCTCGAATACTTCCGGCGGGTGACCGCCGCCTTTGCCGGCCAGACGGTGGTGATCCGGACCTACGATCTGGGCGGAGACAAGTTCCCGGCCGCGTTTGCCGCGCCCTCCGAGGCCAACCCCTTCCTCGGCTGGCGCTCGATCCGGGTCTGCCTCGATCAGCCGGAAATCTTCCGGCCTCAGCTCCGTGCCATCCTCCGCGCCGCCGTGGATCGGAAGATCCAGGTGATGCTGCCGCTGATCACCAACACCGAGGAAGTGGAGCGGGCCAAGGAGATGATTGCCGAGGAGGCGCGGGACCTGGAGCGAGCGGGCATCCGGGCTGCGAAGGAGCTGACGGTCGGCGTCATGGTGGAAACCCCCGCGGCCGTAGTTATGGCGGACCGGCTTGCCGGGGTCAGCGCTTTCTTCAGCATCGGCACCAACGATCTCACCCAGTACACGCTGGCCGTGGATCGCGGCAACGCCCACCTCGCGTCCCGCTTCACCCCCCACGATCCCGCCATCCTGCGGATGCTGCGTGACGTGCTCGCGGCCGGCCAGGCGGCGAACATTCCGGTCAGTGTGTGCGGCGAGATGGCCTCGGAGCCGCTGTACGCGGTCCTGCTGCTCGGTATGGGATTCACCACCCTCTCGATTGCGCCGCCCACGCTCCCGCTGATCAAGTGGCTGGTGCGCAAGGTTCCCCTCGCGCTGGCCCAGGAGGCCGCTCGCGCGGCCCTGGCAGCCACCAGTGCCGACGGGGTGACCGCTATTCTTCGCGAAGCGGTGCGTCCGGTGATCGATCTGCGCCTGATCGACCCGCAAGAAACGTTGCCGGGGCGCAGCAGCGGGGCTAGTTTGACGCAACAGCAGTAAGCAGTAAGCGGTGAGCTGTAGGTGGTAAGCGGGAAAGGCTCTCACCGCTCACCGCCGCTCACCTTCCTCTCACTCCGTCGAGCCTTCATGGCCGCCAAGCGCCACGTTTTCACCTCCGAGTCCGTCACCGAGGGTCATCCCGACAAAGTCGCCGACCAGATTTCCGACGCCGTGCTCGACGCGATCCTCGCCAGGGATCCGGCCGGGCGCGTCGCGTGCGAGACGCTGGTCACGACCGGTATGGCCATGGTCGCAGGGGAAATCACCACGACGACGTACGTGCATATCCCGGATATCGTGCGGGAGACCGTCGAACGCATCGGCTATACCGATGCATCGTACGGCTTCGATGGGCGGACCATTGCGGTCCTCACCTCGATCGACCGACAGTCGCCCGACATCGCGCGGGGCGTCAACTCCGGCAAGGCGAAGGCGCAGGGGGCCGGCGACCAGGGCATGATGTTCGGGTACGCCAGCCGCGAAACCCGGGAGCGCATGCCGCTCCCCATCGTTCTGGCCCACCGTATGGCGGAGCGGCTGGCCGCGGTGCGCAAGGGACTGCACGGGCCGGCCATCGAATGGCTCCGCCCCGACGGCAAGACCCAGGTTTCGGTGGAGTATGAGGGCGACCGGCCGGTGGCAGTGCGCACCGTGGTTCTCTCGACCCAGCACGCGGAGAGGATCGGGCGGCGGGAGCTCCGGCACGGTACCATCAAGTCCGCCATGGTGTCCGAGGTCATCCGTCCGGTGCTCGAGGCCATGGGCTTCGAATCGCGGCGCACCAAATTTCTGGTCAATCCCACCGGCCGCTTTGTGATCGGCGGCCCCCACGGGGACGCCGGCCTCACCGGCCGGAAGATCATCGTGGATACCTACGGCGGTATGGCCCGGCACGGCGGCGGCGCCTTCAGCGGCAAGGATCCGTCCAAAGTCGACCGCTCCGCGGCCTACGCCGCGCGCTGGGTGGCCAAGAACATCGTGGAAGCCAGGCTGGCCCGCCGCTGCGAGGTGCAGGTGGCGTACGCCATCGGCGTCGCCGAACCGGTCTCGATCCTGGTGGACACCTTCGGGACCGGGGTCGTCAAGGACGCCCGGCTGGAGCAAGTGGTGCGCGAAGTCTTCGACCTCACGCCCAGGGGCATCATCGATGCGCTGCGCCTCAAGCGCCCGATCTACGGCCCCACCGCGGCGTACGGACATTTCGGACGCAAGCCTCGGCGGGCCCGGGTGTTCGGGCGCGCGGTCCAGCTGTTCCCCTGGGAGGACACCTCGAGGGTGCGGGCCTTGCTCACCGCAGCAAAGATCTGAGCGAGGGCCGCGCGGATGGTTCGAATGCGGGTGACCCACCTCGGGCTGGATCGTAATTCCAACACGCCCGTCGTCGTGCTCAAAGAGGACGATGGCGAGCGCACTCTCCCGATCTGGATCGGGGCGTCCGAGGCCAATGCCATCGCGCTCGAGCTGCAGGGCGTCAAACCGGAGCGGCCGCTCTCTCACGATCTGATGAAGCTGCTGGTGACCGGCTTGGGCGGTGAGCTCCGGCGGGTGGTCATCTCCGGGCTGCGCGAAAACACCTACGTGGCGGAGCTGCTGATCTACCGGGGCGGGGAGGTGTTCGAAGTCGACGCCCGCCCGTCGGACAGCATCGCGCTCGCGCTCCGGATGCACGCGCCCATCTACAGCAACGACGAGCTGCTCGACCGGAGCGCGTCCGGCGCGGAGGCACCACCGCCGGAACCCGGTTCCGATCCCGAGGCGCTCAAGCGATTCCTTTCCAAGCTCAATCCCGAGGATCTCGGCCGGTTCCAGCCGTGAGCCGGGGATGATCGCCCCGCGGTTCGCGTTGGTGTTCCTGGCCCTCCTGCCGGCCGCTGCGGCGGCCCAGAGCCGGGTGGCCGGCCGGGTGATGCGGATCGACCGGGGCGATACCCTCCCGGTCGGCGGCATCGCGGTGGTGCTGCACCGGGTCGGTGCGCGGGTCCAGGGCCCGGTCGACACCGTCGTGGCCGGCCGGACCGGCCGATTTTTCTTCCGCTTTTCCGCCGATACCAGCGCCGCATACCTGCTCAGTGCCCGCTACGGCGGCATCGAATACTTCTCGCCGCCGGTCGCCACCAATCCGTCGCGGCCCGACACCGCCGTGGTGGTGATCGTCGCGGATACTTCGAGCGTAGCACCGGTGCAAATCAAACAGCGCACCCTCCTGGTGAGCGCGCCCGACGAATCGGGAACCCGAACCGTGCTCGACTGGTTCGTGCTCACAAACCCCGGGGAGCTCACCCGGGTCGCGGCGGACACGGTCCGCGGCGCCTGGGGCACCCTGCTGCCACCGGAGGCCCAGAACGTCGAGCTGGCCGATAACCGGATGAGCCAGTTCAGTCCGGACGCGCTGGTGTTCCGGCAGGACAGCGTACTCATTTTTGCCCCGCTCTCACCGGGCGACAAGGAGCTCATGCTGCAGTA
>JANNGX010000046.1:0-10508 GCA_031404115.1 Gemmatimonadales bacterium | reverse complement strand
GGATCGAGCCAGATATTGCCCGCTTCGCTCTTGCCGAACTTGGTCCCGGCCGCGGTAGTGAGCAGTGGTGAGACCAGGCCATGCACCTGGGTCTGCTCCCGGCGGCTGATCAGTTCGATGCCGGCCGTGATGTTGCCCCACTGATCGCTGCCGCCCACCTGGAGCTCGCAGCCCCCGGTCCGGAAGAGATGATGGTAGTCGTAGGCCTGCACCAGCATGTACCCGAACTCCGTGAAGGAGATCCCGGAATCCATCCGGGACTGCACCGATTCCTTCTGGAGCATGTAGTTGACGGTGAAGTGCTTGCCGGTGTCCCGCAGGAACTCCATCAGCCCGAGCGGCCGCAGCCATTCGGCGTTGTTCTGCAGTCGGGCGGCGTTCGTGCCCTCAAAGGAAAGGAAGCGGCCCAACTGCGCGCCGATGGCGGTGGCGTTCGCGTCAATCTGTTCGACCGAAAGCATGGGACGCTCGCTCCGCTTGCCGCTCGGATCGCCGACCAGGGCGGTCCCCCCGCCGACGAGCGCGATGGGTGTCCCGCCCTGTTGCTGGATCCAGTGCAGTACCATCACGGGAACCAGGTTGCCGACGTGGAGCGAATCGGCGGTCGGATCGAACCCCACGTAGGCCGTAATCGGACCTCGGGCCAGCCGCTCGCCCAGGCCCGGGGTGGCGTCATGAAGGAGGCCGCGTTCAGTCAGGATCGAGAGAAGGTCGGGCATTGGGGCCAAATATAGTCACCGGTCACCGGTCACTGGTCACCGCTCACCGTCCCAGAGCCCCACTTATCTTCCAGAGCATGCCCCGAAAGCTTCCCGCTCGCCTCACCCGCTGGTGGCACACCCCACGCCGCCGCCGCAACCTGCTGGTCGGCCTCGGCGCGCTCATGCTGTTTGGCGCCGCTGTGCTGGCCGGGGCCTGGACGCGGGTCTGCGCCGGCGGCGCCTGCCCGTCCATCGCGGGGCTCGACAACTACGATCCGGACCAGGCGTCCAAGCTCTACGCCGCCGACGGCCGGTTGATGACGGACTATGGGCTGCAGCGCCGCACGGTGGTGCCGCTTAAGCAGATGTCACCCGCCGTGGCGGCCGCCTTCCTGGCGGTCGAGGACCGCCGGTTCTACCAGCATCATGGGATCGACTGGGTCCGCTTCTTCGGCGCGATCAAGTCCACGCTGTTCGGCCGGCGGCAGGGGTTCTCTACCATCACGATGCAGCTCGCGGGCAATCTCTGGCCCGACATCATCGACCGCACCCAGCGAAAGGGCTTCAAGGGCATCTCCCGCAAGATTCGCGAATCGCGCATGGCGCTGGAGATCGAGCGGAACTACTCCAAGGACAAGATCCTCGAGCTCTATCTGAACCAGATCGACCTTGGCAACCGGGCCTTCGGCGTGGAAGCGGCCGCCCAGCGCTACTTCGGCAAGTCGGTCCGGTCCCTGAACGTAGCGGAGGCCGCGATGCTGGCCGGCCTGCCGCAGGCCCCCGCGACCTACAATCCCCGAAAGAGCCCCCGCCTCGCGGTGAGACGCCGGAATGTGGTCATCAACATGATGGAGCAGTGGGGCAAGCTGTCCCCCGAGTCGGCGGAAGCGTGGAAGTCGTATCCCCTCCACTTGTCCAGCCGCTCCGACTACAGCGGCGTGGCCGAATATTTCGTGGAGTACGTCCGGCAAATCCTGCAGGCGCGCTTCGGTACCGATCTGTACAAGTCGGGATTCCGGATCTACACCACGCTGGACCTGGACATCCAGCAGGCGGCCGAGCGGGCACTGGAAACCCAACTCCAGAACATCGAGGACGGGGGTACCGGCCCCTACACGCACAAGACCTACCGGCAGTATATCGACCAGCGCAGCGACGCCCCCCCGGACCCGAGTGCCGAGCCGTTCAGTCCCTATCTGCAGGGAATGATGGTGACGATGGAGGCCCGGACCGGCTACATCCGCGCGATGGTCGGCGGGCGGGATTTCGAGGACAACAAGTACAACAGGGCCACCCAGAGTCTGCGGCAGGCCGGCTCGACCTTCAAGCCGTTCGTGTACGCCGCCGCCATTCGCGCGGGCATCCCGCTTTCCTCGATCTGGGAAGACTCCCCGGTGTCCGTCGAGATCCCCGATCAGACCACTTGGGAGCCCAAGAATTACGACAGCAAGTTCGAGGGCATGATGACGATGCGCTACGCCCTCCGCATGTCCCGCAACACCGTGGCCGTGAAGGTGGGGCTCAGGCTGGGTGAGGACGCGGTCATCGCGGAAGCCGCCAACTACGGCCTGACTACCAGGATTCCGCGGGTACCGTCGATCTTCATCGGCTCCGCCGATGTGTATCCCATCGAGCTGGTGGGCGCCTACACCGCCTTCGCCAACATGGGCGTGCTCACGACCCCGTCGGCCATCCTGCGGGTCGAAGATCGCGACGGCAACATCGTCTGGCAGCCGGAGGTACGGGAAAAGCGGGTGATGGATCCGGAGCATGCCTGGCTGATTCTGGACGGCTTGCGCGACGTGGTCCGGCGGGGCACCGCGTCCGGAGTCTTTGGCCGGGCGGGGTTGAGAGATCTCCCCGCCGGCGGCAAGACCGGCACCACCAACGATGGCATGGACGTCTGGTTCGTCGGATTTACCTCGGACCTGGTCACCGGGGTCTGGATGGGATTCGACAAGAAGACCAAGATCAAGGCGAACGCCCAGGGCGGCCTCCTGGCGGCGCCGGCGTGGACCATGATGATGAAGGAAGTGTATGAGCGACGGCAATTCCCGCGGGGCTGGGGCATGCCGGACGGACTCATCCAGGCGGAAATCGACCAGGGCACCGGCAATCTCGCGACGCCGTTCTGCCCCCGCGCCAGCGTGATCCGCGAATACTACTACCCCGGTACCGAGCCGACCGAGCGCTGCGCGCTGCACAGCCCCTTCCGCGGCGGGTGGTGAGGCCGCTCCGGCTCCGCGCCGGGTGGGCAGTACCCATTGAAAGCGCCGTCATTCACGATGCCGCGATCCTGATCGGCGCCGACGGCCGCATCGCCGCCGTCGGTCCCGACGCCGCGGTTCCCACCCCTCCCGACGCGCAGACACTCGACCTCGGGCGCGCCGTCCTCATCCCCGGCCTCGTCAACGTCCACACCCATCTCGAGCTCACCGGGTTCGAGGACCTGACGCCGGACCGGCCGTTCCGCGAGTGGATCCTGAACATCCGCGAGCGCAAGGAACGACGCAGCCAGGCCGGGTTCCTTGAGGCAGCCATGGCCGGCATTCGTGATTGCTGGGCCTCCGGCGTGACGACCATCGCCGACACCGGCGATTCCGGCGCGGTGCTGCAGGCGCTCGCGGGGCTCGGCGGCAGCGGCCTCGTCTACCAGGAGGTGTTCGGCCCTCATCCCTCGCAAGTGGAGGAGAGTTTCGCGGGTCTGGCGGCCCGGGTGCGGACGCTGCAACCCTCCGCGTCGGGACGGATCAGGCTCGGCGTCTCCCCCCACGCGCCGTTCACCGTGAGCGGGCCGCTCTACTCCCGCGTCGCGGCATGGGCCCGCGCCGGGGGCCTTCCGCTGGCGGTGCACATCGCCGAGTCGCCGGCGGAGAGCGAATTCGTGACTCGGGGTACGGGGCCATTTGCCGAGGGGTGGAAGGCACGCGGGATCCCGCCCCTCACCGACGCCGCCCACCATCCGTCCTCACCGTCCTCACCCTCCCCCGTCCAATGGCTCGACCAGCACGGTGTTCTGGGCCCCGAGACCCTCTGCATCCACGCCATCCAGCTCTCGGACCTGGATCTCGCGACGCTCGCGGATCGCGGGGTGGCCGTGGCCCACTGTCCGATCTCCAACCGCCGGCATGGCCACGGCGTCGCGCGTCTCGGCAACCTCCTCGCGGCCGGGATTCGCGTCGGCCTGGGCACCGACTCGGTGGCCAGTGTGGGTGCGCTCGATCTGCTGGCCGAGGCGCGCGCGGCGCGTGAACTGGCCGGGCTCGAGGGACACCAGGCGCTTGCCCTGGCCACGTTGGACGGGGCGCGGGCCATCGGTCTTGGGTCGGAAATCGGGGGCCTGTCCCCCGGCAAATGGGGTGACGTGGCGGTCATCGCGCCCCGGAACCGCTCCCTGAACCCCGATGCCGACCCGATCGAGGAGGTGCTGGCCGCGGCGCCCGGTGACACCTTCGTGACGGTGCTCGGGGGTCGGCTGGTGTATCAACGGGAGCCCCGCGCTTGATCCCGCACGGGGAAGGTCGGTAGAATGCAGGGGTTCACCCAGTGGAGCTGACTGTGCGCTGTCTTGCGCTCAACGCGTCCTTCGAGCCACTTACCATGGTGCCCGTCAAACGGGCCCTCCGGCTCGTCATTGACGGCAAGGCCGAGATCGTCGAGGCCGAGACAGGGGAGATGATAAGAAGTCCGCGGGTTTCGATTCCGAAACCCGCGATCATCCGCCTCGTCAAATTCGTCCACGTCCCCCGCAAATTCCGCCGCCAAGTCACCAACACGTTCCTCTTTGCGCGGGACGACTACCGGTGCCAGTACTGCCACCGGACTCAGGCGCAGCTCCGCTCGCGCGAGTGCCTGACGCGGGACCACCTGCTGCCGATCAGCCGGGGCGGAGGGAATGAATGGACCAACTGCGTGACGGCGTGCAGCAGCTGCAACACGAAGAAGGGCAACCGGCTTCCGGACGAGTGCGGCATGCATCCGATGCACGCGCCGGTGGAGCCGCATTTCGTGCACCTGACCTGGGCGGTGCGCCGGCTCACCGCCACCCAGGCCAAGTACATCCGGTACTTCTACGGGGCCGCCGCCCTACGCGCCATTCGCGGGTGATCCAACTCAGGGCGCGACCCTGAATTTTTCCGACCGCACCTCCAGCTCTTCCCACGGCAACCCCGCGATCCGAAGCAGGAACTGCCGGACCCGTTTCCCGATCGAATTGTTCTCCGGCTGCGCCGGCGCGGTCGGCTGACCGGCCAGGAACCGCTCCAACGCCTCCATGTCTTCGTTCGAGAGCGCGGTGATCGTCAGGGTCACGGTGTAATAGAAGGAGCCGGTTCCGTCCGGGAGGGCGTCCACCTCGGTGGTGTACCCCAGCCATTGTTCCAGCAGGTCTCGGGTGGCGAAGCGGAATTCCTCGGGCCCCGACAGCAGCAGCCGGGTGACCCGGTACTGGTCCTGGAGCGGTTCCCGCTGGATGACGGTGGACCATTCGGCGGCCCGCTGAAATTCGTCGATCCAGCCGTCGCGCGAGCGCCAGATTTCCATCCGGTAGCTGAGCCGGATGGGGAACAGCTGCTCCAGCGCATCGGACCAGCGCTGGTCGGTCAGGAGGGCGCGCACCTGCACCCGGGCTCGCCGCACGTGCATGGGAAGATTGTCGGGCCCGAGCGAAACCGAGAGCGCCACGCGCGGCGTCTGCGCGGCGGCGGGGGCCGCCACGAGCCATCCCAGGGCAAGTGCGACGAGCAGGGTTCGGCGCATCAGAACCGGCGCTGCAGCCGGACGGTGAACAGCAGCGGTCCACCCCCGGTCAGCGGCTGCGCGAGATACAGGCCCAGGCCTCCGGCGTCGAATCCAAATCCTACGTTGGCAGACCATTCGTTCAGCGCCGGCAACCGGTCGTTGGGGACCCGCCCAGGTCCCTGCCCGGAGATCCAGGCCTTCCCCAGGTCGCCGAAGATGACGATGTCCGGCTCCCGGATGCCGAACAGGCGCTGTAGGGCCGTCACGTAAGGATCCGGCGTGGCGAACGGCAGTCCGATGCGGGTGCGCGTCCGCACCTCGAGCTGCGCCGCCACCAGGCGGTCGCACAGCGCCGGACGCGCGGCGTCGGCCAGGGAGGCTGGAGCGCAATTGAGGCTGCGAAAGCCGTAGCCCGGCAGAATATCCGGCCCGCCCAGGGAGAGCCGGCGCTGCACCGGGAGCGGGTCTCCGTCGACCCACCCTCCGGCCACCACGTGAAGCGCTGCGCGGACCGACGGGTCGAGCCGGGCATACCGTCTCGCGTCCACCCAGATCTTCGAGGAGGAATGACGCCCCGGCGCAATGGGGTCCCGGACTTCGTTCGGCAGCGTGAGCGGGGCGGCGTCGCGGCTGGTGCTGTGTTCCCAGAAGGCCCGCACCAGCCATCCGGAGGTGGGACTGTCCCGGTCGTTCCGGGTATCGATATCGAGGTGGAAGCGCGAGGTGGTATAGTGCCCGTCGTCTACCAGCGGGTTAGGCCGCCAGGCCCCATTGCGAAACATCGAGATCGGATCGTTGGCCGGGACGCTTCGTTCGGCGTCGCGCCGGAGCGAGGTGCCCGCGCTCAGGCCACGGCCCAGGTCGTAGCTCAGGTAGCCAGCCACTCCCTCGGCCTGGAAGAAATCCCGGTAGTCACGCTGGAGGCCGAACGCCGCCCACGCCGCCTCGGTCCGGCTGAGCGGCTGTTCTTCGATCGGCGAAATGACCCGATGGACGGTGCCCCCGACCGTGAGGCGCCGACGCTCGCCGAAGCGGAACTCCAGGCGGCCCAGGTACCCGAAGTTGGAGCGTCGATCGGTGCGGTCGGGCGCGGTCCAGACAATGCCGCGGAGGTCGAGCCTCGCCTCGACGTCCTGGAGCCCTTCACGGCTGACCGAGGGTCCGAAGATGATCGGCAGGCCCTCCACCCGGTTGTAGGTGCCGCCGGTTTCGATACCGAGCGTGGAGCGGAAACGGCCGGTGGTGACGGTGGTGCGGGCCGAGGTGAGCGCGCCCATCGTCTGGGGAAACTCTCGCACAATCAGCAGGCCACTACCGGTCCGGGTCAGCAACGCCGGCATTGGATAGGCCCGCTGGGTGCCGATGAGGAAGCCGCCCGGACCGACGATGATTGTTCCACCGACCACCAGCGCATCGCCTTCGATGCGGGCGCCGGGGTCGATGATCAGATCGCCATTGATGACCGTCACCCGCCCGATGATCACCCCCGCGACCCGCAGCGAGCCGCGGAAGACCGCGAGCGGTCCGTTGAGGCGCGAGCCCGCCGGCAGCATGAAGCTGCCCGGGATCCGGGTGGTGGAGGAATCGTTGAAGTGGCGAAGCACTTCCTGGAGCACGTCCGGCGGCAGCCTGCCGCGCAGGATCGAATCGGAAGCGCGGGCTTCCGGCCGGATGGTGAGCACGCTGTCCTGGGCGGCCGCCTGCGCGGCGCCCGCCAGCAGCAGCGCCGCGACGAGGCAGGCCGCGCGACGCGCACCGGTCACCCTGTTCACAGCCCCAGCCTCTTCATCCGGCGGTACAGGTTGGCGCGGTCGGTCTGGAGCGCACGGGCGGCCTCCGCCACGTTGCCCGCCGCGCGCTTGAGCGCCGCGCCGATCAACGCCCGCTCGTAGTCGTCCAGCACGTTGGAGAGCGAGCGCCCGCCCAGATCCGCGACCGAATAATTCGTGCCGGAATCGGTGGTGACGTTGGGTGCGTCGAAGCGGAGCGACCCGGCTCGCGGCAACACCTGCCGGACCAGGGCGGCATCAATCTCGGGTCCGCCCAGGATCGAGAGCCGCTCCACGACATTGGCCAGCTCGCGCACATTACCCGGCCAGTCGTAGGAGCCAAGCATGGTTACGGCGTCCGCGGTAAAGCGGGCCGGCTGGTGGGGTCGGACCCGCTCGGCCAGGTGCAGCACCAGGTCGGGAAGGTCGTCCAGCCGCTCCCGCAGTGGGGGCAGCTCCAGGGGAAAGACGTTGAGCCGGAAATAGAGATCTTCGCGGAAGGATCCTACCGACACCGCCTGCTGCAATCGCTGATTGGTCGCGGCCACCACCCGCACATCGACCCGCTGAGTGCGCTCGGCGCCGAGCCGCTGGATTTCACCGGCCTCGAGCACCCGCAGCAACTTGGCCTGCGCTTCGAGGTTGAGGTCGCCGACCTCATCGAGGAACAGGGTGCCGCCGTCCGCGAGTTCGAACCGTCCCAGCCGTCGGTCGGTGGCGCCGGTGAAGGCGCCCCGCTCGTGGCCGAACATCTCGGACTCCACCAGGTCCCGCGGGATCGCCGCGCAATTGACCGAGATGAACGGCCGGCCGGAACGCTGGCTGGCCCGGTGGATGGCGTGAGCCACCAGTTCCTTGCCGGTGCCCGACTCGCCCATGATGAGGACCCGGGCCTCGGTCGGCGCCACTTGCCCGATGAGCGCGCGGATCTCGTCCATCTTCCCGTTCTTGCCCACCAGCTCCGCTTTGGGGCCAAGCTGGGAGCGCAGCGCCCGGTTCTCGGCACGAGCCCGGGTCAGCTCCAGTCCGCTGCGGATGGCTACCAGCACCGCCTCCGGCGTGAGCGGCTTTTCCAGGAATTGAAAGGCGCCCTGCTTGATGGCCTGCACCGCGTCGGTGAGCTGCGCCTTCCCGCTCATCATGATGACGGGAATCCAGGCATCCCGCTCCCGGACCTGGCGCAGCGTCTCCAGTCCGTCGGGCCCCGGCGGCATCTGCAGATCGAGCAGAACCGCGTCGGGGTGGAGCCGGTCGAGCTGGAGCAGCGCGGCGTTGCCGTTGGGCGCCTCCTCGGTCTCGAAACCCTCGGATTTGAGCAGCGCGGCAAGCATCCGGCGGATGTTGGCCTCGTCGTCGACGATCAATACCCTCGGCTTCATTCATGCCTCCGGCGCCGGTCGGCAACGCGGCGATCCACATTGGGTCGTGGGACAACGGGTCTGGGGAGACTGGCGGGCTGCCGGGGAAGGCGCACGGTAAACGTAGCGCCGCCCTTCGGGGTTTCGGTGACCTCGATGGTGCCGTGATGAAAATCCACCGCCTGCTTCACGATGGCGAGGCCCAGACCGGTGCCCTCGAGCTTGTCGGTGACGTACGGTTCGAAAATCCGGCTCCGCCGCTCGGCGGACACCCCGGGGCCGTGATCGATGAGGGCCACCCGCACACCGTCGCCGTCGGAGGAGACGGTGACGTCCAGATCGCCCACCCCCCCACACGCCTCCACTGCGTTCCGGATCAGGTTGCTGAAGGCGCGGCGCAACGGGTCGTAGTGTCCGGCGATATGCGGTGCCGACGCGTCCACCGTCAAGGTCTCCCGCATGGTATCGGGCAGCGAGGTGCGGAGCAGTTCACCGAGCAGCTCGCCCAGGTCGACATCCGCGGCGGGGCCCTCGGGCAGCCGGCCCAGATTGGCAAAGTCACGCGCCAGGTGCTCCAGCCGGGCGGTTTCTATCCGCAACACGTCCAGCGCCTCGTGCTGGTCGGCGGTCGCCGAACGATCGAGCTGCCCGATGGCAAAGCGCACCGGTGTGAGAGGATTCTTCATCTCGTGAGCCACCCGGCGGGCCACCTCGCGAAATGCGCGCAACCGCTCCGACTCGAGCTCCGCCGAGCGGGCCTGCTGCAGCGAGGCGGCGGTTTCGTGCAGCGCGCTCCGGAGCACCGCGAATTCAGGTGCGCCTCCACGGTCTTCTTCGGGGGGAAGGCCCTCGTGCCGCCGGATACGGCTCATCCATCCGACCAGCTCGTCGATCGGCGTGGCCAGCTGCCGCGAGATGCTGCGGGACAGGAGCACTGCGGCATACAGGAGGAGGACGCCGAGCACCGATACCGCGAGCGCCAGGCCTACCGTCTTCAGTCTGCTGTACTCGAACCCCTGGACCGAGAAAATGTAGGTGCTCTCGATGGCCCGGACGTGGACCTGCAAGGCCCGATGTTCGGCCGGACTCAGCTGGGTGGTGTCCAGCACCCGGAGGAGGTCCCGGCCGGTCTCCACCACCGGTTTGAGCGCCGCCTGACTGGCCTTGGCGGGGTTGAAACGGAGGAGCGTAGCGGCCCACCCCGCCACCAGGATCGCCGAGGGCAGCGCCCCCAGCAACAGGAGGGTGAGGAGGATGCGGTGGCGAAAGGGGACCGGGGGCACGATCTAAAGTCTAGTGAGGCCGATGGCCCGGCGGGAACTGTTGTATCTTTGCTGCACTCTGTGGCGCCGAGCCTCGTTTTGGGAGCAGAGTGTTGCTTAAACCTCTCGTACACGGCCCGGGCAATGTGGCATCCATTCTGCAGTATATATGTGACTGTTTCAAGAGCTTTCGACCCCAACTCTTTAGACCAGGATACCGAATGTCAGGCGTGCGGAAACGCATGATCAGACGAGTCTGCGTCATAGCGCTCGGAGTCCTCTTGGCCTCGGTATCACGAAGCCCATCAGTCGTGGCCCAGAGTACCACCGCCGGGGCCCTGCGGGGCACTGTGCTGGACACCAATGGTGAGCCGCTCTCGGGCGCCTCGGTGACCATTGAAAGCGGTACCGGGTCGACCGTGCGCAACCTCGAAACCCGGGACGATGGAACCTTCAGCGTCCGGATGATGCTGCCGGGAACCTATCGAATCCTGGTCGAGGTCGTCGGCTATCAGCCGGTGCGGCGCCTGGGCATCGTGGTGGCCTCCGGTCGCAGCAGCACCGTGTCCTTCACCCTCGAGAAGCGGCCTCCCCCGATCACGTCGGTGACCGAGATCGCCCAGCCCGCCACCAGCTCCGGTGCGCTGGGCCGGATCGTCTCGGACCGGGAGCTCCGTA
>JANNGX010000045.1:0-5441 GCA_031404115.1 Gemmatimonadales bacterium | reverse complement strand
CACGGCGATGGTCCCCACCTCACCCGCTTCGACCGGCCGACCCGCCTCGTCGACGATCCGCACGTCCATGTCCTCGACCGGATACCCGACGGGGACGACGCCCTCTGCGGGAGTGACCGCCGCGTCGATGAAGAATTGCCGGACCAGGCCGCACTCGGTGGCGCCAAGTCCATTGACGAGGACGCAGCCCACCGGGAACCGCGCATGGAACACGGCCCAGTCCCGGCGTGACATCTGGTCCCCTTCGAGCCGAATGAGGCGCAGGTCCGGAAAGGAGGTGACGCCCTCCGCGGCGAGGCGGAAAATGGCGGGTACGGAGTGATAGATGCTGATGCGCTCGCGCACCACCCATGCGGCGAGCCCGGCCGTGCCGAGGCGGCGCAGGTCGTAGGGGAAAACTGCGGCGCCGTTCAGCAGGGCGCCGAACATGCTCGAGACCGCGCCGCTGAAGCTGGGTGATTGCAGCAGGGTGAGCCGGTCGTTCCGGTCGATGCCCAGGCTGTTGGTGTATCGCATCACGTTGTGCAGCACGTTCTGGTGGGTGTCGATGACGCCCTTGGGCCGCCCGGTCGAGCCGGAGGTGTAATAGATGTAGGCCGGTGCCAGCGGTGACACCGGGTGCATTAGCCGATCCGTGGAGCCGTTTCCCCGGAGGAGATGGTCGACGCGGAGCGTTGTGACCGGGGGAGGCAGCGTCGCGGCGAGCGCGGCCCCCGCCGCGTCGGCCAGGATGAGCATGGCGCCGGATTCCCCCACCACTCCGGCGACGTATTCTGGCGTATGCCAGGTCTCCAGCGGGACGTAAACGCCCCCCGCCTTGAGGACACCGAGAATGGCCGACACCAGCGCCGTGCTCTGTTCGATCAGCAGCACGACAGGTGGAGCATCCGACCCCGGCACCGGCGATAGCGCGTGGGCCACTCGGTTGGCGGCGCGGTCAAGGGCGGAATAAGTCCATGTCTCGTGACCGCACTGGACAGCGAGGCGGGCGGGATGTTCATCCGCCTGCCGCTCGAAACGACGCGGGATCGACTGCTCGATGTCGCCCCGCTCGAACCGGACGAACGAAGCCCGCGGCGCCGGCCGGCGCGAAGATGCCTCAGCGGTGCTCATGGGGCCGCTGATCAGTTGATCCCGACCCGACCCTTTACCAGGGCGAACAGCTTGGCCGAGTCGTATCCGATTCCGTCCTTGAAAACCGTAACGACCTGCTGGATTACGGCGGGATTGGCGACGAGGTCGCCACGGACCACGACCAGATCCGCAATCTTGCCTTCCTCTACCGAACCCAGGTCCTTGTCCACACCGAGGATCCTGGCGCCGTTCAGCGTCATGATCTGGACCACCTGCTCCGGGGTAAACCCGGCCTCGCTCAGCAATTCGTAGTTGCGTTGGTCCCCGTAGCCGGGCAATGCCCCGCCGTTACCGGTGGGATCCACGCCGGCCGCGAGGAGGCCGCCCGCCGCGACGAACGCCCGCTCGTACGCCATTCCGTTCCGAAATACCTCGAGGGTAAAACGGGACTGCCCGGCGCTGTCGATCTGCTGCCGTGCGCGGAGGTAGTCGTCGCGCACCTCGGGCGCCATCGCCTCCAGGGCGCGGGGATCCCGAGTGGGACGATTGGGCACAAACAGCTCGTAGACCGCGAGTGTCGACGTCATCGGTACCTTCTTGTCGATCATGGCCTTGAAGGTCCGCTGCACCGCGGGATCGGTTGCCTTCATCGCCGAACCGGCCGCGATCATCTCCTCGGGACAAACGTCCGGTTGTTTGTTCAATGCATAGTCCGAGTTGGCGAACATGCCGTGCTCGAGGCCGTCGATGCCGAGCCCGACCGCCTCGATGTAGCTCACCGAGCAGAGATGGCCAGTCACCTTGATCCCCTGCCGGTGCGCCTCGATGATGGCGGCCCTCAGCTCGGCGCGGCGGATGTTGGTGTAGGCCTTGAGCCAGGTCGCGCCCTCCCTGGCCCAGTACGCCACGAATCGCGTCGCCTGCTCGGGGGTCTCCAGCAGGGTCATCGTGGTCATGCCGTCGCCGCCGGTGATATACGGCGCGGTGACGTGGATGCGGGGTCCGGGCACGCGGCCTTTCTCCACCTCCGCCTTGAGATTGAGCTCCGCGTACGGCGCCCGGCTTCCGGTCGTGCGCACAGTCGTCACGCCGGCGCCGAGGTAGAGCCGGGGCGCTGTAAAGGTGAGCTGCGCCGAGCGCCCGCCGGCCGAGGTGTAGTACAGATGATCGTGGAGACCGATGATGCCGGGGATCAGGGTGTGACCCGAGAGGTCGATGACGCTGGCGCCGGCCGGGGCCTTCACTTCGCTGGCCTTGCCGACGGCGGTGATTCGACCGTTGATGATCACCACCGTTTGATCGTCGCGCGCCGGCTTGCCGGTGCCGTCGATCAGCTTGACGTGGGTCAGGACAATCATGGTCGCATCGGCGGTCACGACGGCCCGTACCGCGTCACCCATCGAACCGGCACGCTGGGCGACAGTCGTCTGCAGGACACCGCCGGAGCCGATCAGGGCCAGCGCGGGAACTACGACTCGGCGGAATCGCATGGAACCTCCAAAGGGTTTCGCGAGTTCATCGTGCCGTGAACGTCAGCATCATGCCGGATTCCAGGTGCTCCGAGATGTGGCAGTGCGCCATCCAGGTACCCGGATTCGAGACCTCGAGGAGAATGTCGGCCGAGCCGCCGGCAGGCAACAGAAAGGTATCCTTCCACGCCAGATTCGAGTTGCGAACGCCGTTCTGCGTGAGCACCAGGAAACGCTGTCCGTGAAAGTGAATCGGGTGCTGCATGGCATGCAGGGTGTGGCGCAGATTGGCGATCCGGATCTTCACCGTGCTTCCCACCGTGAAATCCCACTTGATATCCATGTTCCGGCGGCCGGTGCCGGGCTCCTCCAGGATCCACTGCACCTCGCTGGAGGTGGAGTTCCAGTTCATCATCGGCATGGTGCCGCTCCACTCGACCGGGTGGAAGTAGACCGAGTCGATGCGGAGGAACCGGTCGACGACGAACGGCAGGCCCTTGGTTTCCATGCGCACCACGAGTGAGCGGTCCGGCGGCCGATCGAAGTCCTTGCGGAAGCGGTCGATGCCGGTGATGACGCCCCCATGTTCGCGGGTGGCGCCGAACGCCTCGCCGTAGTCCGGCTGGGCCGGACGGTCGTGCACGAGCACGACACCGAGCGTATCTACCTGGGGAAAGAAGCGGCCAAACACGTGGTCGATCGCGAGCACCCGGTTCTCGATGGCCACCTTCCCCGCATCCATGAAGCGCACGTCGACGAGGTAGCGCTCAGCGGGAGCCACGACAACGCTCTCGACCCACTCCTCGCGCTCGAAGTTGCTCAGGTCCGAGCCGAGCAGCTTGATTCGCGCGCGCCCGAACGAGACGTTGAAGGTCCGCACATTCGAGACGTTGGTCAGCAGGAAACGCACCACCTCGCCGCGTTGCAGGTCCAGGGACCAGTCCGCGCGACCGTTTAGCAGCACCACGTTGCCGAAGCGTCCCATGAGCGCGTGCGTGGTGCGCTCCCGCCCGTAGGGAACCAGCCCCTGGCGCGCCAGCTCGAGGTCGTCCAGCATCAGCACTTCCTCGCGATTGACCGGACCAAGCTCCTCACGGGAAGGGCTCACCAGCAGGTTTCCGTAGAGCCCGAGATCCCTCAGAATATCGTCGCGGCGGTGCGGGTGATACCAGAAAAGTCCGGCGTCGGGGAGGTGCACCGCATAGTCGAAATCGCCCCCGGGAGGCACGGCGTCCTGGGTGAGCCCCTCGGCGCCGTCGAAGCGGTTGGTGAGGCGCACGCCGTGCCAGTGCACCGTGCTGGGCCACTCGATCCGGTTGCGGTACCGGACGTGGATGGTACTTCCCTGCGTGGCCCAGATCAGGGGACCGGGCACCTGGCCGTTGTATCCGTAGCCGACGAACGAATGGCCCCGCACCGTCTGCCGGACCGGCTGGGCCGAAAGCACCAGCGTCTCACCGTCCTCGAGGCGCACGACTTCCCGGGGCCTGGCATCGGGAATCGGGTCGGCCCGCGCCTCCGACGGCAGGAACGGGCTCGCGGCGGGAACCGGCAGCAGCATCTCCGCGGGCATCATGGCCACTCCGGCGGGAACCGGCGGGTGGATCCAGAAGGTCGTGCCGCTTGGCGGCGGCTCCCCCGCGTGCTCCGTGTGGTCGGTGCCTGCCGCGCCCGGACCTGGAACTCCAGGGATGGTTACCGGTGCTGCGCCGTAGAGGAATTCCGACAGGTCCGGCGGCTGCATTCGGGAGCTCGGTGAGAACCCGCGCAGCGCGACTCGCCCATCCGGCTCCCCCACGTTGCTCGAGGATTCGGCGGTGACCAGAATCAAGAATTTCGACCAGTCTATCGTGGGCAGGGTATGGCGCCCATTGCCCACCACGCCCAGCTTGCGAGTCGGATAGAGCTGCTGAGTGGCTATCCAGGCGATCCAGACGCGCGCGCCGGGGGAGAAGGCAGCCGGCTCCGGCAACCCCATCACCCGGAGCACCGGGGCGTAGACCTGGCGACCGTCGCGGGTGACATTGACGCCGAAAGGTGAGGGTATACGATTGAGTTCAAAAGTCGCGGTGATCCCCTCGAGGGCTGGAATCGGCTCGAGGTCGATGCAGTAGAGATCACGACTAGGTGCGGGAGCGGTACTGTCCGCGGTGCACGGCGTGTCCGCCTCGGCGGTGCGCGGGGAGTGATTCGACGAGGACTCGGGCCTGACTGGTGTCGAGGCGGCCAGCGCGAGAGGCAGGACGAGGAGGGCGCGTCGCATGCGAGAAACTTACCCTGTTGCCTCCGCCCGGCCGGGGGCCAAGTTACGGGGGGCTGGACACCCTCGTAACCTCGACCAAGTACCCCCAGATGCCATTTCTGAAATCCTACGCTGCGGTCGGCGCCGTAATGCTCGCGCTTGACATGCTGTGGCTCGGCGTGATCGCGAAAGGATTCTATGCGAAATATATGGGCCCGCTGCTGCGTCCCGACGTGCGCTGGGGGCCGGCGGCCCTGTTCTGCTGATCCGCGGGGTCCCCGTCCCGGTCGCCGTGGCCGACCTGGCGTGGGGCGCGTTCTTGTCCGCCGCCGCGGCAGGCGCGGGATACCTGGCGGGCCGGGGATAAGGCTGCCCGACGCGCTGGAGCGATGAGCGCCCCCTCCGGTTGCCTCATCCCGGTCTGGAGGCCAAGTTATCAGGAGCACACCACACCCCAGCCGTACATGCCCCGATCCCGACTTCTCTCACCGAGCCTGCGCATGCATTCCTCTCGTGCAGTCCTGTTCCTGTCGCTGCCCGCCGCCCTTGCGATTTTATCCGGCCGGCCCGACGGGAGGTTGCCTCGGGAGCATAGCCCCCTGGCGGTGACGTCGACCGGACCCTTGGACTCCGCCCTCATGGCCGGATATCGCTGG
>JANNGX010000044.1:0-4176 GCA_031404115.1 Gemmatimonadales bacterium | reverse complement strand
TACCGGACAATGCCCAGGTGATACCAGACCCCGTAGTTGGTGCTGTCGAGGCGGTTGCCCTTGGTGAGGTCGGCCATCGCCTTATCGACTTCGCGTACCGCGAGGTAGCGGGGGCCGCGCCAGCGGTAGAGCATCGCATTGGTGGGTGCGATGTCCAGTCCGGTGGTAAACGTCTCGACGGCCTCGCGGAACTGCCGGACCCCCGACTGGGCCACGCCGAGCCGGACGATCAAATCCACATTGCGCGGGTCGGCGGCGAGCGCGCTCCTGGCCCGGGCGATCGCGCCGGTATCGGGCTGGGAGCGATCCTCGACGCCCGCCGGGGAGTGGTACTGGACCGACTGGGACGCGGCGGATGTGGGGATCCCCGCTCCGGCCCCGAGCACTATGGCGATGATGGCGTGTCGAGACATTGGCATGCCTGGCTCCTTTATCGGCTCACTTCCCGGCTTCGGTGACGGTGATCAGCCGCAGCATCCCGAACTCGATGTGAGACTTGCCGGTGGCGGGTCGGCCGATCAGCGTTCGGAGTCTGTGCATCAAGGCAAAGATACCGGGAACCTAGGCCCGAACGATTCTGGCGAGGGTCACGATCTGTCCGGCGTGCCGGGAGGAATGCTCCGCAGCATGGAAAATCAGGCCAATTGTGTTTGACGGCAGCCGCTGGCGGCCCACTTCACGGGGCATCAGGAGGCTCTCGGCCGGGACGGTCCGCAGATAGTCGATCGCGCCATCCAGGCCCATCGTGAACCGCTCCAGCAACCGGGACAGAGCGGGGCGATCCTCGTGGACGGTTCGCTCGGCGGCCAGTACCGCCAACTGGTCCGCGGTCAGGCTTGCTCCGCGGGAGTAGGTGAGCAGCCGGTCCACGCTGCCCGGCAGATGGGCCAGGTGAAAGCCGATCGAGGCCGCGCCGCCGGGACGGGCCCAGAGCTGGGCGGGCAAGAGGTCGAGGACGAGGGGCTCGACGTCCTCACGGACCTGGCGCAGCGCATGAGCCGCCGGCTGAAGATGCGGCTGAATGCCGTCGATGGGGCCACGTAGCCAGACTTCGGGCGGGGTCACGCGATCGGCTCACGGCCTCCGTACTTCTCTCGCGGCTTCCACCAGCTCCGCCCGCCGGGGCCGGTCCGCGTGGGCGCCAAGCTTCAGCAATGCCGCGTAGTATGTGACGGCCGTGGCCCGGGCTCCGGCTGCCTTGGCCGCCCTCGCCGCTCCGGCGAGGGCGCGGAAGCGGTTCGGCTCGTGCCGCAGCGTGGCTTCGAACGCTTCGAGTGCCTGCGCGGGCTGGTTCGAGGCCAGGAGCATCTCGCCCAGCAGCTCTCGGGCGGGGGCCAGCGGACCGGGTGTAATGGCGTTCTTCTCGGTCGCATCCTCACGCTCAGCCGCCGCGCGCATCCCGGCCAATGCCTCGTCCTTCCTTCCGAGGGCGAACGCATGCCAGGCTGCCGCGGCGGCGCGCTGGATCTCGATCTGCTCGCTCCAGTAGGCCTCGCGTGACTGTACCAGCCGCTCGCGGATGCCCTGGAGCGCGGCGATGGCGGTCCGCGCGCCCGCGGTATCCCCACTGCGCGCCGCGCCGAGCGCCCGGGCAAACCAGGTCACCGCATCGGCGAAGGGCACCGGACTGGGCCGCAGCTCGAGCCGGGCCGCGTCGGCCCAGGCGCCCCGCTCCAGCGCGTAGCGCGCGGGGATCGCCGCGATGGCGAAGTACCCGGCGGCGGGCGATCCACCGGTCCCGATCGCCTTGGGATCGAGGCGCCGGGCGACGGCGGGGGAGCGCCGTGAGGATTCGCCGGGCGGCAACGTCCTGCCCCAGTTGGAGGTAGGCGTAGGTGCGATAGTCGGCGCTGTGGAGCTGCTCGGCGGTGGCGCCCTCTCGGCGCGCGGCTTTGGCCGAGGTGACATTCGCGTCGATGGACCGCCGCCAATCGCCGACGCGGGTGTAGGTGTGCGAGGGCATATGGAGCGCATGCGATATCGCGGGCGCAATACGGGCATAGCGGGCGGCAGCGCCGAGCGCGCGACCCGCGAGGGGCGGCACGTCGTAGCTGTGGATGATGTAGTGGGCAAGACCGGGATGGTCCGGCAGCGTGGCGGAGAGTCGTTCGAGCGTGGCGCCCGCGGCGAGCTGGCTCGCGTAGGTCTTGTCGGCTGGGTCGGCCGAGATCGCAAGCGCAAGCGCGTGAAATATCGCGGCCTCGGTGTCGTCCGGTTCACCCGCGGCCAGCGCGGCCATCGCGTCGCGGTAGGAGAGAAGGCGGGCGCGCTGCGGCACCGAATCCGCGTGCTCGTACAAGCGGGCGGCTGCCTCGATATAGCGGGACTCGCGGGCGGTCGGCCTTCCAGTCGAGCGGGCGCGGGTGACCGCGTCGAGCCCGCGCTGGATCTGCTCGGCGGACTTGATCCCGGCGGCGAAGGGGTTGGCCCAGGCAGTGAGGGCGAGACCCCACCAGGCCATCGCGCACCGGGGATCACCGCGCAACACGACGTTGAATCGCTCGCTCGCCGCGGAGAAGGCGAAGGAGTGGAGCAGCGCCACGGCCCGGTTGAAATCCGGTTGAACGGCGGCGTGGCAGGAGGTCGCGAAGTCGACGGTACCGACTCGCTGGGTCTGGGCCTGGGTGGGGACGACGAGAAGCACCAGCAGGGCGATGGTCGTACCGGGTATGCGCATGGAGCATGGACCTCCTGCCGGAGTTGACCTTGTGATCACAGGAGCTTCCAGACCGGTGGAAAGATCAGAAGCACGCCCAAGCCGATCAAGAGCATGGTAGCGGCGTGCACCCTCCGCGACTCGATCTGGCGGCCCCTCCAGCGGCGGTGCAACACCACCCACCCGATCACCCAGATCAGTGCGGCAAATGTCGTACGACCTGACACGCCACCAGCCGGCGCGTACAGAGCCGGCGCGGCGAATAGCCCGGCCTCGTTGAGGATCACCATCAGGCCCATGGCGAACGCGCCGATCCCGGCTCCCAGGAACGCAGCCATCGCGGCGCCGTTTGCGACTTCTCCCTTGCTGTCTTCACTGGCGGCCATGTTCAAGCCCTTTCCATGGTTACTCGAGTGGAGCAACCTTGTTGATGAATACACCCAGCAGCGCCGCGAGGGACACCAGCAGGAAACAGATCGCCAGCAGCGCCGTCGTCATGCTGCGCAACCGGGCGTCGCCGAGCAGCTTTGAACGGTACCGGACGCTGACGAAAGCGACCGCGGTCGCCAGCATTGCGGCGATCCAGGGGGCGTGTTCCTTGAGCTCCATCCCGAACCCATGGAGCCACGCGGTACCGGGGTTCGATTGAATCAGGGATCTGGGATACCGGCTCAGATCGAGGAGGCCTTCGGGTGGCGTGGCGCGGTAGGGCGGGAAGGTGATGTAGGTCCCCACGAGCACGGTCAGCCACAGCAGCACGGCGACACCCACCGTCAGCCAGGCCAGGTAACGCGACTCCCTCTGCGCCGCGGTATCCGAAGCATTGGCTGCACTCATGGCTCGCACGGAGAACAGGGCAGCGGCTAGCCCCATCAGCGCACCTCCACCCAAGGCCATGCCATGGATCATCGTCCAGAGACTGCGCCCGGTGAACAACATGGTATCCATGGCGACTCCTGGTTCACGTTGACGTAGAGGTGTGCGCGTGACAGGTCGGTGTCCGTCAGGTGGCATCCCGACACCCGCGCTAGACTACAGCCCCGAACAGTCGCCCCACGGCGGCCGAGCACGCCATCGCCACGGCACCCCAGAACGCGACACGCAGTGCGCCGCGAGTGATGGCCGCCCCGCCCACCCGCGCCGCCACACCGCCGAGGACAAGGAGGAGCCCCAGGGTAACCGCCCCAATTCCCGACGTCAGTCTCGTGGCTGGCAACACGCCGGCGAGCAAGACCGGTGGCGCTGCGCCGACGGCAAAGGCGGTTGCGGATGCCACGGCTGCCTGAATCGGGCGCGCGCGCGTCATCTCGTGAATGCCGAGCTCGTCCCGGGCGTGCGCCCCCATGGCGTCGTGGGCCATGAGTTGATCGGCAACCTGAGCGGCGAGGTCCGGACTGAGGCCCCGGCCCCGGTATATGCCCGCCAGCTCGGCTCGTTCGGTCTCGGGCGAGGTCGCCAGTTCGTCGCGCTCCCGGGCCAGATCCGCCCGTTCTGTGTCCGCCTGGGAACTGACCGACACG
>JANNGX010000043.1:0-1689 GCA_031404115.1 Gemmatimonadales bacterium | reverse complement strand
GCATGGCGATCCGCGACGAGCTCCGAGCCGCGCGGATTGCTGTATAAGACGCCGAGCAGCTCGTCGATCAAGCGCCTGGGTCTCGCCCCCCCACGAGAGCACATCCCACAAGGTCGTCACCGCGGCGAGCATGGCGCAGGCGGCGTCGACGGCGTTGCCACCCCGGGAAAAGATCATGGCACCGGCGGTGGCGCCGAGGGGCTTGCCGGTGAGGGCCATCCAGTGGCGACCGTGCAGCGGGGGCTTGGCGGTGCGCTGGGCGTCCAGCACGGGAGGTGTCATGAGGAGACCGAAGCCGAGACGAGATAAGGACAGGCGCATGGAGCCTCGCTTATGGTGACCGGTGACCGGTGACCGGTAACTGCTCACCGCTTTCTGCTTTCTGCTCACTGGTCACTGGTCACTGGCCTGGAAACGGGGCTCGCCAGCTCGGGCCCCTTCTCTCCTTCGCCCAGTCGACCCATCACGACGTCCGGGTCGTGCTCGAAGAAGAGCCACCAGCCCTCGTCCATCGCCTCGCGGACCAGCTTGCGTTTCGATTCCAGGGTGCGCAGGGGCTCCAGATCGTAGCCCATGATCCAGGGAAGCGGGAGGTGGTGCCGGGTCGGCATCACATCGGCGAGGTAGAAGAGGGTTTCGCCCCCGCTCCGGAGCAGCACGCTCTGATGGTAGGGAACGTGTCCCGGGGTGACCCGCACCGCGATGCCCGACAGCACGTCCACGTCCCCATGGAGCAGCTTCCACTTTCCCGCCTCCGCCACCGGCTCAAAGTTGTCGGGAAGGTAGGAGGCGCGGGTTCGTTCGTTGGGATGCCGACCGAAGTCCAGATCGCCCCATTGCACCACGTAGGTGGCGTTGGGAAACGTGAGCCGGGGCCCACCCACCGCGACGCCGTTGGCGTCCTGCTCCTCCCAGGTATTCCCCCCGGCGTGGTCGAAGTGCAGATGGGTGTTGATCACCCATTTCACGTCATCAGGAGCGTGGCCCGCTTCGGCAAAGGCGGCCTCAAGCTGGGTCCGGCCGCCGGGGCCGGCGTTGTGGACGCCGTAAATGTCGCAGAACTTCGCGTCTTCCTTGTTGCCGAGCCCCGAGTCGACCAGGACGAGTCCATCAGGATGCTCGATCAGGAGGCACCGCATCGCCAGGGGAATGCGGTTCCGGTCGTCCGGCGTGATGCGTTTGGACCACAGTGGCTTGGGGACAACGCCAAACATCGCGCCGCCATCAAGTCGTTGGGTACCAGCCTCTAACGAGTGGCAGCGGAAGGAGCCAAGCTGGAAGGTGTGGATAAGAGACATAATCTATTTGTTATGCGGTTGCATCGGGCGGTTCCCGCCGCTGCTTCCTCCTGGCTCGGCGCTGCGGCCCCTGGAGCACCTCCAGGTCGGTCAGGGTCCGAGCCCCGGTGTCCCGGGCCAGCCCCATCAGCCGGTGGAGCAGTTGGGCGGTCACCAGCGCGTCTCCAGCGGCGCGGTGGCGGGCCGGGTTCTCGAAGGCAAAATGATAGGCGAGGGCGCCCAGCGAGCAGGACTGGGCCGAGGGAACCAGGCGACGGGCCAGCCGGACGGTACAGAGCCGGGGCCCGTCGAGGCGCACGTCCCGGGCCCGGCGGAGCTCGGACGAGACGAAACCCCAGTCGAAGCGGGCGTTGTGGGCCACGAAAATCCGACCGGAGAGCGCGTCGAGCAC
>JANNGX010000042.1:0-1819 GCA_031404115.1 Gemmatimonadales bacterium | reverse complement strand
CCACTTCTTCCACCCTAGAAAGCTCCGACCCATGAACTACCGTCTCTCGCTCCCGCTGCTGCTCCTCGCCGCCCCCCTCGCCGCCCAGGACAAGGCGCCCGAGGTCAAGTACATCGTGCCCACCGGCGCCGCTGCCGCGCTACCGTTCTCGTCCGCGGTGCGGGTCGGCCACATGCTCTACCTCTCCGGCCAGCTCGGCACTGACAGCACCAGCAAACTGGTGGCCGGCGGCATCGAGGCGGAAACCCGCCAGACCATGACCAACATCAAGCGGCTGCTCGAGGCCAACGGCTCCAGCATGGACCGGGTGGTGAAGTGCCTCGTCATGCTGGCCGACATCGCCGAGTGGGGCCGGATGAACGTGGTGTACGTGACGTTCTTCCCGACGCATCGCCCGGCCCGGAGCGCGATGGGGGCGAGCGGACTGGCCCTGAACGGCCGGGTCGAGATCGAGTGCATGGCGACGGTGCCGTAATGGGCAAGTCGCCGCTGGTTTCGTCTCTGATTGTCGGTGCCGTGCTTCAGATCATCATGGTGGTGGTCGGCACGCTGGTGCCGGCGCTGGGGCAGGCGGGCAATTTCTATCCGATCGCAGGCACGGCCATCTCCGCGCTGGCCGGCTCCCGCTTTTCCCGCCGTTCGCCCGGGGTGCCGATCGGCACGTCGCTGCGGGGCGGCGCGCTGGTCGGCGGCGGCAGCAGCCTGATCGGATCCATCGCGGCGGTCATCGCCGGCGCCGCGGCGGGAGCCGAGATGCAGACGGTCGCCATTGCCACCGTCACCGGCGTCGTGGCGGGCCTGGTGGGCGGCGTCTTCGGGCGGCTGCTGCCGCCGCGCAGCGCGGAGTCGTAGGACTCCGGGCGGTCCACCCCTTGCGTTCACGGGTCGATTCTGCATAATTATGCAATATGCAGAATAACCATCTGGCCCTGGCCTTCTCGGGTGGGCTCGACACCTCGTACTGCGTGCCCCGGCTCACCGAGCAGGGCTACGCCGTGCATACCGTATACGTCAACACCGGCGGCGCCTCCGACGCGGAGCGCGCCGCCATCCGGACCCAGGCGCTCGCCGTGGGCGCCGCGGATCACCACGAAGTGGACGCTCGCGAGCAGGTCTTCTCCCGGTTCGTCACCTACCTGATCCAGGGCAACGTCCTCCGCGGGGAGGTCTATCCCCTCTCGGTCAGCGCGGAGCGGACCCAGCAGGCCCTGTCCGTTATCGAGGTGGCCCGGCAGATCGGCGCCAAGGCGGTGGCGCACGGATCCACCGGCGCCGGCAACGACCAGGTTCGCTTCGACATCGCGCTCCGGGTCCTCGCCCCCGAGATGGCCATCGTCACCCCGATCCGCGACGAGGCGCTCACCCGGGACCAGGCCATCGCCTACCTCACCGCGCGCAAGCTCCCGGTGCCCGCCAAAGCCTCGGCCTACAGCATCAACGCGGGGCTCTGGGGCACCACTTGGGGCGGCGGCTGGACCCACGACACCTGGGCCGGGCCTCCCGCCGAGCTGCTCGATCCGCCGGTGAAGGCTCCGGCCCCCGCGGATATCGAGATCGGCTGGAAGGAAGGCGTCCCGGTCTCACTCGACGGCACGGCGCTCTCCGGGCCCGACCTCATCGCCGCACTCTCGGCGCGCTCCGCCGAGTATGGTCTCGGCCGCAACATCCACGTCGGCGAGACCGCGCTCGGCATCAAGGGGCGGATCGGTTTCGAGGCGGGGGCGGCGCTCCTGCTCATTGCGGCGCACCGCGAGCTGGAAAAGCTGGTGCTCACCAAGTGGCAGGTGTTCTGGAAGGACCAGCTCGGCCGCTTCTATGG
>JANNGX010000041.1:0-9908 GCA_031404115.1 Gemmatimonadales bacterium | reverse complement strand
CGGTTGATTCGCTTGCGATTGCGAGGACGATATGTCGGCTGCATACGAAATCCTTGGCCTCCAATGAGCCCGCAAAGTTAGCCGCCCGAACCCGTTTCGGTCAAGGTTGACTTTTCCACAAGCGTGTCGTAGCTTCGCCTCCCCCAACAACATCCCTACTGTCATCCGACCGAACGATCGGCATGCAGCTGTCGCTCAAAGAGGCTTGGACACGCATCCTGGACGACGCCCGGCGCGAAATCCCCGAAAAGGATTTCAAGGCATGGGTTGAGCCCGCCAAACCGGTTGCCCTCGAGAGCGACCGCCTGATCCTGGGTGTCCCCGACGAGTTTGCCGTGCAATGGAACGAGGCGAAGAACTCCGGCCTCTTCGCGCGGCTCGCCGAGCGCGCCTTGGGGCGCCCCGTGTCCGTCGTCTTCCGCGTCGATGAGGATCGGCTGCAGCGCCCTCAGATGGATTTTTTCGTCGCGCCGATTCCCGCCGGCAACTCCGCGGCCGCGGCCAACGCGCCCGCGCAGCCGCTCAACGAGCGCTACACCTTCGAGAATTTCGTCATCGGCAAGTCGAACGAACTCGCCGCGGCGGCCGCGCACGCCGTCGCAGAGGCCCCTGGAAAGCTCTACAACCCCCTCTTTATTTACGGGGCCACCGGGCTCGGCAAGACCCACTTGATGCAGGCCATCGGCCATATCGTCACCCGGCGCAGCCCCTCGGTGCGGGTTCTGTACGTCGGCGCCGAGCAATTCATCAACGAAGTCATCGAGAGCATCCACTCTCGCACCATGCCGGAGCTGCGGCGGCGGTACCGTAACGATGTAGATCTCTTCCTGGTCGACGACGTGCACTTCCTGGAGGGAAAGGAAGCCACCCAGGAGGAGTTCTTTCACACGTTCAATACCCTCTACGAGGCCAAGAAGCAGATCGTCCTGACCTCGGACCGACCCCCCAAGGAAATGCCCGGCCTTGAGGCGCGGTTGGTCAGCCGGTTCGAATGGGGCATGGTGGCCGATGTGGGCCAGCCGGACCTGGAGCACCGGATCGCCATCCTGCGGAAGAAGCAGGAGCAGGACCACCTCGAAACGACGATTCCTGACGAAGTCTTAAGCTTCATCGCGGAATACGTCCACTCAAACGTCCGGGAGCTCGAGGGCTGCATCATCAAGCTGCTGCTCTATGCCTCGCTCCGGCATCGCGAGATCACCATTGACCTGGCCCGGGAAGCCCTGGCCGACAAGATCCGGCCCGGGCAGGAACAGTCTGGCTCGCTCCCGAAGCAAAACCCCACGATCGACAAGGTGCAGGACGTCGTGGCCCGCCGCTGGGGGGTAACGCCCGAGGGGCTCCGCTCCAAAGCGCGCATCAAGACGCTCACCGTGCCGCGCCAGATCGCGATGTACCTCGCGCGTGAAGTGCTGCAGATGCAGCTCGTCGAAATCGGGCAGGCGTTCGGCGGCCGTGATCACTCCACCGTCATTCACAGTGTGGACAAGGTGCAGCGGCAATTGCAGCGCGATCGTCAGTTCCGCGAACGCGTTGAGTCGGCTCGGCAGGAGTTGTACGCACCGTAATCGCTTCGGCGCATACGGTGCTGTGGACGATCGGGGATAAGGGCGTGGCGTGGAGACGGCTGTCCCCAACGCCAACACGATCCCCACGTGATCGAAAGAGGGATGAGTCGATGGGCACGGCACTTGGGACGCGTGTCCACATATCCAACCCCTCTACTACGACTACTAGGTATAACTATCTGTTAGTAGTCTCTTCTTATAGGGCTTTGCGGGGAGCGCTCGGATGAAGTTCACGATCACGCGGGAAAAACTCCATGAGGGCCTCGGGGCGGTCGCGGCCAGCGTGCCTTCGAAGACCACGCTTCCCGTGCTGGCCAACATCCTGCTCGAGGCGTCCAAGGACGGGCTGAAGTTGTCCGGCACGGATCTCGATATCTCGGTGAGCACCACCATCCCGGCCTCGGTAGACCAGGAGGGCGCGACCACGCTCCCGGCTCGCAAGCTGGTCGAAATCGTCAAGGAGCTTCCCCACGCCGCCATCCGGATGACCAGCTCCGGCGAGCAGCGCGCCACCATCGAGTGCGGCAAGTCGAAGTTCAAGCTCCTGGGCCTCTCCCGCGACGAATTTCCCGCCTTCCCGAGCGTCAAGTTCGAGGGTGGCTGGAAAGTCGCGGCCAAGGATCTCCAGAAGCTGATCACCCATGTGGCGTTCGCCGCGAGCACCGAGGAGAGCCGTCCGATCCTGAACGGGGTGCTTTGGGAGCTCCGCGCCGACCGGATGCGCATGGTGGCCACCAACGGGCACCGCCTGGCCCGCATGGATGTTCCGACCAGCGGCCAGGGCGGTGGGCAGGCGGACCTGATTATTCCGCCCAAGGCGCTAGAACAGATTCGCCGACTCTTCGGAGGAGACGAGGAAATCGAAATCGGGAAGAGCGACAACCATCTCGGTTTCCGCTCGACCACCACCCAGATTTACACCCGGCTGATCGAGGGACCCTACCCGAACTACGAGCAAGTCATCCCCCGGGAGAACGACAAGAGCCTTACCGCGGACAAGGCCGCGCTGGCGGCCGCGCTGCGGCGCATGAGCATCGTCGCGAGCGACCAGACCCACCGGATCCGGATGGCCTTCACCAACGGCGCCTGCAAGATGTCGGTCCAGACCCCGGATCTGGGCGAGGCCCAGGAGGAGTTGGCGGTGGCGTATGAGGGAGACTCCCTGGAAATCGGGTTCAACGCCGCCTACATGCTGGAGATTCTGAAGTACATGCCGACCGATGAGGTGCGGATGACCTTCAAGGCCCCGGAGCGGGCCGCGACCTGCGAGCCGGTGGGATGGGACGATCCCGCGAGCTTTATGACGCTGGTCATGCCGCTGCGGTTGGTGGACTAGGAATCAGGGCTTGGCTGTCGGGGACACCAGAGCGCTCACTCTCCCGGTTGCTAGTTTCTCGGAACAGTATCCGGCACCACCGAATCCACCTCCTCTGCCGTCCTCGGAATCTCGATGCTCTCCCCGCGCACTCGCCGGACGATCATCGCCTGACGCCATCGCATTCGGCCCGGACGGTACCCGGGATTCGATTTGAGAGGAAACGGCAGGGAGCCGGCAAGCGCCGCCGCCTCATCGAGGGTCAGCCGGCGCGCCGGATGGCCAAAATACTTTTTGCTCGCGGCCTCGACCCCCCACACCTCAGGCCCGAGCTCCACCACGTTGAGATACAGCTCGAGAATCCGTTCTTTGCCCAGCCAGTATTCCAGCCGCCACGCCGTCAGCGCTTCCTTGACCTTGCGAAGCGGGTTGCGCGAGGGCGAGAGGTACAGGTTCTTGGCCAGCTGCTGGGTGATCGTGCTCGCGCCGCGCATTCGACCCCTCCCCGCCAGACTCCGCCGGATCGCACGCCAGAGCTCGGCCCGATCTTTCGCGTCCCCCAGGGAGAAATCGTCGGGCCGATAGCCCAGCGCGTGGCGGAACTCCACGTAGTCGATGCCGGCATGCTCATAGAAGCGGTGATCCTCGGCCACCAGCACCGCGGCCTTTGCCGTCGGCGCGATCGACTCGATCGGCACCGGCTCATACAGCCGCCAGGGCAGCTCGCCTTTGGCCGTGCCCGCCCTGTGCGCCTGGCGTTCCTCGCCCCGGCGCATGGACATGAACGCGGTTTGCCGGGGCCATGCCCAGCGGTACCAGGCCGGGGGGGGCCAAAGGAACCAGAGCCAGGTCAGGAAGAGGAGTACAAGGAGAAGGACGACCCGCTTCAGCAGTCGAAACACGCGGCGGCGGCGTCCCGCGGGGCGCGCCGGTTCAGCGAAGGGGTAGGTCACGCCGCCGGCCGATGAGCGTCGAGCGCCAGCGCACTGCCACCGTTTCTCCACCCGGGCCGACCGCCACCATGAGGTCGAGCGAGTCCCGCGCGGTCAGAGTATGCACCCACCCTTCCTCCGCAAACTCGTAGCGCACTCGGCGCACCCCGGCGCCCTTGAGTGTCATTGTTTGCCGGGCCTGCACCGCCGTGCCGCTCCGCGCGAGCCGTGCGTTCGATTCCACGGTGACTGCCGCCGGCCCCTGGCTGGGCGTTTGAGTGCCCGGCACGGCCTGGCTGGTCCGTGTCGCCGTCTCGGAGGCCTCGAAGGCATCGAGCTTGAGCGGGTAGGACATCGAATCGGCCCAGACGCCATGACTTCGGAGGCCACCTGAAGGTAGTTGTGGAAACAACAACCTTACCATCGCCTCCATCTGCCCCGCCAGAATAGTAGGGCGGCCCCCCAGTATTGTGCCCGTGGGTCCATCGGCGCCGAGCGTGAATTGCCAGCGGCTCCCGATGCTGCTATCGATTGCCCCTGGGGTCAGGCGGGTATCCTCCAGGCCTACCAGCGAGTCGAGCCGGACCTCCACGTCGCTGCTCCGTCCCGGCAGAGGCCGAACGGTCAGGATGCCCCGCTTGGCGGTGCCTTGCGGGGCCCCAGGCATGCTCGCATAGAACAGGCTGTCATATCGCTCTACCTCGTACGCCAGGGCCCCACGGACCCGGTAGTGAAGCGGACCGCTCGGCGCGACGGTAACCGGCGCCGGCGGAGGGCCGGGTACCGGCGCGGGAGGGGCCGAGGGGTTGGAGCCTCCGCAAGCGCTCAGCAGGGCGGCCGCGCAGGCGCCCAGGGAGCCCAGTCTCACTTGATCAGCGTCACGGTGAGTGATTGCACGGTCTTGACCGGTATCGGCGCCGGGGCCATGGAGACCTTGAGCTTCTGGTCGATGGTCGACGACAGCACGCCGCCCAGGAATTGCGCGTCACTTCCGACGTAAAACGTGCCGCTGCCGGTACCGTTCCCTTCGACTTCCATGGTGCCTGCCATCGGGTTCTCCATGGTCCCGGTAATCGTGGAGGCGGAGCTCGCCGTCACCTTGATCGCCGGCGACCCCGCCACGGTTTCGTTGCCGTCCGCGGAATAGTTCAGGATGAGTTTCACTTTGGTGTTATTCCCGTCGCCGGAGTTGTTGACTTCCGTCGTGTCGATCCAGCGGTCGCCCGGCTTGGTACCGGCCTTGACCCGGGGGAACAGTGCGTTGACGACTCCCTGCACCGAGGCGAGAAGCGGGTTGCCACGCGGGGTTGCGGTGAGGTTCTTGACGTGACCGGTGGGGTCGAGGAAGCCATGGATCATTCCGCCCTTGGCGCTGTCAAGCGTGGCGGGAGTGATCTGGGGGATCGTGGTTTCGGACATGAGCGAGTCGACAATGACGTGGATCACCTTGCCGCCGGCGCTATCGCTGAGTGTCATGGCCACCCAGGCGGAGAGGGACAGGTTGGTGACCTGCGTCGGAGCACCCACCACGCTCAGATCTACCGTCGTCTCCGATTTCAGGTCGAAGCGATACTTGACGGTGCTCGTCGCTGGGGGCGTGGCGAGGGGGACGAACGGCACCAGGACCAGCGACGTAAAGAGCGCCAAAGGCACCAGCATGGAACACCTCACTTGGAATGAAAGGGCGAGCCGGTGCCCGACCCTGTGACGAAAGCTACCAAACTTCAACCCCCGGCGTCCTGTGAGGGACGTCGGGGGCGCGGGCCGAACCGTAAGCCGAGTTCTGTTCCCCACGCTTGCACGCGGAGGATGGTCATCTGTCTGGGATGGCCGTCGCCGGCCACCTCGAGCAGCCTACCCGCGGCTCACCGTTGCCGGTGTTGTCGGTGTGGGCCACACCTCGCCGCCTATTTGGCCTTGCTCCGACTGGGGGTTACCGTGCCGCTCGCTGTTGCCAGGAGCGCGGTGGGCTCTTACCCCACCGTTTCACCCTTACCTCACTTGCGTGAGGCGGTCTATTTTCTGTGGCCCTGTCCGTCGCCTCTCGGCGCCCAGGCGTTACCTGGCAGTCTACCCGTTGGAGCTCGGACTTTCCTCGGAGAAACTCGCGTTCCCCCGCGACCATCGCATTCGACCCGCGCCAGAACAATACGGGGGAAGCAACCCCATGGCTACTCTCGGATACCGGTCCCGCCCGTGACGCCCGGGGGCTCGATGGCCGCTTCGCTCCGGGTCTCGACCGCCCCGCGCAGTCGCGCCAGGCCCGCCTGCGCCTGTTGGACAAAGGTCAGCAGGGGCTCGTCGGCGTCCTGCCACGCAACCACGACCTCTCTGAACTCCCGGGAGGCCCGGCCCGGCTCGCCCAGTCGCTCGTAGGCCAGCCCGCGGAGCAGGTGCACCCGCCCCAGGATGCCCCAGCGGGAATCGAACCCGCGGCGGGACAGGTGACCCGGGGTGAAGGCCTGGAGCATGTCAATGGCGCCCCGATAGTCGCCCAACTGATACCGGGCCTCCGCTTCGAGCGGGCGGGGATCGTTCCAGGCAAAGCCGAGGTACACCATTTCGCTCTTGGGCTCGCGCTGAACCGGTTTCTGGCCCGAATCGGCCAGCGCGTGGCGGGCCACCGCGCTGTCGCCGCGGACCAGCGCCGCCAGTGCCCGTACTCCCGCAGAAGCCCTCCGGCCCGTGAGCGTCTCCAGCTCGGCTAGCGGGCGGCTGTCCGGTTCGGCACCAAGCAGCAGCCCCACGGCGGCGGCCGCGCCTGCCCCGGCCACGCTGGCGCGATCCGCCGCGGGCGCCCGGCGAGCCGCATCCGCCACATCGCTCCAGACCCGCCGAAGCTCCCGCGCCGGGCCTCCCGCCGCGCTGTACAGCTGCGCCAGACGGGACCATTGCCAGACGTCGTCCTGATCCCAGATCGTGGGCGAGGTTTCCGGGATCAGCGTCGCCCGGCGGATCGCGTCACCCAGCGCGATGACCTCCGCCGCGCCATCGAGGTCGCCCTGGTAAGCCAGCGTGTTGGCACCGGCCATCACGTCGGAGACGAACTCCCGGCCGAAATCGGGAAGTGCCGGTGCGCGGCCTCCGAAGGACGCGGTGGTGCTCCGTACCAGCGTTGCGGCGGAGCGCGCCTCACCCTTGGCGAAGCGCACCCGGGCCTCGAGATAGGCGGAAAGGTTGCGACCGGTGGCGGGCAGGAGGCGCCCGAGCTCCGCGACTTCGCGCGAGGCATTGTTCCATTCCTCGCTTGCGAAATAGGCCTCGAAGAGCGCGTGGCGCGCGCGGCCAGTGGCCGGCTGGGAAGCGACCCAATTCCGGGCGGCCTGGACGGCGGCGGTGCCGGCGCGGCGGATCGCCGCGGCCCGGGTTGCACTGTCGAACGCGGGTTTGCCCGCCACCATCGCGGCCACGAACGAATCGGGAGCCGCCAGCGCGTAGCTGGCGTTCCGGTTGGTGGCCCCGGTCAGCAGGGACGTGACGTGCTCGTACGCCAGTGCGTACTGAGGGTCGAGTGACAACGCCCGGCCGAACGCCCGCAGCGAACGGGTCATGCCGACAGGTGTGATTCCGGCGACCGAGTCATGAAAGAACGCATCTCCCAGCCCGTACCACGCGTCGGCGTCGGCCGAGTCGCGCAACAGGATGTTCCGGTACAGTTGCTGGGAGCGCTCGTACTCCCCGTCGAGCATCGCGCGATACGCGCCGATCATGCCGCGCTGGTGGTCGGGGAGACGACCGGCGAACCGGGAGGCCTGCAGCACCGCGTTACGTCCGGCGCTGTCCCCCGCGCCAAGCATCCAGCCCCGGGCGAGCCCCAGCTTGAAGTAGGCAAGGCTGAAGGTGCTGTCGAGCGCCACCGCCCGCCGCAACGCCGTTTCGGCGGGGAGCAGCTCCCAGCGATTGAGATGATCGACTCCCTGCAGATAGGCGCGGTACGCCTCCAACGACCCGGTGGTGACGGCGGAGAGGGGGCTCTGCCGGACCGAAGGTGCGCCCGAGAGGTCGAGCAGGCGGCCCGCCAGCTCGTCGAAGAGCGGCCGCACGTCGTCGACGGCCCGACCTGCGGCTTCGACCACGTCGACCCGGGCGCCGGTCGCCACGTCGTAGGTGCGCGCGGTGAGACGAAGGGAATCACCCGCGCGGGCGTAGTCTCCCAGGACCACCGTGCCCGCGCCCGCCTGTCGGGCCAGCCGGCGTGCCTCGGAGAGGCCGATGGGCTGGTTGTCGGGCACTCTGGCCTGAGCCAACAGGTCATGGACGCGGTCCTGGTCCACGACGCCGAGGTCGCGCCACTGGGAGAGGGCCAGGGCCAGCATGTTGACGCTGCCGTCGTGCAGCCATGCGAGCGCCGGATCGTCCCGCATGTTGTCGAACGGGAGCACCAGCAAGGAGAGGCGGGGGTTGGCCGCGCGGGGCCCTGCCCTGCCCTTCGTCAGGACGCCCACCGCTGCTGCAAGCACGACCATCAGCCCGAGCGCGAGTCCCCGCCGCCGCCGCTTCCCGGCGGGCATCGGGGCGGGCGGCGTCGGCTCGCCCAGTAACGCGCGCCGGAAGGACTCGCCGGTCTGCCATCGGGATTCGGGGATTTTCTCGAGCGCCCGCATGACGGCGTCGGTCACCGGGGAGGAGAGCCCGGGCCGGACCTGCGACAGCGGCAGTGGAGGGTCCACGATCTGGCGCGAGACCACGATGCGCGGCGTCCCGGTGAACGGAGGGTCGCCCACGAGCATCTCGTAAGTCACGACGCCCAGCGAATAAAGATCACTCCGGGAATCGATGCCCTCACCCGCGGCCTGCTCGGGACTCATGTACGTCGGGGTGCCCATGACCGCGGTCGGGCCGGTCGGTCCTTCCACTCCATCCATCAGCCGCGCGATCCCGAAGTCGGCCAGCATGGCTCGGGGAGCGTCACGCGGACCCTCGAGCAGAATGTTCTCCGGCTTGAGATCGCGATGCACGACCCCGGCCGCCGCGGCGGCGTCCAGCGCCAGGGCCAGATCCGCCGCGATCGATACGGCCACCGCCTCGGGAAGCCGGCGCTCCCGGCGCAGGCGCTGCCGGAGCGTCTCGCCTTCGTGAAAGTCCATGACGTAGAAGAGGTGCCCCTCGGCGTCGCCCGCCGCATGCACCGCCACGATGTTGGGGTGGCGGATCCGTGCGACGAGTCGGGCCTCGGCCAGGAACCGGGCCGCCAGTGCGCGATTCACGACCAGGTCAGGGTGGATGACCTTCACCGCGACCGGGCGGTCGAGGGCCAGGTCGGTAGCCAGGAACACCACCCCCATTCCCCCGCGCCCCACTTCCCGCTCAAGCCGGTACTGCCGGCCCAGCGTTCGCACCAGGGTCTGATAGAGCTCGGTGTCGGTCACGGTCACGACGTTCCCAGGGGATACCCCATTCGATGCCGAATCGGGGTGGTTCGTTGCGTTCGGCACCATCCCGCGAAATCTGACCCGCTGGCCGGATTGACTGCCGATTGAGAGGCCCGGGCCACTGTCCGTCCTGAACCTACGCCCCGGACGCCTCGATGCCAGTCACCAGCGCCGCACCATCCCGACCGGTTGCCCCCACCGTGGCGGCGGTGGTGACCCTCGCCGAGCGAGCCAGTGTCGACGCCGCCAGCGTCGGCTGTTTTGCCGTCCTGCACCGGAATTCGGTTCCGGAGGTGGTTCGCGCCGTGCGGGAGCGCGCGGTCGACGCCGTGCTCCTCTCGGTGCATCAGTGCGCCCAGGGCCGGGTCGACGACGTCGATCAGCTGGTTCGGAATTTTCCCGGCGTCCCCACCGTTGCGCTGGTAACGCGCCATGATGCAATCGCCTCAGAAACCCTGCTTCTGCTCGGCGCCACCGGGGTGCGCCAGGTGGTGGATGTCACGGTCCCGGCGGGATGGAATCGCCTGCGGCAGTTGGTGGCCGAACCGGCCACCCATGGCGCCGCACGGATTCTGGCGCCGGTCTTTGCGTCGCTCCCCGAGCTTCCCCAGGATGCGCGAATGTTTCTCGAGCTGCTCATTCGGCTCGCGCCGGAGATGCCGGCGGTGCGATCGCTGGCGGCTCGCTTCGACATCAAGCCGAGCACGCTCATGTCCCGGTT
>JANNGX010000040.1:0-16253 GCA_031404115.1 Gemmatimonadales bacterium | reverse complement strand
GCCGCGCCCCTCCCCGCTCAGCAAACCACCGCCGAGCGCACCGGCTACGCCGAGACATCCAGCCACGCCGATGTGCTCGGCTTTGTCGACTCCCTGCAGCGTCTCGGCGCGGGAATTCGGGTCGGCCGGCTGGGTCTGAGTCCGCAGGGGAGGGTGCTTCCGTACATCATCGCGGCCCGCCCGCTGGTGGATGCGCCCGTCCGCGCGGCGCGGACCGGCAAACCGGTGATTTACCTGCAGGCCAACATTCACGGCGGGGAGGTCGAAGGCAAGGAAGCCACCCTCATGCTGCTTCGCGATCTCACGCTGGGGCGCTTGAGACCGCTGCTGGACAGCGTCGTGCTGGTCGTTGTGCCCATCTACAACGCCGATGGGAACGACGCCTGGGGGCCGGAAATCCGGAATCGCCCCGCCCAGAGAGGGCCGGCGAGCGTCGGCCAGAGGGCCAACGGCCAGGGCCTCGACCTGAATCGCGACTATCTCAAGCAGGAGGCGCCGGAAACCCGCGCTGCCGCGAGCCTGATCAACGCGTGGGATCCCGATCTCTTCATCGATCTGCACACCACCAACGGCAGCTACCACGGGTATGTGCTGACCTACGAAGCGGGGCTCAACCCCAATTCTTCTCCGGCCAACGACTACATCCGGGACACCTTTCTGCCCGAGCTGCGGCTGCGGATGCGCGCCCGGCACAAGCAGGAAGTGTTTCCCTACGGCAATTTCCGTAACGCCGACCCCGATTCGCTGGTTCTGGGCTGGGAGACCTACGATCCCCGGCCGCGCTTCGGTACCAACTGGGCCGGTCTCCGTGGCCGCATGGCGATCCTGAGCGAAGCGTATTCCCACGCCGATTTCAGGACGCGGGTGGATGCCACCTACAACTTCGTCCTCGAAATCCTGCGTCTGGCCTCCGCCGAGAAGGCGACCATCAAGGCCCTCAACCTCGCGGCGAGCCGCCATCGCCCCGACTCGGTGACGGTGCGATCCAGGCTCGCCCCGCCGACCCGGATGGACGTGATTGCCGAAATCACCGAACGGGCCGCCGAGGGGAGCGGTCCGTTTGCCCGGCGGCGCCAGACCGGGGTCTTCAAGACGATCCGGATGCCGGTATTTGATCGATTCGAGGCCACCCGGAAGGAAGCGATCCCCGCGGCCTATTTGTTCGGGCCGCAACACCCGGAAGTCGCGGCCCTGCTCCGTGCCCAGGGCATCGAGGTGCGCCGCATTGGCGCGGACTGGTCGGGTAGCGTCGAGGTCTTCCCGGTGGACAGCCTGGTGGTGGAGCCGCTGTTCGAAGGCCATCGCACCATCCGGGTGGAGGGGAAGTGGACGACCGGGTTTTCCGCCGCGGGTCCGGGCTGGTTCATGATCCACACCGATCAGCCGCTGGGCCGCTTCGCGGCGTATCTGCTGGAGCCCGCCTCCGAGGACGGGCTGATCACCTGGAACTTCTTCGACCGTTCCCTTCGGCGCGGCCAGCCGGCGCCGGTGATCCGGACCAGGGCGCCACTCCCGGTGCCCGCCGAAATGCTGCCCTAACCCGTCATGCCGCCGACTCGCCGCCGGTTTCTTCTCGGAGTCGCCGCGTTGCTGCCGCTGCCCTTCGTGGCACGCCGGTTTCACCGGCTGGCCGTGCTGGCGCTGGACCCGGTGCTGCTCCGCGCCCTGGGGGGCGTGATGCTGCCCGCCGAGCTGGGGCCCGGCGGGACCGAACGCGCGGTCGCGGAGTTCGAGCGGTGGCTGGCCGGATACCGGGAGGGCGCTGAGATCCTGCATGGCTACGGCAGCAGTGAGATCCGGCATACCGGGCCCAGCCCGGCGCTCCGGTGGTCCGCGCAGCTCATCGAGCTGGACTCGGCGGCCCGCAGAATTCACGGCGCCGCGTTCGTGACCCGCGACCGTGTCGAGCGAGAGGAGCTGGTGCGGGCGGCGTTGGGGGCCGCTCCCGCCGGTGGCCTGCCTCAGGTCGATCGCGCGCCCCACATCGCGGTGGGCCTGCTCGCGCACTTCTACGCCTCCGCCGCGGCCCACGATCTCTGCTATGAGGCGCGGATCGGGAAGGGCACCTGCCGCCCGCTGGCCGACGCCCCGAAGCGCCCGCTCCCGCTCGCGCGGCGGAGCTGACCGATGCCTCGCGCCGTCATCGAGAGCGACGTCTGCATCATCGGCTCCGGCATCAGCGCGGCCATGGTCGCCGAGAAACTGGCAGCCGAGCGGAACGCCACGATCGTGGTGGTGGAAGCGGGAGAGGAATCCGATCGGCTGGCCGCGCGCCCGGCGCTGCGGCGCCGGTATGTCGACTACGGCGAGAGCCCCTGGCGCAGGGACCACCTCGACGGCTACGACGTCGCCGGCGTGCAGTCGCGTTCGATGCAGGTGGGCGGTCTGGCGATGCACTGGGGCGGAGTGACCCCGCGGTTCAGCCCCGAGGACTTCAGGGTGCGCTCGCTGTACGGCGTCGGCACCGACTGGCCGATTTCCTACGATGATCTCGATCCCTGGTACCAGGAGGCCGAAGAACGGCTGGGCGTCGCGGGAGAGCAGGGGCCGCCCGAACTGGACCCGAGGGGGCAGCCCTTCCCCCAGGCGCCCCTGCCCCTCACGTACAACCTGAAGCGGTTGCAGGAGTGGGCCGCGAAGTCCGGCATCCCGATGTGGAGCCAGCCCTCGGCCAAGAACTCGTCGCCCTACCGCGGGCGTCCCGCCTGTTGCCGCAACGACACCTGTTTCCCGGTGTGTCCCATCGGCGCCAAGTACTCGCCCGATTTCACCTGGGACGCGCTGCGCCAGACCGGGCGGATCCGGCTGATTCCCCGCACGGTGGTGCGCCGCCTGCACGTGGAGGGCTCGGGCGCCCGGGTAACCCGCGCCACCGCACTCGACCGCGCGACCGGGCAGGAAGTCGATTTCCGGGCCCGCACCTTCGTGGTGGCGGGCGGCTACGTCTGGAGCAGCCACCTGTTGTTGAGCTCCGCCGGCGGGAAATACCCCGACGGGCTGGCCAATCGCTCCCGCCTGGTGGGCAAGTACCTGACCGGGCACCGCAACGTGAACGGCTACGTGAGCCTGCCGCTCGAGTTGTTTCCCGGCATGAATGAGCAGCACAGCCTGGTCACCAAGAAATTCATGCGGGTTCCCCGCAGCGATCGCTATCTGCGCCACGATCTGCGGGTCTGGGAGTCGTCGGTCGGTCGCGAACCACGCCTCGCCGACCCGAACGGCCGGCTCCTCCTCGGCGATGCACTCCTGGCCGACTGGCGCCGCCGGGCCGCGACCGGCACGGCCCGGGTGCGCGCGTACTACGACGTCATTCCCGACCGCGAGAGCGCCCTCACGCTCGACGCCGCCCGCAAGACGCCCTGGGGCGACCCGCTCCCCCGGCTCAGCCTCCGCGACGCACCCGAATCGGCCTCGCTTCGGGAGGAGAGCGAAGCGGCCATCCGGGCGCTGTTCACGGACATGGCCCGCGCCGGAGGGGGCGAGCTTCTCTCGACCCGCAGCGACCCGTTCCAGGACCACCCGGCCGGCGGATGCCGCATGGGCAGCGACCCGGCCTCCAGCGTGACCGATCCGTGGGGGCGGACCCACGACCACGACAATCTCTTCGTGGCCGGCGCGCCCACTTGCGTGTCTGGCGGTTGCGCCAACGGCACGCTCACCTTCTGCGCACTTTCCCTCCGAACTGCGGCGGAAATTGGCAAGGTCTTCCCGAAGCGTTAGTCATCGAGAGGTCACTATGTCGCGCTCCGCTGTCCTCGCCATCCTCGCTGTCCTCACCGTCCCCACCGTCCTTCGCGCCCAGGACGGGCCGGTCACGATCCGAGCGGCCCGCCTGCTCGACGGGAAGGGCGGCTCGATGCTGCATCCGCTGGTGACGGTATCCGGTGGCCGGATCATCCGCGCGACGAAGGCGGCCCCGGGCGTTCGCGCTACCTACGAGCTCGGCGGCCTCACGCTGCTGCCGGGTCTGATCGATGTGCACAATCACATGGCCTGGCATTTCACGTCCGCCGGCCGGCTGCACACCGACACCGATAACGAGACGCCCGCCCAGGGCGCCCTGGCCACCGCGGCCAACGCGTTCGCCACGCTGCGTGCCGGATTCACCACCGTGCAGGAGCTGGGCAGTGGTTCGGACGCCGACCTCCGGGATGCGATCGCGGCCGGCCGCCTGCCGGGCCCGCGGATGCTGACCTCGCTCGATCCGATTTCGGATCAGCGGCTCACCGTCGACTCGCTCCGGACTCTGGTGAGGGGCCGGAAGGCCGCCGGGGCCGACGTCATCAAGATCTTCGCCTCCCGGAGCATTCGTGATGGCGGAGCGCAGACCATGTCCGATGCGCAGCTCGAAGCGCTGTGCGGCGAGGCCAAGGCCCAGGGACTCCGGTCTGTGGTCCACGCGCACAGTGCGGAGAGCATGCGGGCTGCGACGCTGGCCGGCTGTTCCCAGGTGGAGCATGGCGTGTTTGCCACCCCGGAGGTGCTGGCGCTCATGAGCCAGCGGGGCACCTACTACGGCCCCCAATGCTCCCTGGTGTTTCGCAACTATCTCGACAACCGTCCCAAGTTCGAGGGCATCGGCAACTACAACGCGGAGGGGTTCGCCGCCATGGAGCGGGCCATTCCGCTGGCGCGGGCCGCGGTCCGGCAGGCGCTGGCGACGCCGGGGCTCAAGGTGGTCTACGGCACCGACGCGGTGGCCGGGTCGCACGGACGGAACGCCGAGGATCTTGTCTGCCGGGTTCAAGACGGCGGTCAAACGCCGATGGCCGCGGTGATCTCCGCCACGTCGCTCAACGCGCACTCGCTGGGATTGGGTGAGCGGCTGGGAGTCGTGGCGGCCGGCTTCGACGCGGACCTCATCGCCGAGGCAGGAGATCCCGCCACCGACATCACCGCGCTCCGCCGGGTCCGGTTCGTGATGAAGGGGGGACGGGTGCATCGCTACGACGCCGGCAACGGCGCCGCGGCTCCCTCTGGAGAATGGAAGACCTACGGCGGCGATCCCGGGGCGATGAAGTTCTCCCCGGTGGCAGAGATCACCCGCGATAACGTCCACCTGCTCCGGAGCGCGTGGGAGTGGCGCACCGGAGAGCGGCCCGATTCCGTGTCGCGGGTGCGCCCCGGGCTCTTCGAGGCCACGCCGCTCATGATCGGTGATACCCTGTTTCTCTCCACGCCATACAATCAGGTCGTGGCGCTGGACGGATCGAGCGGGAGGGAGCTGTGGCGCTACGACCCGCGAGCGTACGAGGCCGGACAGCCCCCGAACGGCATGGGCTTCGTTCACCGGGGCGTGGCCGCGTGGAGTGACGGCACGAGCCGCCGGATCTTTCTCAATTCCCGCTGGCGCCTGATTGCGCTCGACGCCGGCACCGGGAAGCCGATCCCATCCTTTGGCACCGGCGGAGAAATCGATCTTACCACCGACCTGATCCACCCCATCAACCGTCTCCACTATACCAACACTTCACCGCCGGTCGTGTGGCGGGATCTGGTCATCCTCGGGAACGGGGTCGCCGACCGGCTCACCTACCATGGTGATCCTCCCGGCGATGTGCAGGCGTTCGACGTGCGGACCGGCAAGCGGGTCTGGCGCTGGAGTCCGATTCCCCGCCAGGGCGAGTATGGCGCCGAGACCTGGGAGCCGGGCGCCTGGCAACGCGTCGGCCACACCAACGTGTGGGCGCCGTTCACCGTCGACACCGCGCGCGGCATGGTGTTTCTGCCGGTGAGCACGCCGAGCAACGACTACTATGGCGGGGCACGCAAGGGGAACAACCTCTTCGCCGAATCGATCGTTGCGCTCGACGCTCGCAGCGGCCGGAGACTGTGGCACTTCCAGACCGTGCACCACGGGCTCTGGGACTATGATCCACCGGCGCCGCCGCTGCTCGCGACGGTGCACCGCAATGGGCGGTCGGTCGACCTGGTGGCCCTGCCGGGCAAGACCGGATTTCTCTACGTCTTCGACCGCGTGACTGGAAAACCGGTCTGGCCGATCGAAGAGCGCCCTGTCGCGGAGAGCGACGTACCGGGAGAGCGCGCCGCGCGCACCCAGCCCTTTCCGACCTGGCCCAAGCCGTTCAGCCGCCAGGGCATCACCGAAGCGGACCTCCTGGACTACACGCCGGAACTCAAGGCGATGGCGCTCGCCGCCGTGGCGGGGCGCCGACTGGGTCCGCTCTTCACGCCGCCGTCGCTGGAAGGCACCGTGGCGCTCCCGGGGGTGATCGGCGGAGCGGGGTGGGGCGGTGGAGCATTCGACCCGCTCACTGGCCTGTTCTACGTGAAGGCGAACAACTCGCCCGCCCTCATCCAGCTGGCCCGCCCGATCCGCTCCGCGACCAACGACGCGGAGTACTCGATCGCTTCGGGCGCCCCGCTTGGCATCAGCTCATCGCCCGGCGACCGGGCTGAGCCCGAGGTCGAAGGCACCGTCCCGATCGTCAAGCCGCCCTACGGCACCCTGACGGCCATCGACCTGGCCACCGGAGCGGAGCGGTGGCAGGTGACCATGGGCGACTGGCCCCGCATCCGGAATCACCCCCTCTTCAAAGGGCTCGGCCTGCCGCCGGTCGGTGTGGTCGGCTCGCCGGGACCGATCGTCACTGCGGGCGGGCTGGTGTTCGTTTCGGGGGGCGACGCGGTGCTCTACGCGTTCGATGCCGCTACCGGCCGCGAGCTGTGGCGCGGAGAACTGGGCCGCTACGGTTACGCGGTGCCGATGACGTACCGGACCCGTGAGGGCCGGCAATTCGTGGTGATTGCCAGCGGAGGAAACGGCGAGGACGGCGTTCTCAAGGCCTACACATTACCTTAAGGGCCCGATGCTGACGCCAGGCCAGAAAGCCCCCTCCTTCTCCCTTTCCTCCGACACCGGTGAGACGATCACGCTCGCCGACCTGGCGGGGAAAAAGGTCGTCCTCTACTTCTACCCCAAAGACGATACCAGCGGATGCACGGTCGAGGCCTGCGAGTTCCGCGACCACTGGCCAGCGGTCAGGAAAGCCGGTGCCGTGGTGCTGGGGATTTCCCCGGACGGCGTCGCGTCGCACGTCAAGTTCCGGAAGAAGTTCGCGCTTCCATTTCCGCTACTCGCCGATGAGGGTCACGTCGTCGCGGAGCGCTACGGTGTCTGGGGCGAGAAGTCGATGTACGGGCGAAAGTATGTCGGCATTCACCGCACCACCTTCGTGATCGACGAGGAAGGCAGAATCTTGAAGGTCTTCGAAAAGGTCAAACCCGCGGGGCACGCGGCAGAGGTCCTGGAGGCGGTGCGATGAGAGTCCGCATGATTCTGCTCGCCGCGGTCGGCACCGGGTGCGCCCACGCTGGCGGGGGGGGGCCGAGCACGGTGTTCCACCGCCCCGAGCCGGGAGAACGCCACCTTCAGAACATCCGGCAGCTCACTTTCGGCGGCAACAACGCCGAGTCGTATTTCTCGCGCTCCGGAACGCAGCTGATCTTTCAGCGCCAGGAAAAAATCGAGGCGGGGTGCGACCAGGAGTACCTGATCAACGTCGACGGCTCGGGGATGCGTCGCATCTCCAACGGATGGGGCCGCACGACCTGCGGCTTTTTCTACGATGGGGACAAGCGGGTGCTCTACTCCTCCTCGTTCGCGCACGACAAGGCCTGCCCGCCCAGGCCGGACCGTTCCATGGGCTACGTGTGGCCGCTTGGCCATCTGGAGATCTACACCTCCAGGACGGACGGGTCGGATCTCCGGCCGCTCACCGCCAACGGGGCCTACAACGCCGAAGCGACCGTGTCTCCCGACGGCCAGAGGATCATCTTTACCAGTACCCGGGACGGGGACATCGAGTTGTATACGATGAATCTCGAAGGCGGGGACGTCCGCCGGCTCACCACGCGGGTGGGGTACGACGGCGGGGCCTTCTTCTCGCCCGATGGAAAGAAGATCGTGTGGCGCGCCGCCTATCCTGTCGCGGCCGCCGATACCGCCGACTACCTCCGTCTGCTGCGTAATCGCCTGGTGCGTCCCGCGCGGGTCGAATTGTGGATCGCCAACGCCGACGGGAGCGACCCCAAACAGATCACCCACCTGGGCGGCGCCAATTTCGCGCCCTATTTTCACCCGGATGGCAAACGCATCATCTTCTCCTCCAATTTCGAGCACCCCAGGAGTGGCGCCTTCGATTTGTTCCTCATCAACGCAGACGGCACCGGGCTCGAACAGGTCACCACCCACGCGGAGTTCGACAGCTTTCCGATGTTCAGCCCGGACGGCAGGAAACTTGTCTGGGCGTCGAACCGTCATGGCAGGGAGACCGGGGAAACGGATCTCTTCATCGCAGACTGGGTGGACGGAAAATGAAGTCTTTCGGTAAATGGTTATGGGACTGGGCCAAGTCGATCGCGGTTGCGCTGGTCGTCTGGTTCTTCCTGCGCACCTTCCTGGTGGAAGCATTCCGGATCCCCTCGGGAAGCATGGAGAACACACTCCTCGTCGGGGATTTTCTCTTTGTCAACAAACTCCTCTACGGCGCCGAGGTCCCGCTGCTTCACAAGCGGCTCCCAGCGGTCCGGGAGCCGCGCCGGGGCGAAATCCTGGTCTTCGATTCGGTGGAAGAGGAGGGCCTCAAGGTCGTCAAGCGCCTGATCGGCGTCCCCGGCGACACGCTCTCGATGAAGGATGGCCAGCTTCAGCGCAACGGCAAGCCCGTCACCGAGCCGTGGGCCATCCGCACCGACCCGAATTCCAACGCCGATCCGCTGCAGCGGGAGCAGATGCGTCGCTGGCAGTCCTCCCACCTGGTTGGCGGTGTGAACCCCGACGGCTACCATCCCGACCTCAACAACTGGGGTCCCATCGTGGTGCCGCCGGACTCGTTTTTCATGATGGGCGACAACCGGGATGGTTCGTACGACGGCCGGTACTGGGGCTTTCTGCCGCGGGCCAATGTCAGAGGACGGCCGCTGCTTGTGTACTACAGTTTTGACGGGAGTACCTACAAGCCGCTCCCCTTCTTCACCAACATTCGCTGGGGCCGGATCTTTACGGTGCCTCAGTAGGCGCTAAGAGGCCAGGAGGCTAGGAGGCGAGGAAACTGCTTGGGCCTCTTAGCCTCTTAGCCTCCTCGCCTCTTAGCCTCTTCGCCTCTTCGCCTCTTCGCCTCGTAGCCTCCGATGTGATCCAGATCACACCTCCGAGCCCACCGGTTTACCGGCATGGTATGTGCCCCTATCTTGGGTCCGAATCCTCCAGCGGAGGACCCATGAAGCCGGTCCGGATACTGTGCCTGACAGTGTGGCTTGCAGCAGGGTGTGCCCAGCGGGTGAAACCGCCGCTGCCCAGCCCCGAGGCTCTGGCCACGCTGGATGCCCGCCGCGCCGCGCATCCCGACGACCCCCGGACTCTCGCCGATGTGGGGGTCGCCTACTACCGGGCCGGCGCGCCTGCCCGGGCCCGGGACGCGCTCGCCGCGGCGCTGGTCCTCGACCCGCGCGATTTCAGGGTGGCGGTGCATCTTGGCCTGGCCCATGAGGCGCTGGGGGACTCCGACGCCGCGCTGGCGGCGTATCGCAGCGCGGGGGCGCTCCGGATCTCGCGGGCCGAGCGTCGCACGCTGGAGGAGCGGCTGGTCGGGCTCACCCACCAGCGGCTGGCGCTGATGGCGCGACGCGCCATCGCCCAGGAACACACCCTCGGCGTGACGCCTCCGTCGCCGAATTCCATCGCGGTGCTCCCCTGGATCTATGTCGGTACCAACCCCGACTTGAAGCCGCTCGAGCGCGGACTCGCGCATCTCTTTCTGAGCGATCTCGCCAAGCTGCCGCGGTTCACCCTCCTGGAGCGAGAACGCACCCAGGCCCTGATCGACGAACTGACGCTTGCCGGCTCCGCTCGCCTCGCTCCCGGCACCGCGGCTCGCTCGGGCCGGCTTCTCGGGGCGGAGCAGGTGCTTTCCGGGGCGTTCCGCGATACCGAGAACGGCACGCTCCGGCTCGATGCGAGTGTGGTGCGCGCCGCCACGGAAGAAGTACGGGCCACCGGCGACGCGTCCGACCGGCTGGAGCAACTCTTCGCAATGGAAAAGACCGTGCTTTTCGAGCTGCTGCAACGGATGGGAGTTTCCCTCACGCCGGCGGAGCGCCGCGCGCTGGCCGAGCGGCCGACCGCGGACATCCAGTCGTTCCTCGCGTTCAGCCGCGGTCTGGATGCCGAAGACCGGGGAGACTTCCGCTCGGCGACGGCGTTCTTCGACCAGGCCGCGGTGAGGGATCCCTCGTTCGTCGCGGCCCGGGAGCGCGCCGCGCGGAACACGCGTCTGCGGGTGGCCAGCCGCGTGACATCGGCCCATCTCTCGGCGGTCGCCGAACGGCCGGGCAAGAGTGTGCGCGGTGCGCAGCTCTCCGCCGCGCTGCAGAACATCGCCCCCACCCTCGCCGGCCGGCTCAACCGGGCCAATCGCCCGGCAGCGATTCGATCCCGGCTGGCCGAGGCGCTCCGGCAGGACGACGCCAGCCGGATCGGCATCACCGGCCAAGGCACCACCGTCATCCCACGCCCGTGAGTCCTCCGCGGGCTGCCAGCCTGGTCCTGGCCGTCACCCTGTCGCTCGGGGCCGACTCGGCGCGCGCGCAGACGTCGACGGCGCCCGAAGCCTACGCCGGCGTCGAAATGAGAACCCTGCGTTTCGACCGGCTGGTCGGAGTGCAGCGCCTGTCCCAGACCGTGGTGCCTGTCGGAGTGGTCCTCCCGATGGGACGTTTTACCCTCGATCTGGGGTCTTCATGGGTGCACAGCAGGATGGTTCGCGCAGACGGATCGTCGCATCCGGTCGATGCGTTCACCGACAGCCAGATTCGGGGCAGCTACGTCTTCGGGAACGACGCGGTCGTGGCCACGGTGCTGATGAATCTCCCCACCGGACTCGAGAAGGCGTCGGCGCTGGACTACACGGTCATCGGAGCCATCTCTCCTGCTTTGCTGGGGTTTCCCGTGGCGTCGTACGCCAGCGGATTCTCGGTGACCACCGGTCTCGCCGCCTCGGTGCCGGCCGGGAACTGGAGCCTCGGAATCGCGGGCAGTGTCCGTATGAGCAGCAGTTTCACCCCCTATGAGGATGCACTTGGCCCGGTCATCTACAAGCCTGGAGTCGAGGGACGGATCCGAGGGGCCCTTGACGGCCTGGTCGGCTCCTCCCGGCTTGCCGTGGGATTCACGTACAGCAGCTTCGGCGATGACCACTTCGGGAAGACCGCCGCCATCCGGGGAGCGTACCGTCCCGGCCCGCGCTGGCTCGCCGAGGCAATGCTGATCTCTCCCATCGGAGCCAGCGCGCTGACGGTCTCCGTCTGGAGTTTTCGCAGGACCGCCGGCGACACTACCGGGGTCTCGGCGCAGAACCGGGAGAACCTGAGCGGGGGTGAGCTCTCCCTGTCGGTGCCCCTCTCGGGCGCCGTCTGGTTCGAGCCAGCCTTGTCCGGCCGGGTGTCAAAGCCCGAGACAGGCCGAGGCCGCGTGCTGGGCGGTGGCGCCGGATTCAGATTTCAGCTGGGCGAGTCGGTGGCGTTCGTGCCCACGGCACGGTTCGATACCGGCTGGATCGAGGACGCCGCCGCCAGACGAAGCGCCGTGCAGGGCGTTCATATTTCGGGTTTGTTTCGTATATTGTTCTAGCAACTACTAGTTTTGCTCCCACCAGTTTCTTGACGCGCACACCCCCACTTTATACGTTGCGCCAGCCAATTCGGGCAACGGGTAGGGGCAACGGTGGCGACGGAGCTTGGCGGGACACAGATCAGTTCGCTCATGGAGGTGCTGCCGGGAATCGCACAGGTTCTCCGGAGCCCGGTGGCGGATGCAATCGTCAACCTCATTCGTGCCGCCTGCCGGGTCCGGGAATTCGACCTGGCGGATGCCGACGAGATGCTCAACTACGCTGTCCGTCGGAATCTCATGGCGGCCGACGAGCGGGAGCGGGTTCTGACAGAGGCTCGGGCCATCGTGCAGAAGCGCGCCGAGCGGGCTGCTGAGCGCGACAAGCCCAAGAAACCGGTGGCGGCCAAACCCAAGCCGAAGGTGAAGGCGGTGGTGGTGAAGCCGGCCAAGCCGGTTCACCACGTCGCCCATCACGTGAAGGCCAAGCCGGCCGCGAAGTCGGTGATGGTGGCCAAGCCCCACCCCAAGCCGGGCAAGAAAAAGAAATAGCCACGCCGGACGGGGCCATCCTGCAGCGTGACTCCGGACGATCAGTCCGGTTTTTTCTTTGTCGGAACCGGCGCCTTCAGGGAGGGCGGCGGACCCAGCGCGTCGAGCAGCGGCCCGTCGGTCAGGGTGACGGCGGTCTCCAGTACCCCACCGGCCCGGCGTTGGATCAGTCGGAGCATCTGCCCCTTCCGGATCCACTGCCAGCTTTCCGACACCCGGTGGTCGGTCTTGTGGATCGGCGCGCCGAAGTCCTGGGTCAGGGCGCGGGCCCATTCGCGGGTATCGCTCACCGTGACGTTGGCCGTCAACACGATGACCGCCGCGGTGTCCCGCACCGACGAGATCAGGAGTTTGAAGTGGGGAATAACCCTGGGGAATGGCAGCGTCCCGGTGCACTCGCGCAGACGCGGGTCGGTGGTAGCCTTGCAGCGGAGCGACCCTCCGGCCGAGGTGGCCAGGGCCCGGATCTCGCTCATCGGCATGTGGGCCTGAAGACCGACGAAGCTGAGCGGTGGAAGCTGCGGGATCGCGACGGCGATCACCGCACCCACTGGCGGCGGGGGCGGGGCGCAAATCGGCATAGTGCAGAAAGCTACCAACGCAGACCGCCGGCGAGGTAGGGAGTGGGTGTTCCCCTCGACGCCGGCGGTCGGTCCCGCGAAGGCCGGATTACCGCTCAGGCCTTCTTGACGTTCGAGGCCTGGAGCCCCTTGGGTCCGTCGACGATCTCAAACTCCACTGCATCACCCTCGGCCAGTGAGCGGAAGCCGTCCGCCATGATGGCGGTGTGATGGACGAAGACATCCTTGCCGCCGTCCTGGGCGATGAACCCGAATCCCTTCGCGTCGTTGAACCACTTTACCGTACCATTCGCCATTGCCACGACCTCAGGCTGGGAGCCTCTCGGCTCGGGGGAAACCGGCGCGGCGGGCGACGGGTGGGTGCCGCCGCGCCGGCCATGATCCCTCAGAAGTTCCTCCCGCTTTCGGATTTGTCAATATCCAATCTGGACCTTAAGCTTCGTTTCATGGCCACCCCTGGAACCCTGACCGTTCGCACATTCCTCGACCGGACCGAAGGCCTGGCGCACCTGATTCTGCGCGCCGACCAGGCGCCGCGACTGCTCGCGTTCGATGACGTGGACGGCTGTCCGGTGGAGACCGCGCTCGCGGCGCTCGAATGGACCGCGGCCGTCGGCCTCCTGCCGGATGATGATCTGCTTCACGCGGCACGGCTCACCAGCGAGACCGCCGCCGCGGTTGTCGAGCGAAAACTGGCCGACGGGCGCAGACAGTTTGTGTATCTGGGCCCGCGCCTCGATGCACCACCAATGGACGTTTTCGAGGGACGCGTCCTGTTCGACGAGCCCGGCGTGAAGGCGGTCGAATTCTCCCAGCGCGCCCATGCCCTCGCGCATTTTCTCCGTGCCACGTCCGGCAACGGGGTCCTGATGGCGCTGCTGGGGCGCCGTGCCCCCGAGATTCGGCACCTGCGCCGCTGGTTCCGCCCCATCGTGCAGGCCCTGGGACCCGAGCACCTGTTGATCGGCGGGTGGTTTGCCGCGAGCTCCGCCGGCGCCCTGTTCGGCGGAACAGAGGTGGAGCCGACGTATCGGTACATTGAGGTGGGAATGGAGTCGTAGCGCCGTGTTCGGATGTTGATCCACATTTCCACAGCGTGTGTTGGGACGTCGCTGGCCGCTCAAACTACAGCACTTGGCTCTCCACAATCTGCCCACCTTGCACGGCGTAACCCGAAGAAAATCAGGCACTTGCGCGATTTTCCACGTTCCCTATCTTGGTGGCGCGCCGGTTGAGAAAGCTTCTCTCAGAGGCTTTTGGAGATCGGCGACAGTTCGGGCGGTTCGGCAGGGGAGATGGCTTGGGCGCTCGCTCGTCCGGGACATCGATGAACCTGGTGATCACCCGGCCCGAACAGGTAGAGCCAGTCGCGTGTTCTACCCGCTCCGACGTAGCGCCTCGGAGTGCAGTGCGAAGGGTCAGTCCGCGACCCGATCCGACTCGCAGCGCTGGCGCGAACGAACCAGGTGGGACGGCCATCCGGCCTGGGAATCAACACTGGGGCCTTCCATCGCCCTACCGACAGGCCGAACAGCCAACGGTGGCGGGGAAGAGAAGAACGGCGGCGAAAGCTCTGCCTCCAGCCGGTTTGCGCGTGGGACGGCCGTGACAGCGAAAGCTGTGCGGCCGTTCCTGTTTTCAGGTATACCCATCGCCCATCCGCCTGCCAGATCTCTGACGGATCACCTCCGCGTCCCGCCCCCCGACGGGGACGTCGGGATGGCCCCTGTACCGTTCCCTAATGTTAAGCCCGTGTGCGGATGGTCTCCTGTGCGCGTCTCCACTTCCAGGACGAGGAATAGGTCCTGGACCCGGTTACCGGGAACGATGCGGGCAGGTCCGGGGGAGCTGTCATAACCGGTGGTCGGAAATGGTGATTGGGGCCGGGATTGGGCGTTCACACCCAATCCACGCCCCGGGACCTGTTCGGCTCGTCGGCAAGCATATATCGAGAAACATGGAGGGGACCCATGATTGACAACGGAAGTCGGCCGGTTCTGGTAGTGAGCAACGATCCTTCCCGGGCTGAGCGGGTGGCCGAGTGTTTGCGGAAGGAAGGCGGGAGAACCACGATCGAGACACGGGGCGCCGACGCGGCCGCCTTGATCGGTGAAGGAGGCGATGCGGCGACCGGCCTGCTCGTGCTGGATTTATCGCTGCCCGAACTCGACCGGCAGCGACTGCGGGAGGCGATGGGAGACCACGCCGCCCCACCCGAGCCGCTCGAAGCCGTCGAACGGAGACAGATTGCCGCGATGCTGCACTACACGGCAGGCAACCGCCGGAAGGCCGCCCAGATGCTGGGCTTGGCCCGATCCACGCTGCTCGCGAAAATTCGTCGATACGAGCTGGAAACTCCGGTGGATGTCGCTGTCTAGGGTGCGCCTCGCGGCGTGCCTTCTCCTCGCGATGGGAGCCCACGCATCGCTCGCCGCGCAGCGTCCATGGCCGACCGCCGAAGTCCGGAGAGCGACGCTCAGCTTCGACGGCAAGTCGACCCTGGGCGATTTTACGGGTACCACCGCCGAGGTGCGGGGCCAGATGTCTGGGGGCCCCGCCTTAGGGGATATCCGGGGATACGTCGAGGCGCCGGTCAAGACGCTCAAGACCGGTAACGATCGCCGAGACCGGGATCTGGTGAAGACGATGGAGACCGAGCGGTACCCCAACATCCGCTTCGAGCTGGGCGGCGTGACGGTCGAATGGGAGCGAGGGGACAGCGCCGGCGTTGTGCTGGAAGGGAACTTTGTCATTCACGGGGTGACCCGGCCCGAGAAAGTGAAGGGAACGGTGGTCCGGGGGGATGATGGCATTCATCTGACCGCGAGCCTTCCCATGAACCTGCACGACTACAAGATCAACAAGCTCACCCGATTCCTGGTTCTGAAGATGAATCCGGACATCGTGGTGCATATCGAGGTTGCGTTCTAGGGCCACACCCGCACCCTGCCCAGCCTCGATACCACCACCTGCCGGCTGGCCTTGCCGCGCCCCAGCACATACCGAGTGTTAGCCAGGCCCATGGCGGCCCCAAAGGGCGCGAACACTGTCGTATGCGGGGCCCCCTGGATCGACACACCCGCCAGGCCCGGACCGGGCGCCAGCCATGCCAGGACGGTGTCCGAGGCGCCGGCGCTGCTCACCGTCCAGATGGCGAGCGAATCAGTGGAGACCCGGAGCAGCGCCAGCCGATGGTGAACCCGGGCAGTGAGCCAAGCGGAGCGATAGGCCACCAGCAGGCGGGCCGCCTGGTGCTCCACCGCCAACCGGTCGGCGAGGGACGTGGCGCCCGGCACGACCATTCCCGCCAGCAGGCCGACAATGACCAGTACCACCAGGAGCTCGAGCAGGGGTGACGCCGCGTCGCATGGCTCGATGGTAGGCTCGCCGCCGCGAGACACCCGCACCATTCCGCCGCCGCCGCCACCCGTTCGACGCCGTAACCTTTCGGGACCCTGTTCCTGGGGCCCCTGTTGCGTCCGCGAGCCGGC
>JANNGX010000039.1:0-37092 GCA_031404115.1 Gemmatimonadales bacterium | reverse complement strand
CCGCCGAGCCCGTCGCTCAGATCCATCATGGCGGTCGCGCCGTGCGCCACGAGCCACCGACCCTCGGGAAGGCGGGGTATCGGCCGGGCGAATCGCTCCCGCGCCGAGGGGTCCGGCTCGCGCCCCGCGACCCAGGCCCCGAGCGCGGCCCGCGCGCCGCCCAACTCGCCGGTCAACCAGAGTCCATCGGCAGGCCGCGCGCCCCGGCGCGAGATCGCCTGCCGCGAGCGCCCCACGACGGTCACGGCCAGCGACATTGCCTCGCCCCGGGAGAGATCTCCGCCGAGCACGAAACCGCCCACCGACGCCGCCGCGGCATCGACCCCTCGCATGACCGACACGAAGGTTTCCTCCGGCTCCCGGGACTGGGTCGTGAGCGCCACCAGGAGGCCCACGCACTCGGCGCCCACCGCAGCCAGATCCGAGAGCGCCCCCGCCGCGGCGCGCCAGCCGATTTCTTCCAGCGTGAGCCAGTCCCGGCGAAAATGGACGCCCTCGACACTCACGTCGGTGCTGAGGGCGATGAGGTCTCCGCCCGCGTCGACATAGCGCACATCCCCCCCCAGACCCTCGGCTCTCGGTCCCAGCGCCTGGATGATGGCGCGGATGCGGTCGAATTCAGGACCGCCCGCGAGGGGGAGCGTGCGCATGGCGTCCTCACGCACGGGACGGCGCCGGCAGCTCGTGGAGAATCGGCGGCCGGGGGGGAGCGGGCATCCGGCGCACCAGATCCCAGCGGCCCCAGACATCGGGGAGCGCGGCCAGCACATCCATCGGCCGCATCGAGCGCGCACTGGAGCGCCGGGCGGCCAGGTCGGCCGCTTCGCCCAGCGCGACCGCCGCGGTGGCGCCGGCGATGGACGGATCCCCGCCTTGCGCAGCGATCGCGGCGAGCAGCCCGCTCAGCGTGTCACCGCTCCCCCCGGTCGCCAGTCCGGGATTGCCGGCCGCAACGGTCAGCGTCGCCTGGCCCGCGGTGGCGATGACGGTGGGGACGCCCTTGAGGAGCAGCGTCGCCCCCACCCGCAGAGCGGCCGCCTCGGCGGCACCCCACGGATCGACGTCGACCCGTGAGGCCTCCTCGGGAAACAGGGCGCGGAACTCGCCGGCGTGCGGCGTGAGGATGGCGCGCCGGGCGGCAAGCGCCTCGCGCAGCCGGTCAACCTGCCCGGCAAAGGCCATGAGCGCGTCGGCGTCGAGCACCACCGTGGCTCCGGCCGGAGTGGCCGCGATGGCGCCCAGCACAAAATCGGGTCGCGACGCCCGGCGGCCCAGCCCCGGTCCGATCACGACCGCATCGGCCCGGGCCAGGAGCGCAATCGTGCGGGCCGAGGGCATGGCCTCGAACGGTTGCACGCAGGTCTGCAGATCCGGTTCGGCGCTGGAGACCACCGTGACCGATGCCGCCGGCGCCACGAGATGCACCAGTCCCGCGCCAGCCGCGAAGGCCGCGCGCGCCGCGAGGCGGGCCGCACCCAGCATGCCCTCGTCGCCGCCGATCACGACCACTCGCCCGCGAGTGCCCTTGTGCGCATCGGCGGGAAACCGCACCAGATGCCGTGCCGCGGCGCCCTCGGTGAAAAGACTTGCCCACGTGGGATCCGGCGGGGGCAGGCCGATCTCCACCAGCACCAGGTCTCCCGTCTCGTCACGCGCCAGCAGTTGACCGCGCCGGTATCCGCCAAAGGTGATGGTGAGTGCGGCCCGAATCGGGCTCTGGTGGACGCCGTCGTCCAGATCCAGCCCGGTCGGTCCGTCCACCGCGACGATCGGAACTTCGAGGTCGGCCAGGCGGGGGAGCAGCGCGGCCACCGCGCCCCGAGGCGCGCCGACGGCGCCGGTGCCCAGGAGCGCATCCACCGCCAGGGCGGCGTGGGGCCACGGTCCTTCGGGGGCCACTTCGCGCACTCCCGCGTCGCGCGCCAGGGCGGCCATCGCGCGGCAGAGCTCGCCCGAGGGCTCGACCGGCGAGGTGACCCATGCAGGCACACCGACCGCGTGCAGCGCCCGCGCGATGACCCATCCATCGCCCCCGTTGTTGCCGGGTCCCGCGGCGACCAGAACTCCCTGCCGGAGCCGGTCGGGGAATCGCGCGGCGAGCACGGTCGCGGTGGCTCGGCCGGCGCACTCCATGAGCGCGGCCAGGGGAATGCCCGCCGATTCGGCGAGGCGGTCCCAGGCGGCGGCCTGATGGGAGGTGAGGACGGGAATCATCGAAGCGGTGACCTGTTACCAGTGACCGGTGACCTGTGGAACGGGGACGGGATCACTGGTCACTGGTCACTATTCACTGCCGGGGCAGACCTTCCCACTCATAGCCGTCGTCGAACGCCTTCTCGAATGCGTAGACGCCCTGGAAGTCCTCGACCTTGTCGCCGGGCTGGGTGACCAGCAGCCCGACCTCCACCAGGGCATACACAATCCGGCCGAAGTCTTCCGTGCCGCGGACGCCCCAATGTTCCAGCACCGTGCGGGCAAGGAGACCGTATTGCTCCAGCGCGAAGTCGCGGCAGGCCAGCGTGAGCTCGGGCCCGGTCACGTGGCGCCGCTCCGGGAGACGAGTCTGCAAATACTCGATGCTGGCGAGCATGAAGAGGAATGCGCGCTCGTCGTAACGTTCCCCGTGCCGGCGGATCCGCTCGAGCACCTCGCCGGCAAACCGGATGTCGCTCATCGCGCGCCGGCGAGCGCCCGCGGCTTGACACGGGCGTACAGCGGAAAGCCGCCGGCCAGTTCTTCCACCTCACCCCGCACCCGGTTCACGGTGGCATCATCCCGTTGGGTGAGCACCTCGTCGATCAGTTCCGCGATACGCTCCATCTCCGGCTCGCCCATGCCCCGGGTGGTAACGGCCGGGGTGCCGATCCGAATGCCGCTGGTGACGAAGGGAGACTGCGGGTCGTCGGGAATGGTGTTCTTGTTGACAGTGAGCCCGGAGCGCACCAGGAGCTCTTCGGCCACTTTGCCGGTAAGTCCCTTGGGACGGAGATCCACCAGCATCAGGTGCGTGTCGGTGCCCCCGGAGACGATGATGAAGCCGCGGTCGATCAGCGCCGCCGCGAGCCGCTGGGCGTTGGCCACCACCTTGCGCGAGTAGACCTTGAACGAAGGTTCCAGCGCCTCCCCGAACGCGACCGCCTTGGCCGCGATGACGTGCATCAGCGGCCCGCCCTGGGTGCCCGGAAACACCGACTTGTCCACCGCCTTGGCCAGGTCGGCGCCGCAGAGGATCAGGCCGCCCCGGGGACCCCGCAACGTTTTGTGTGTGGTGGTGGTGACGATATGCGCATGCGGCACCGGCGAGGGATGGACCCCGCCCGCGACCAGGCCGGCGAAGTGCGCCATGTCCGCCACGAACGACGCGCCCACCTCGTCCGCGATGCTCCGGAATGCGGCGAAGTCGATGATTCTGGAGTACGCGCTGCCGCCCGCAATGATCAGTTTGGGCCGCTGCGCCCGGGCCAGGGCCCGGACCTGCTCGTACTCTATGAGGCCGGTACCGGGATTCACCCCGTAGTGGCTCGCGCGCCAGATCACCCCGCTGTGGTTGACCGAGTGGCCATGCGACAGGTGCCCGCCATGGGTCAGCGACATCCCGAGCAGGGTCTCGCCCGGTTTGATCAGCGCCATGAACGCGGCGAAGTTGGCCTGCGCCCCGGCGTGTGCCTGCACGTTGGCGTGCTCGGACTTGAACAGCACCTTGGCGCGGTCGATGGCGAGTCGCTCCACCTCATCGACGATCTCGGAGCCGCCGTAGTAGCGCTTGCCAGGGTACCCTTCCGCGTACTTGTTGGTAAGCGGAGTTCCCATGGCGTCGATCACCGCGCGGGACGCGAAATTCTCGCTGGCAATCAGCTCCAGGCCGTCACGCTGACGCGCGAGCTCGCGGTCCACCAGGCGGGCGATCGCGGGGTCGGCGTCACGGAGGGAGGCGTTGTGATCATGCATTCGGTGAGCTCTCCTCGATCTTCGCCACCCGGCGCGCGTGCCGGCCGCCCGCAAATGGAGTGCTGAGCCATTCCCTGAGAATCGTCACACCCTGCTCCTCGTCGACGAATCGGGCCGGCAGTACCAGGACGTTGGCGTCGTTGTGCTCCCGGGCCAGGTGCGCGATTTCCGGCGTCCAGGCCACCGCCGCGCGAACGCCGGGATGCCGGTTGGCCGCGTAGCTCATGCCGAGCCCGGTGCCGCAGAGCAGCACTCCGCGGACGTTTTCGCCACGCTCCACCCGCTCCGCCACCCGGTGCGCAAAATCGGGATAGTCCACCGAGTCCCCGGTGTGGGTGCCGACATCGACCGGCTGGTAGCCGAGCAATGCAAGCTCCTTCACCAGTCGTTCCTTGAGCTGGAACCCGGCGTGATCGGCCCCGATGGGAATTGCCTCGGCCATATCCATCCAATCTAAGTCGAGACGGCGCGGCGGCTAGGCGCGGCCCGGCCACATGCGACGCAACCCGCCCACCGAGACGAGCCGTTCCTCCGCCAGCCGGTCCGCGGCCCGAAAGGACGGAATTCCGTCCCGCTGGGCAATCGAGAAGATCTTGAGGATGGCCTCGTAGATTTCAGCCGCCTTCCGCTTGGCGCGGTCGAGCGGCCACCCCTTGAGTTCGCCGTACACGTTGATCAGCCCGCCTCCGTTGATCACGAAGTCGGGGGCGTAGAGCATCCCCTTCCGCTCGAGCTCGAGCCCGTGCCGCTCTTCCGCGAGCTGGTTGTTGGCGCCCCCGGCGACGACCGCCACCGTGAGGCGCTTCAGCGTGTCGTCGTTGATCGTCGCACCGAGGGCGCAGGGGGCGTAGATGTCGCCCGGCTGGTCGTAGATCGCGGTCGGGGCAACGGAGGTGGCGCCAAACTCCTCCACCACGCGCTTGACCTTGGCCGCGTCAATGTCGGTGACCACGAGCCGGGCGCCTTCCGCATGCAGGTGCGAGCAGAGGTAGTAAGCCACCTTTCCCGCGCCCTGGACCAGGACGGTCTTTCCCGACAGGGAATCGGTGCCCCACCGCTGCCTGGCTGCGGCCTTCATGCCCATGTAGACGCCATAGCCGGTCATCGGCGACGGATCGCCCGAGAGGTTCTGGAGCCCCGCCACATGCGAGGTCTCACCGCGTACGTATTCCATGTCGGCGGGAGAGGTGCCAATGTCTTCGGCCGTGATGTAGCGGCCGCCCAGCGATTCGACGAACCTGCCGTGGGCGCGGAAAAGGGTTTCCCGGTCGGTGCGTCGGTTGTCACCGATGATCACCGACTTGCCGCCGCCGAGATCGAGACCCGCCACCGCCGCCTTGTAGGTCATCCCGCGAGCCAGCCGGAGCGCGTCGGTAACGGCCTCGTCCGTGGACCCGTAGTTCCAGAACCTGGTGCCGCCGAGCGCGGGCCCCAGCGTGGTGTCATGGATCGCGATAATGCCGAGGTACCCGCATGACGGCTCGTGGCAGAAGACCACCTGCTCGTGCCCCCAGGACTTCATCTCGCCCAGTACATCCATAGTTGCGGCTTTCTGTGACCAGTGACCAGTTATCGGTAGCTGTAGAACCCCTGCCCCGACTTCCGGCCCAGGTGCCCTGCGGCGACCATCTTCCGGAGCAAGGGGCAGGGACGGTATTTGGGATCGCCGAGGCCCCGGTGCATCACCTCGAGGATGGCGAGACAGACGTCGAGCCCGATGAAATCCGCGAGGGCCAGGGGTCCCATGGGATGGGCCATGCCGAGTTTCATCACCGTGTCGACCGCCTCGGCGGTGGCCACGCCCTCCATCACAGTGTACATGGCCTCGTTGAGCATCGGCATCAGGATCCGATTGGCCACGAACCCGGGGTAGTCGTTCACCTCCACCGGCGTCTTGCCGAGCGCTCTGGCGACCTCCAGTGTGCGCTGCATGGTCGCGTCGGTGGTGGCGTGGCCCCGGATCACCTCCACCAGCTGCATCACCGGCACCGGATTCATAAAGTGCATCCCGATGACCTGCCCGGGACGCGTGGTGGTGGCCGCGATTTCGGTGATGGAGATCGAGCTCGTGTTGCTGGCCAGAATCGCGCCCGGCTGGGCGACCGTATCCAGCGTGCGGAAGATCTCGAATTTGAGATCGGGCCGCTCGGTGGCCGCCTCGACGATCAGCTCCCCATCCGAGGCAGCATCGAGCGTGGTCTTGCCGGTAATGCGGCCGAAGATCTCGGCCGGCGCCGTGGCTGCGATGGTGCCTTTTTTCACCTGCCGGTCCAGGTTGGCCTGGATTGCCGCGAGCCCCCGCGCCAGCGCGGTCCCGGAGACATCAATCAGCGTCACATCCCAGCCTTGCTGGGCGAAGACGTGGGCGATTCCATTGCCCATCGTTCCGGCGCCGACCACCGCCATCTTGCTCATGCGATGCTCTCCCGTCTGGTGCGCCGCCCCGCGTACACTGCCCCCGCCGCGAGGAAGATCGAGGCAAGAATGCCGCCTTCAGGACCGAATCCACCCCCGGTGAGCCACGCCGGACCGCCCGCGGAGTAGTCGAGCCAGGGAATCGGCAGCAGCAGCCCGCTCACCGGCGCGGCAAGTCCTGCCAGCATCAGATTCCACCCGAGATGCGCGCCGGTCGAAGTCCACAGCCCACCGGGAGTGAAGAAGGCCAGTCCGAGAAAGACTCCCGCGAGTGCGATGTTACCGAGGGCCAGCGGCGTGATGCCGTGATTCCAGAGGTGGGCCGCGCCGAACAGCAGGGCGAGGCCGATCAGCGCGACCCCCCGGCCGAATGCCCGCGAGAGGGCCACCATCGGCACGCCGCGAAAGATCAGCTCTTCGACAAGCGCTGCGGGAAGCAGCAGAAGCGCTGTCGCACCGAGGGCCCCAAGCCACCCGGTGACCGTGCCCCCGTCATCCTGCCACGCGGCCTTGCCCACCGCGACCGCCGCAGACATCGCCGCGACGGCGAGGACGCCGCCGAGCAGAAAACCCCGGGCGAACCCCCGCACACCCCGCGGCACCGGCACCAGGCCGAAATCCGCGGCCGTGAGCCCGAGCCCTCGGACACCCACCAGCCACGTCAGCAACGCGAACACCAGCAAGAGCACCGCGGTCTGCAGGACCGCAGACGAAAACGCCCCGCCAGTGAGGACGGAGCGCAGAGCGGAGGCCACCCAGTGAAGGGCGACCAGGGAGAGAGCAAAGCCCCCTCCCAGGAAAGCCAGTGTGCTGCCAAGAGCCCGGAGCCGGCCGATCAAAGCGCCTCGACTGAGAGCGCCACGGCGTTTCCGCCCCCCAGGCAGAGCGTGGCCAGCCCGGTGGAGACGCTTCGGTCCCGCATTGCATACAGAAGGGTGGTGAGCACCCGCGCCCCGCTCGCGCCGATGGGATGGCCCAGCGCGATGGCGCCGCCGTTCACGTTCACCCGGTTCCAGTCCCAGCCGAGTGCTTTGCCGTCAGCGAGCGCCTGGACGGCAAAGGCCTCGTTGGCCTCGATGAGGCCATAGTCGTTGATGCCGGTGCCGGCCTTCTTGAGGAGATTCTTCACTGCTTCGATCGGCGCGAAGAACAGGTCCTTGGGGTCGCCACCACCGGTGGCATAGGCGGTGATTTTCGCCAGCGGGGTGACGCCGTTGGCTCTGGCGAAGGCCATCGAGCTCACCACCAGCGCGCTGGCGCCGTCATTCAATCCGGGGGCGTTGCCCGCCGTCACCGTGCCGTCCTTCTGGAAGGCGGGCTTGAGCTTGCCCAGCGTGGCGACCGAGGTATCCTTGCGGGGCCCCTCGTCCTGGGCCACCATCGTATTCCCTCCCTTCCCTGCCACCTCGACGGGCACGATCTCGGCCGCGAATTTGCCCGACTCGATGGCCTGGACCGCCTTCCGGTGACTGTGGTAGGCGTACTCGTCCTGCTCCTCCCGCCCGACGCCGGCCTTCTGCGCGGTGTATTCGGCATACGATCCCATGTGCACGTTGCCGAAGGAGTCCCACAGTCCGTCATGAATCATCCCATCGACCATGGTCTGGTTGCCGGCTTTGATCCCCGTCCGCATTCCAAAGACGTAGTGGGGCGAAGCACTCATCGCCTCCATTCCGCCGGCAAGGACGCACTGAGCATCGCCGGCCTTGATCGATTGCGCCGCGAGCATCACCGCCTTGAGGCCCGAGCCGCACACCTTGTTGATCGTGAGCGCGGGGATGGTGCCCGGAAGTCCGGCATGGATCATCGCCTGACGGCCGGAGGCCTGGCCGGCGCCCCCCTGCAGCACGTGGCCCATGATCACGTCGTCGATGCGGTCGGCGCCGAGGCCGGCGCGCTTCAGCGCCTCCCGAATGACCAGCGCGCCGAGCTGTGGCGCAGTGAAAGAGGAGAGACCGCCGAGGTACTTCCCGATGGGAGTGCGGCAGGCGGAGAGGATGACGGGCATTGTGGCGTCGGACACGAGTTTCTCGATTGAAAGATGCAGGGAGGAAAATAGACGGGAAGACGCCTACGGAGCCAGCGCCCGCGTGGCGATCTCGCGCGTCACCCGGTCCACGAAGGCCGTGACCGGCACAATCTCCTGCTTGTTCCCGGCTCCGCGCACCCGCACCGCGACCGTGTCCCCGTCGACCTCGCGCTGACCGATGATGCCCATATACGGCACCTTCTGGACTTCGCCCTCGCGAATCCGGTAGTTGAGGGTTTCGTGCCCCGCGTCGAGATGGGCCCGGACCCCCGCGTCGCGGAGCCGCCGGGTTACCTTCTCCGCCCCCGCATGCTGCTCCTCGCTGATCGGAATGATCCGGACCTGCTCCGGGGCCAGCCACACCGGGAAGGCGCCGGCAAAGTGCTCGATCAGGATCGCCATGAACCGCTCGAAGGAGCCGCTCACGGCACGGTGAATCACCACCGGCCGGTGCTCGGTGTTGTCTTCGCCGACATAGGTGAGATCAAAACGCTCCGGGGCGGCGTAGTCGAGCTGGATGGTGCCCAGCTGCCAGGTCCGACCGATGGAGTCGGCCACGTCGAAGTCAATCTTGGGCCCGTAAAATGCACCGTCGCCCGGCTTCAGCGCATACGGCAGCCCGGTTGCCTCGAGCGCCTGCCGGAGCCCCGCTTCGGCCCGGTCCCAGAGCGCATCGTCCCCGATCCGCTGCTCGGGTCGGGTTGCGAATTTTAGTGTGGCCGTGAGGCCGAAGGTGGTGTAGTAGGCAAGAATGAACTCGACCAGCCGCTTCACCTCGAGCGCGATCTGCCGCTCCATCAGGAACACGTGGCAGTCGTCCTGCTGGAACTGCCGCACCCGGGTGAGCCCGGAGAGGGCGCCCGATACTTCGTTCCGGTGCAGCACATCGTAGGTGTTCATCCGGAGCGGCAGCTCCCGGTACGAGTGCTTCCTGGCCAGGTACATCAGGTAGTGCGACGGGCAGTTCATCGGCTTGAGCGAGAAGTCATGCTCCCCGGTTTCCGCGTCGAGCACCAGAAACATGTTCTCCCGATACTTACCCCAGTGGCCGGACATTTCCCAGAGCCCCTTGTTGTACAGGAGCGGAGTGCGCACCTCCTTGTAGTCGTCCCGCTGCAGCTCCCGCAGGTATTCGTTCAGCACGTTGATCATGGTGGTACCGCGATCGGTCCAGAACACCGCTCCCGGCGCGAAGGGGTGAAACATGAACAGGTCCAGCTCCCTCCCCACGCGACGATGATCCCGCTTGCGGGATTCCTCGAGCCGGTGCAGGTAGGCGTCCAGGTCTTCCTTCTTGAACCAGGCGGTACCGTAGATTCGTTGCAGCATCTGTCGCCGCTCGTCGCCCCGCCAGTAGGCACCGGCACCGTGGAGCAGCTTGAAGTGTTTGAGCCGGCCGGTGCCGGGAATGTGGGGCCCACGGCAGAGGTCGACGAAGGGACCGTCGGTGTAGACGCTGATGGTTTCTTCGGCACCCAGCTCGGTGATGCGCTCGAGCTTGAGTGGATCATCGGCGAAGCGGCGGTTGGCCTCGTCGCGGTCCACCACCTCGCGGACGAAGGGGTAGTCCTTCGCAGCCACCTCGCGCATCACGCCCTCGATCTGTTCCAGGTCCTCGGGCGTGAAGGGGCGCGGCACGTCGAAATCGTAGTAGAAGCCGTCCTCGATAGGCGGACCGAAGCCGATACCGGCCTGGGGGAAAACCTGCCGCACCGCCGTGGCGAGCACGTGCGCGGCGGAGTGACGCAGCAACTCCAGCGCGTCGGGATCGCGATCGGTCAGGATCGCGACCGTCGCGTCTTCCTCGATCGGGCGGTCGAGGTCACGGACCTGGCCATTAACCCGGACCGCCAGCGCTGCCTTGGCGAGCCCGGGCCCGATCTGCCGCGCCAGGTCTTTCCCCGTCGTCCCGTCGGGAACCTCTCGCACACTTCCGTCCGGCAGCGTCAGACGAATCGAGCTCACCGACTCTCCTCCGTACCCACGGGGGTGACTACCGCAGGCGTATCGCGCTCCAGGGCAAAGAACAGCACGAGCCCGGTCACCACGACCAGCGCCAGGAGCAGGAGTCGGCCGATGGGCGGCCGGCCGGTCGATCGGGAAGCTTTGGGCATCAATCTGTCTCGATTCTCGGGGCGCATTCGGGGTATTAAGTTAACCGCATGCAACTGCCTGTCACACGCCGCTTTCGGCGCGGAAGCCGAGCCCCGGTCGGGCCCTGGGCACTGTTCGGTTTCGGAGCAGGAATTGCCGCCGGATTCCTCCTGGGCGAAATATTCGGCGGTGGCGGACCCGCCCGGGTTGGGCGGCTGGTAGGCTCCCTGAAGCGCGGGGCCGAATCCGAGCGGCGGTCCGACCGGGCGACCACCATCCTGGCGGTCCTCCAAGCCGAGCCGGAACTCGCCGGTCTCCGGTTTTCCCTGGTGCCGGCCGGGCGGGGCGGTTTCGAGCTCCGTGGGTGGGTGCCCAACCGCTCGGCGCGCGCCCGGGCCTCGCGCCTGGCCCAGGCGGCCTCAGGCGGCCTGCCTATCGTGAACCGGGTCCTGGTGCGCGGCGAGGATGACGCTCACCCCGAGCTCGTTCTCGATAACGAACCCCTGTCGGCATGAAGCCGGATACCGCCCTCCCGCCGCAGTACGATCCGACCGGCCTCGAAGAAGAGCTCTACCGCCAGTGGGAACGGCGGGGCCTGTTCGAGCCCGCTTCGGATCATACCGTGCGTCCGGCTGACCACCCGTCCGCCAGCCCCTACGTCATCATGATGCCCCCTCCCAATGTCACGGCCCAGCTGCACATGGGACACGGGCTCAACCTGTCGATCCAGGACGTGTTGGTACGATTCGAGCGGATGCGGGGACGCGACACGCTATGGGTACCCGGAACCGATCATGCCGGGATCGCTACCCAGAACGTGGTCGAAAAAATCCTCGCGCGGGAGGGCAAGACCCGGTTCGATCTCGGGCGCGAGGCGTTCGAGCGCCGGGTCTGGCAGCATGTCGAGGAAACCGGCAACGCCATCCTCAATCAGATTCGCGCACTCGGCGCCAGCTGCGACTGGCATCGGGCCTACTTCACGCTCGACGAGGACCTGTCCCTCGCCGTGCGCGAGGTTTTTGTGTCCCTGTACGAGCGCGGGCTGATCTATCGCGGCAAATACATCATCAATTGGTGCCCCCGCTGCCTTACCGCCCTGTCCAACGAAGAAGCCGAGAAGACCGAGACCGAGGGAAAGATCTGGCATTTCCGGTATCCCCTCGAGGACGGCGGGCACATCACCGTTGCCACCACGCGCCCCGAGACGATTCTGGGAGATACCGGCATCGCGGTCCACCCCGACGACCCCCGGTATCGCGCCGTCATCGGCAAGCACGCGGTATTGCCCCTGGTGGGCCGGAGGATCCCGATCGTGAGCGACGAGGCCGTCGACCCGGCATTCGGCTCCGGCGCCGTGAAGATCACCCCCGCGCATGATCCCACCGACTTCGAAATCGGCAAGCGACACGGACTCGAGGCGCTCGACGTGATGACCGGCGACGCCCGCATGAGCGACGCGGTGCCGGAACCCTTCCGCGGCCTCGACCGCTTCGTCGCCCGCAAGAGGGTGATCGCCGAGTTCGAGGCGTTGGGCCTGCTCGAGAGAGTGGAAAATCACCGCCACGCAGTGGGCCGCTGCTACCGCTGCGAGACGGTAGTGGAGCCACGCCTCTCGGATCAGTGGTTTGTCAGGATGAAACCGCTGGCCGCGCCGGCCCTCGCGGCATACCAGGACGGCCGGCTGCGCTTTATCCCCGAGCATCGCGGGGCCGAATACGCGCAGTGGATGGAGAACATCCGCGACTGGTGCATCTCCCGCCAGCTCTGGTGGGGCCACCGAATCCCGGTGTGGTACTGCGTGACGCCGGCGTGCAGCACGATCGCCGCGAGTCGCACTGACCTGAGTGCGTGCCCGGCGTGCCACGGACCGGTGCGTCAGGACGAAGACGTGCTGGACACCTGGTTCTCGTCCCAATTGGTGCCGTTCTCCAGCCTGGGGTGGCCCGACACGACCGGCGAGCTGGCCCGCTTCTACCCCGGCGACACGCTGGTCACCGCTCCGGAAATCCTCTTCTTCTGGGTGGCCCGGATGGTGATGTCGGGTCTCGAGGTCATGCAAGAGATCCCGTTCCGGACCGTTTACCTCCACGGCACGGTGCGGGACACCAAACATCGCAAAATGTCGAAGTCGCTGGGCAACGGCATCGATCCGCTGGATGTGGTACGCCGCTACGGTGCCGACGCGCTTCGGTATACCGTCGTCTCCGGGCTCTCGGTCGGTACCGACCTCATCCTGGACCCGGATGATCTGGAAAGCTCATTTTCCCCCCGGGGCGGAACTTCGCGAACAAGCTCTGGAACGTCGGACGCCTGCTCCTGTCTCACTTGGACGGACCGGTGCGGCCACTGGCCGGCCACCACGACGGCGTAATCGGGAACGCCGAGCTCACGCTCGCCGACCGGTGGATCATCGCCCGTTGTGACGACACCGTGCGCGAGGCTACCACGGCCTACGAGCGGTTCCGGCTCAATGACGCGGCGCTGGCCGTCCACCGGTTCCTGTGGAGCGACCTGGCCGACTGGTATGTCGAAGTCATCAAGCCGCGGCTCTACGGAGAGCAGCCCGGTGGCGACGTCGCGCGGGCGGTGGCCACCCGGACGTTCGATGTGGCGCTCCGGCTGCTCCACCCGGTCATGCCGTTCATCACCGAAACGCTCTGGCGCCGGCTGCCCGGCCACAGCGAGGATGACTCGATCTCGGTAGCGCCGTGGCCCGCGGCGGACCGGCGCGCCGACGACGCCGCGGCCCTGCGCCGCTTCGGGGCGCTCCAGGAGGTGGTCGGCGCCATCCGGTCGATCCGCGCCGAGTACGCGGTGCAACCCGGCCACACGGTGCGGGCCCGGATCGCCAGCCCGAGCGCCGATGTCCAAGCGGTGCTCCACGAGGACGCCGCCGTGGTGTCGCGGCTCGCGAAGCTCTCGTCCCTCGAGGCCGGCGCCGCCGATGCCGCCGAGGGCGCGGCGCACGCGATTCTTCCCGACGGCACCGCGGTGAGCGTCCCGCTGGGCGACCTGGTAAACGTGCAGAAGGAGTGTGCCCGGCTCGGCGGCGAGATGGATCGTCTGAACGGGGCCATCAGGGGGCAGGAAAGCAAGCTGGGAAACGCGCAGTTCACCTCCAAGGCACCACCGGCGGTGGTGGAGCGGGAACGCGAAAAGCTCGTCGCCTGGCGCGAGCAGGCCGGCGCCCTCGCCGACAAACGGCGCCGGCTCGGCTGCCCGGTGTGAGGCGAGCCCGGATCGCCCTGCTGCTCACCGTCGCCGGATGCGCCCGCATCCTGGCGCCGCCGGGGGGGCCCAACGACCGCGTCCCGCCGACCCTGCTCTCGACCCGACCCGATTCGCTCGAGTCGCTCCCCGGCTTCAAGGGAGACGTCGAGTTCCGGTTCAGCGAGGTGGTCTCCGAGGGCGCGACCCCCAACTTCGGACTCGGCACCGGGGACCTCGAGCGCCTGGTCCTGGTGTCTCCCTCGTACCGCGTACCGGTGGTGCGCTGGAAGCGGAACCGGATCACGGTGCGCCCGCGGGAGGGGTGGCGCCCCAACACCGTCTACCGCGTGGAGCTGCTGCCCGGTCTGGCCGACCTCGCCAACAACCGGAGCAAGAACGGCCGGATCGTCAACTTCACCACCGGCGCCGCCTTTCCCAATACCACACTGCGCGGACTCGTGGTGGACTGGAATACCCAGCGGCCGCTCCGGAACGCGCTGGTACAGGCGATCCATCTCCCGGACAGCCTTCCCTACAACACCGTCTCGGATTCGCTGGGGCGCTTCGAACTGGGCCTGGTTCCCGATGGCGAATATGTGGTGTACGGAGTACAGGACCAGAACACCAGCCGCACCATGGAGAGTCGCGAGCTGTTTGACTCCGTACGGGTTGCGCCTGGGCAGGACAGCGTGGGAGAGATCTGGGTGCACCGGCACGATTCCACGGCAGTGCGGCTCTCGACCGCAGGCCTCAACGACTCACTTTCCCTGGTCTTGACCTTTTCCCAGCAGCTCAACCCCTATCAACGCCTTCCGCCGGACTCAGTCGAGCTCCGCCTGCTGCCCGACTCGATCCGGGTGCCGGTGCTGGGAATCCTGCCCAAGGGCCAGTTCGACACCGCGTTCCCCCCGGCGCGCACGGCAGATACTGCACGGGCCCGCTCGGATTCGCTGCGGGCCATTCAGGACAGTGTTCGCGCCGACTCCGTTGCGCGGGCCCGCGAGGCCGCCGCCATCCGGATTCCGGGCACCCAGCGCCGCCGGCAAGCCGGGTTCGATACGACCGGAACCGGTCCGCTCCGCACCAGGCCCCCCCTCTTCGACAAGCTCTATGTGCGGGTGGGCACCCGACTTCGGCCCGGTTCCGACTACTTGGTTGTGGTGCGCGGAATTCAGAATCTGAGCCGGGTTCCGGGACTGGCGAGGGCGGTGGCGCGCATCCCGGTGGAAAAACCCCCGGCCGATTCGCTGAAGACGCCCGCCGATTCGCTGAAGGCCCGGCCCGACAGCACCAAGCCGGTTCCCGCCCGGCGCCTGCGGTGAGCGACGACCGCCGGTCCCTCCCCTCGGTGGACCGCCTGCTCAACGAGCCGGGCATTCGCGACCTGCTACGGAGCACTCCGCGAACCCTGGTGGTGGCCGCGGTTCGCGAAGCGATCGGCGCGGCACGGAGCGGGCGTACGGCCGAGCCTTCCGATTGGGTGGCCGACGTGGCCGACCGGATAGCGCAGCGGGCTTCACCGTCGCTACACCCGGTCTTCAATGCCACCGGGGTCATCCTCCACACCAACCTCGGCCGCGCGCCGCTCGCGAGACGGGCACTGGAGGCGATCCTCGCCGTCGGGGCGGGTTACAGCACCCTCGAGTTCGATAGCGCCACCGGCAGCCGCGGGAGCCGCAGCGACCACTGCGCCCCGCTCCTTGCCGTGCTGGCCGGCGCCGAAGACGCGCTGGTGGTGAACAACGCCGCCGGCGCGCTGGTGCTCGCGCTCAACGCCGCGGCGGCGGGCCGCGAGGTCCTGATTTCCCGCGGCGAGCTGATCGAAATCGGGGGCTCCTTCCGGATTCCCGACATTCTTGAGAAGAGCGGCGCCGTACTCCGCGAGGTGGGCACCACCAACCGGACCCACCTGGACGACTACCGGCGAGCACTGTCGGAGCGCACCGGCGCGATCCTCACGGTGCATCGTTCCAACTTCGCGCAGACCGGCTTCGTCGCCACACCAAGTCCCGGCGAGCTGGCACTCCTCGCGCGTGAGGCCGATGTGCCCTACGTGTACGATGTCGGGGGCGGGCTGCTGGTGGATCTCTCGCCCTGGAATCTCACCGGTGAGCCGCGGGTGCAGGACGCCGTCGCCTCCGGCGCCGACTTGGTGCTCTTCAGCGGCGACAAGCTGCTCGGCGGTCCGCAGGCCGGGTGCCTGGTGGGGCGCTCCCCGCGAGTCGCGGAAGCCCGGCGCAATTCCTTCGCACGCGCGATGCGGGCAGACAAGCTGACCCTTGCGGCGCTCGAGGCCACCCTGTCGCTGTATCACGATCCGGCGCTCGCGGTGAGCGAAATACCCGTGCTCCGGATGCTGACGCTCTCCGCCGAAGAGCTGGCTCGTCGCGCCGAATCGCTGCGACAGGCCATCGGCGCGCCAAACCCGCCGGAACTGGTTCCCGGATTCTCGGCGGTCGGCGGGGGCGCCTTCCCCGGTGCCGTGCTCCCCACGACGCTGGTGGCCCTCGATGCCGGCCCATCGGGCGCCGCCGGCCTGGCGCTCCGGCTCCGCCTGGGAACTCCGCCGGTGATCGCACGGGTGCATGACGACCGCGTGGTCCTGGATCCTCGTACCCTTCCCCTGGAAGCGCTTCCGGCCGTGGCCGCCGCCGTCACCGCGGCTGTTTCCGACGCATGAGCGGACCGCCCTCATCCGTCCTTGCGTCCTTGCGTCCCTGCGTCTTCCTCGACCGCGACGGCACCATCATCGCCGATCCCGGCTACCTCCGTGATCCGGCGCTGGTCGTGTTGCTGCACGGGGCGGGACCCGCGATCGCGAGGCTCAATCGGGCCGGTCTGCCCGTCATCGTGGTGACCAATCAATCGGGGATTTCGCGCGGGCTCCTCACCGAAGCCGAGTACCGGAGCGTGGCCGCCCGTCTCGAGCAACTGCTCGCGCCATTCGGTGCGCGAATCGATGCCACCTATCACTGCCCCCACGCCCCGGAGCGCGATGGTCCCTGCAGCTGCCGGAAGCCGGGCCTCCGGCTTTTCGAGCGGGCGGCGACGGAGCACGGCCTCGACCTGGCCGCCTCGTGGTGGGTGGGAGACCGGCTGAGCGATGTGCTGCCGGCATCCGCGGTGGGCGGAGCCGGACTGGTGGTCGAAACCGGGGAAGGGCCGAGCCACAGCGAGGCGGCTCATACCGCGGGCTTCGGAGTGGTGTCCGGTTTGGAAGCGGCGGCCACCCATATCCTCTCCGCCACCCAGCCCCGCTAACCCTGGGCTATTCGCGGCGGCGCTCCACCAGCCGGTCTTCGCTAGGGTCCCAGCGCCAGCGCGGGCGTGAGCCCACGAGGGTGACCCCGCCGATCTGGCGCGCAACGCCGGAGAGCTCACACCAGTCGGCCTGTGCCGTGAGCACCCGTTTGCCCTGCGCCGTCAGCCAGATCTGACGGTCGCGGAGGTCGGCATCGGGCAGGCGGCCCAGACGGGGATGGGTTCCGGCCAGCAGGGGATGCAGGCCGCTCGCCAGCTCCCGCAGTACCGCATAGAACATCGAGTCTCCCATGAATGGGCGCGGCTCGCGCTCCTGAACCCGTGGGAAAGCCGCTGCGGCGCTCCCCGCGCCGCCCTCGATCTCTTCCAGCGCGAGCTGTGCCGTCCGGGAGAGGCCGTTGGTGCTGGACGGATACTCCGCCAGGTAGCGCCTGATCGCCTCGGGGAGAAACGGAAGCGCCCGGGTGCGCGAGTGCGACAGCCGGATCAGCTCCCGGGGATGCGGGGCGTTGAACGCCGCCCAGGCTTCCCGGGCCAGCTCGAACTGGCGGCGGGTGATCTGACGGCGCGCGGGCAGGAGCCCCGCGAGTTCAGCGGGGGACAGCTGGCCCAGGCCGATGAACCGCTCCACCCCGGGAAACCCACCGAGGCAGATGAGTGAAATCCTGGTGCGGTCGGCCCGTGGCATGAGGCGCTGCAGGAGATAGACCAGGATTGCCTGATCGAAGAGGTCGGCCTCGAACCAGAGCACCGTCTCGTTGTAGTGCTCGCACTGATCCACCCGCCAGTCGGCGCCCTGGATCTCGCGGTAGGTCTCGGCCATCGGGACGAAAAACCGGTTCGACAGGTAGGCGGCCCGCTCCCGCTGCCGGTCGGTCTCGTCGGCATGATGGTGCAGCGGCCCCTCCGAGAGGACGTCGGTCCAGCGGACCTTGTCGCCCGGCAGCCCCGCCTGATCGAGCTTGTCGAGGATGTCGTCGCCGCAGCGGATGTGCAGAAACGGACGCGGGTCCGGAAGCTGGGCGAGTTTATATTTCCGTGCTATGCGCTTGCGCGTGGCCACCGTGGTGTCGGGCAAAGGCAGCAATCTGGCGGCCCTCCTCCGCGCCCTTGGGCCGGACGCCCCGGCGCAGGTGGTGCTGGTACTGAGCGATCGCGCCCAGGCGGGCGGGCTCGAGCTGGCGCGCGGGGCGGGCGTGCCGACTCACGTCTTCAATGATACCGCGGATCCCGCCGAATGGCTGAGCACCCTCGCCGCCGCCGAGATAGGCCTCGTGGTGCTGGCGGGGTTTCTCAAACGGGTCCCGGCTGCCGTGGTGGAGGCGTGGCGCGGCCGGATGATCAACATCCACCCCGCCCTGCTCCCTCGCCACGGCGGTCCCGGAATGTATGGCGGGCGGGTGCACCGGGCGGTTTTGGAAAGCGGCGACGGTGTGTCGGGTGCCACGGTGCATCTGGTCACCGAAGAATACGACCGCGGGCCGGTCCTGGGTCAGGAAACAGTCCCGGTTCTGCCCGATGACACCCCGGAGACCCTGGCGTCCCGCGTGCTCGACGTAGAACACCGGCTGCTTCCGGCAGCCGTGCTCGCTGCGGCCGAGGCAGGCCGCCCGGTACCCTTCTCAAACCCTCTGGCTACCTGATCATGCCCCGTGCGCTCATCTCCGTCAGCGACAAACGCGGCATCGTGGACTTTGCCCGAGGCTTGATCGAGATGGGCTGGGAAATCGTCTCGACTGGCGGCACCGCCGCTACGCTCGGCAAGGCAGGGCTCCCGGTCACCACGGTGGAGCAAGTCACCGGCTTTCCCGAGATCCTGGATGGCCGGGTCAAGACCCTCCATCCCGCCATTCACGCCGGGCTGCTGGCCCGGCCCCGGATCGAGGGCCACCGCCGCGAGCTGGAAACCCATAAAATCAGTCCATTCCAGCTCGTCGCGGTCAATCTCTACCCCTTCCAGGCCACCATCGCCCATCCGTCGGCCACCCTCGAAGACGCGATCGAGAACATCGACGTCGGGGGCCCCTCGATGCTGCGCTCGGCCGCCAAGAACTACGAAAACGTGATCCCCGTCGTCGATCCCACCGATTACCGATCGGTGCTCGATACTCTCCGGAAAGGCACCATGTCGGACGACGCCCGGCGGGCCCTCGCGGCCAAGGTCTACGGCCACACCGCCGAATACGATACCGCCGTGGCCGGCTACCTGACCGCGCGCGGCGAGGGGTTGCCTCCGCGAATCAACCTCTCGGTGGAACGGATGCAGGAGCTGCGCTACGGCGAAAATCCGCAGCAGCGGGCCGCGCTGTACGCCACCGAGGAGCCCCGCGGCATCCGGGACTTGAAGCAACGCCAGGGCAAGGAGCTGTCGTTCAACAACCTGATGGACATCGATGCCGCCACCGCCGCCGTCGGCGCGTGGAAAAACCGCCCCGCCTGCGCCATCCTCAAGCACACCACGCCGTGCGGCATCGCGGTCGGGCGCACCGCCCTCGAGGCCCTCACCAAGGCCCGCGCGACCGACCCGGTCGCGTCGTTCGGCGGGGTCGTCGCCTGCAACACGGTAGTGGACCGCGAAATGGCGGAGTCGCTGCGTGATCTGTTCGTCGAGGTCATCGTGGGACCGTCGATTCCCGAGGACGCGCTCGCGGTGTTTGCCGAGAAGAAGAACCTGCGGGTGGTAGAACTCCCCATCGGAACCCCGGCCGGGTCGCTCGACTGGAAGAGCGTGCGCGGCGGGTTCCTGGTGCAGGATCGCTTCAGCTTCGACCCCTCCGAAGAAGGCTGGAAGGTGGTGACCACCCGCGGGCCGGCGCCCGAGGAGTGGAATGACCTCCGGTTTGCCTGGACCGCCGTGGCCTCGGTCAAATCCAACGCGATCCTGCTGGCAAAACAGGAACAGGCCATCGGCATCGGGGCCGGGCAAATGAGCCGGGTGGACGCCGTGTTTTTCGCCATTCACAAGGCCAGACAACAGCAGCACACCACCGAGGGGGCGGCGCTCGCGTCCGATGGATTCTTTCCCTTCCCCGACGGTGTGGAAGAGGCGGCCCGGGCCGGTGTGCGGGCCATCATCCAGCCGGGTGGATCGGTCCGTGACCCGGAGGTGATCGCGGCCGCAAATCGGTACGGGATCGCGATGGTGCTCACGGGCAAACGGATGTTCCGACACTAGACTGGTCACCGGTTACCGGTCACCGTCATGGAGCGACATGGCAGACCCCCAGCGCACCCCTCCTCCCTACGGCTACGCCGCCGCAGCGGCCATCGTCGTCCTCATCGTCTACGTGGCGACGCTGGCGCCGACCACGGCGTTCTGGGACGCCTCTGAATACATCGCGGCTGCGAAGGTCCTGGGCATTCCCCACCCGCCCGGGAACCCGCTGTTCGTACTCCTGTCGCACGCGTTCGGCCTTTTGCCGCTGTCGAGCTCCTACGCCGTCCGAATCAACCTGTTCGCCGCGGTTACCAGCGCCCTCTCGGCGGGGCTCTGGTTCCTGGTAGCGGAGCGATGGCTTCGGAACCTCGTCACTGACCGCGCCATCCGGCTCGGCGCAGCCTTCGCAGGCGTGCTGGTGGGCGCGCTCGCCTGGACGGTGTGGAATCAGTCCACGGTCAATGAAAAGGTCTATACGCTGTCGATGCTCTCGATGGCCGTCGTCACGTGGCTCGCGGTGCACTGGGGCGACGACGAAGCCGGGCCGCATCGCGACCGCTGGCTCATCCTGATCGCCTTCGTCATCGCGCTCTCCAGCACCAACCACATGATGGGCGTGCTGGCGCTGCCGGCTGTGGCCATCTACGTCCTGTGGACCGACTGGCGGGTGCTGCTCAAGCCCTGGGCCGCCCTCATGGGCTGGCTCCTGCTCCTCGGCGTGTCGGGCAAGCTGGGCCAGCTCATCGTGGAGCTCCTGGGGAGGGCCCCCTTCGACCCGGTGACCGGCCTCACCGGCGCGGTGCTCCTGGGCCTCCTGGTATGGGCCCTCGTGGAGGACCGCAAAAATCCGCTGCTCTATCTCGGCATCGCCGCTGTGCTCATCGGCCTCACCCCGAACTACGTCTTCATGCCCATGCGGGCGGCCCAGCTTCCGCCCATCAACGAGGGCGAGCCGGTCGGGTTCTTCAGCCGCGCGCTGATGGACGTGCTCAATCGAGTGCAATACGGCAAGCCGCCGGTGACCCAACGCCAGGCGAACATCGTCGACCAGTTCGCCAACTACTGGCAGTATTTCAGCTGGCAGTTCAGCCGCGACTGGTCGGGGCTGCGTCCCGCGGTCACGGCCATCTTTGCCATCACCGGCATCAGCGGGCTCTGGCTTCTCCTCAAGAAGGACCGCCGCGCCGGCGTCGCCGCACTGGCCATGATCTTTACGCTGACCGTCGCGCTGGTCTGGTACCTGAATTTCAAATACGGCTTCTCCAGGCATCCCGAGATCCCGGGGAACGACACCCACGAAGTGCGCGAGCGGGACTACTTCTTCATCTGTTCCTTTGCCTTCTTCGGTACCATGGTGGCCGCCGGACTCGGCGCCGCTGCCCAGGCCGCAGCCGAGAGCTTCCGCACCCGGCTGGCTGCCCTTCCGGTGCTGGCGTTGGCGCTGATCCCGTTCTTCGGCAATCGCGTCAGCGCCAGTCGCGCCGGCGAATACGTGGCGCGAGACTTTGCCGTCGACCTCCTCGAATCGGTGGAGCCCTACGGCATCCTCATCACCGCGGGCGACAACGACACCTTTCCCCTCTGGTACGCCCAGGAGGTCGAAGGCATCCGGCGCGACGTCACCCTGGTCAATCTCTCGCTCGCCAATACCGACTGGCACCTCCGCCAGCTGCGCCGCCGCACCGAGTCGGAGTTCGATCCGTCCCGGTCGATCGATCTGTGGAAGCCCCGCACCGACTCCACCCGGATCCTGTTGGGCGTGCCGGGCCCGGAAGGGTGGACCCAACCCACATCACCCGTGTTCAGCCTGACCGAAACCGAACTCGACAGCCTGCCGGAGTATTCCCAGGTGCCCAAGGGGAAGGGCCTGCAGTACGGAGGCATTTTCATCACCCTGGGCGAGGAAATCCTCAAGCGCAGCGATCTGGCAACGATTCTCCTGATCCGGGACAACCTCGGCAAGCGCCCGATCAATTTTGCCTGGAGCGCCGGTGGCTGGCCCGATCAGACGCTCGGGCTCACCGAATATCTGGTCTCGCAAGGACTGGTCCGGAAGCTGTACACCAAACGGGTCGACTCGACTGCCAATATCATTCTGACTCCGATGGGATACACCGACCTCGAGCGCACCCGGGCGCTGCTCCGAAGCTATCGGTGGCAGAGTGCCGCCCGGGATCGGCCCACCGGCTGGACCGACGTTCCGTCGGCCTCTATTCTCCGACTCTACTCCATCGTATACGGGGGGATGGCCGGGACCCTGCGGGAGCATGGGGACAGCTCGCTGGCGGCCCTGGCGGATTCCATCAGCAAGCAGGTGGATGCCCAGGTTCGCAAGGGCGGTCAATCACAGTAAGGCGTGGTGGCCGAGTGGTTTAAGGCAGCGGTCTTGAAAACCGCCAAGGGGGAAACTCCTTCGTGAGTTCGAATCTCACCCACGCCGTTGCTCAAGTTGTGTTCATTTTTCGGCTCGTGAAGCGTCTCCAATGCATAGATGGCCGGTATATGCGGCCCAGCACATATGCGATTCGGAGACCAGCGGCACGCAATCGAGGAGGAACACGTGGCTCTTATGCAGCGGCGCGGCACATTCAGGCGCCTCGGTCTGGCCGGGATGCTGGCAAGCCTGGCAGTCGGATGCGGCAACCCGCCCGATCGAGCGGACCCGAACGAGCAGATCTTCGCGGACTTCACCAAACGAGTGGATGACTACGTTGCCCTCCGGAACCGATTGGCGGATTCGGTCGGGCCGCTCGATCCCACCTCGAGTCAGAACGAGATCGCCTCCCGCGCCGCCAAGCTCGCCAGCGCCATCACCGCCGCGAGGCCAAGCGCCAAGCCGGGCGACCTCCTGACCCCCGAAGCGGCCTCGATCATCGCCACACTGATCAAGCAGGAATACGATCGGCGCCCCGCGCGCATCCTGGAAGCTCGGGGTGACGCACAGGAAGAACTTCCCGACTTCGTACCCCAGGTTAACCAGCTCTACCCTACCGGGTATCCGCTGGCCACCTTCCCGGCCTCGCTGCTTCCTCTGCTCCCGCGGCTTCCCAAAGAACTGGAGTACCGGATCGTTTCGACGTATCTGATCCTTCGGGACATCGAGGCCAATGTCACCGTGGATATCATGCCCAACGCCGTTCCGCAGGAGAAGCTCCCATGACCATCTTCTCGCGCGTCGGTATGGGCTTGGTGGCCTGCGGCTGGGCTGCATCGGTGGCGGCGCAAACCATCACGCTGCCCAATCGGAAGGCGTCGCAGAAATTCGTCGTCATCGGAGACGCGGGCACCGGCGACAAGCAACAGTATGCCGTGGCAAGCACCATCACAAAGGTCCACGCCCTGTTTCCGTTCACGTTCGCCATTATGCTGGGCGACAACCTCTACGGCGGCGAGCGGCCCCAGGATTTTGCCAACAAGTTCGAGCTGCCCTACAAGGCGTTGCTCGATGACAAGGTCGAGTTCAATGCCGCACTCGGCAATCACGACGATCCCAATCAGCGCTACTACAAGCCGTTCAATCTGGGTGGCGAGCGCTACCGGACGTACAAGAAGGGCAACATCCGGTTCTTCATCCTGGACAGCAACTACCTCGATCCGGACCAGGTGAAGTGGCTGGAGAAGGAGCTCGCGGCGTCGGCGTCCGACTGGAAAATCCCCTATTTCCACCACCCGCTCTACACCACCGCCGCGCGGGGTCCCGAGCTGGAGCTGCGGAAGGTTCTCGAGCCGATCTTCGTCAAGTACGGGGTGGACGTGGTGTTCTACGGGCACGAGCACATCTACGAGCGGCTCCGACCGCAGCAAGGGATTCACTATTTCACCGCCGGCGGCGCGGCCAAACTCCGCGTCAACGATACCCGCCCGGGCACCATCACCGAAGTCGGGTTCGCCACCGACCGCAGCTTCATGATCGTGGAAGTCGATGGGGATTCGCTGTTCTTCCAGGCGATCAGCGGAGGGGGAACCACGGTGGACAAGGGGGTCATCGCCCGAAACCTGGGACCCAACGCGAAGGCAGTAGCTGTGGCCGCAGCGCCACCGGTAGCACCAACGGCCTCAAAGCCGGCGCCGGCCAAGCCGGTCGTCAAGAAAAGGACGACCGTGAGGAGGACGCCGCCCAGGACGACGACGACCACCACCAGGGCAACGACGAAGGCCCCCACAAAGCCCCCAGCCCCGGCGACGACCCCCACGCCGGCGCCGCCGAAGAAGCCAATCCCCGAGGGCATCACGACCGGGCCGAGTGGCACATCTCTAGCCTGTGTACAGTCAAAATCCTTGACAGAGGGAGTAGTTCAATGCCGGCAAGACGGTCGCTCGGGCGTCGCAGCACCTTGGGAGGCCTGGCGCTGAGCGGCCTGCTTTCCGGGTGCTCGTCGCTGTCGCCCAGCGAGCCTTCGCTGCCCCCCGGCGCAACCGAAATACCCGTGCCGGTTTACTACGCGAAGTGGCATACAAAGACTCAGGCTTGCAGCGGGCTATCAGGTGACTTTTCCACAATCAAATTCTATGTGGTTCCTGGAGTTGAGACGTTTTCCACAAGCGCTGGCCCGAAGGTAGGTGAGTGGACGTCCGATGGGGTGACCAATCGGATTGTCATCGCGGGAAACTACCAGAATCACGAAATGGTGGTGCGGCACGAACTCCTCCATTCACTGCTTCGAAGAGAGGGTCATCCCGCGGAGTATTTCGTGGACCGGTGCCGGCTTACCTGGGAGTCCTGGAATGGGCCCCAGGGTGGCCCGGGCCCTCCGCTAGGCGATTAGACCGGCACACACTTTGTAGGCCTAGCGCAACACCTCCCGCTTCCATTCCCGGACCACCCACGCCCGCTTGATGAAGTCGAGTTTCGGGTAAACTCGCTCCAGATAGGCGTTGCCTCCGGCCTCGATCGAGTCCTGGGACGGGCAGGTGCCCTGGCTTCCCCTCCGACAGGAGTACTCCGCATACATCGAGTCCACGACCGGGAGGCCCTCGGTCACCTCGCCAATCGGAGGAAATCCAAACGTGGTGGTGGTGTCGAGCCGGGGATTGTCGCCGATGCTGATGTAGAGCTGGGCCGAGCGCGTGTTGGGCCCGCTCCGGGCGTAGGACAGGCGACCCCGGGTGTTACTCTGCCGGACCGGCTCGTCCGGCAGATTCCGCTCACCCCACACCGCCGAAAGCGCGGGGTCCCCGGCGATTCCCCACTGCACCACAAAACCGGGTACCACCCGAAAGAAACGCGCCCCGTCGTAGTAGCCGTGGGTGACCAGGAAGTGAAGCCGGTCCACGCCGAGCGGCGACCAATTGCGACGCGCCGCGACAAGGAACGGGCCCCGGCTGGTTTCGAAGGAGACGAGAAAACTGTCCGGAGCGGTCCAGGCAAGGTTGCGAGGCGTAGGAGAGAGAAGCGGAGAATGCCGGACGCAGCTCCCGGCCACTCCGGCCGCGAGGACCAGGACGGCGCCGATGATCAGGGGGCCACGATGCCCTGCATCCGCACGACCTCGAAGTCGCTGCCTCGGAGCTGCTTCAGCGTGTTGATCTCGCTGTCGTTCCATCGCGCGTCCGCCACTCCGCTCAGATACCAGTCACTGCCGTTGTCGGCAACGATCATTCCGTACTTCTTCAACGCCCGAAGGATAACCTGCACCCGAGCCGGGTAGCCCGAGATGGAGAAGGACGCCTTGAGCCGCACCCGCATGCCCATGGGCGGGCGGAGCGGGTTGACGTCACTGCTGGCCCAGTGCCGTGCCGGCGGAATGTAGGCGCGCTGACTGCGTGACACGGTGAACCGGAGCGCGTGGGCGATGGTGCCCGCGACCACTTCGTCGTACCGCACCAGACCCGCCAGGATCGGAAGCCCCGCCGCGTCTGCCGAGGTCCAGCCGGCCGGCCGAAGGGCGTTCGACCCCAGGTCGAATATCGCGCCGGAGCCCGCCTTCCAGGAGCCATCGGGTTGCGGGTACGCCGAGAACAGTTCGTACAGTTTCCACGCGTCGCGGTCGACGATCAGCACGTGGCGATCACCGCTCGAAGAGGCGCCTCCCTCAATCGGGGCGTTCGGCGGAACCGGATAGGGCCCCGGGTCACTCTCGTCGTCATACTCGAACAACACCGGCACCCGCGGCTGGGATCCCGTCACGACGAAATAGGGGATGCCGAACGGGCCCCCATTCCAGTTGGCGCCGAAGTCCGGGTGGAACGACTTGCCCGCCCCGATCAGGCCGACGATCGCGTCGGAATTGGGATCCACCTGTGCGGTGTCCACCGGCTGATTCCAGGGGTTGCTCGCCGGGAAGAGCAGCGGCAAAGCCGCATTGAGTCCGACTGGCCCTGAGGTGGGCGGAGGCGGCGGTGGCGGTCCCGTGGGAGCCAGCACAGTGACCAGTGCCGTGTCGGCCAGAACGCTGCCTGTTCCGGCGAGGTTTGCGATGACCTGGTAGATGCCCGCACTGCTCGGCGCCTGATACCTGCCGTCCGCATCAATGGCGCCCAGCGATGCTCCCCAGTTCGGAGAGACCAGGTGCTCCGCACCGTCCGAGTACCGTGCTCGCGCGAGGAAGACCTGCGTCCCGTTGGGCGACAAGGTCACCGCGTCCGGCTCGATCGAAACGGCCATCAGCGCGGGCGGGGGAGGTGGAGGTGGAGGCGGAGGCGGCGGCGGTGGAGGGGCCGGAGTCCGCACCGCGACGTGCGCGGACGCCACGAGGTCTGCCGATCCGACCCGGAGCCGGGCGCGGACGTCGAAGTCCCCATCCGACGCGGCGCTGAAGAGTCCGGCAGCGTCAATGCTGCCGCCGGTGGATTCGAACCGCACACCCGTGGCGGCCTGACTGTCTCCCCGAACGGTAATGGCCGCGGCACGGAATCGGATCGTATCTGATGGGGCGAGCTGCGCTGAAACCGGGCGGATCCGAATCAAGACGATTGCAGGGAGATCCGGATCGAGCCCCGCGGACTGAGCATCCGGTCGACACGCCACCCCGGCCAGAAGGCCGAGTCTGAGGACACGGTGAACCACCCGGAATTTCATGCTCCAATCTAAGGATCCGCGGGTCTATCAACAAGTCAATAAAGCATACATCAGTCAGTATCAACAAACAATGATTTACAGCATAAAATACTGTGAACAAATAAGTTACCAATCGTAGGCTAGCTTCTTTCAACAACGATTACTGACAACTATTCGACATGTTTATGATCGTGTCGGTAAAACACCTCACTTTCGACTTGCGCCTTGTACCGACCCGGGATCTAGGGACGCACCCCCATACCGATTTACCGACCGGCCAACCCGTCACCTTGCCGTTGCGTATCCTGAACCGGAGGCCAATATTCCCGACCCGTTTTGGAGTGGTGGCCGAGAGGCTTAAGGCACCGGTTTGCTAAACCGGCATAGGGGGAAACCTCTATCGAGGGTTCGAATCCCTCCCGCTCCGTTCCCCCCGCCAGGCCCCCGACTGTGGCCCCTGCTTCTCCCGATGTGCTCGCCGACCTTGCGCCGCTCCTGAACGACGTCTCCCTGGACGTTCCGTGGGAGCTGATCGAGCGGTTCTCGACGCTCAAGCGCGAGCACCCCGACGATGTTCGCGCCGCGGCCCAGCTGATCGTCTCCCGGCTCGAATCCCATGGGGTTCCGGTGATCGTGCACGAGCCGGAGATCTTCCTGAGTCTCCCGGGGGCAGCGAGGGTCGAGGCGGGCGGGAAAACCTTCCGCGCCAAACCGCTGGCCATGAGCCGCTCGGTCCCCGAGGGACTCACCGCGCCTCTGGTCTTCGCACCCACCGAGTTCGACCCGAACACCGATCAGGTCATTACCGGCCCGATTCCGGGCGACACCAGCGCGGACCTGCGCGGCAAGCTCGTCCTGGCGCACGGATTCGGGATGTCATCGATGGCCCGTCACTTCGAAGAGCGCGGCGCGCTCGGGCTCATCGCGGTTCACCCCGGGAAGAATCCCCACTGGGGCATCTGCAGTACCGTCTGGGGCTCTCCCGATCTTCACGATTTGCCCCGCAAGCCGAAATTCGTCGTGGTCTCGGTGAGCCATCCCGACGGGCTCGCCCTGATCGATCTGGCCGGGCGGGGCGGCTCGGCCACGATCACCGCGACGCTGGAAGAGGGCTGGTTTCCCTCACCCATTCCGGTGGTGACGATTCCCGGCACCGAAGAGCCCGACAGCTTCGTGCTGCTGCACGGACACTATGACTCGTGGGATGTCGGCGTAGGCGACAATGCCGTTGGCGACGCCACGATGCTCGAAATCGCCCGGGTGCTTTGGAAGAATCGAGCCTCGCTCAAGCGATCGGTCCGCATTGCCTGGTGGCCGGGCCACTCGACCGGGCGGTACGCCGGAAGCACCTGGTTTGCCGATCACTATGCCATCGACCTCTACGAGAACTGCATCGCCCAGGTCAACTGCGACTCGCCGGGGTGCCGGTGGGCCACCGAGTACATCGACGTCTCCTGGATGGCGGAGAGCGAGGAGTGGGCCCAGCGCGTGATCCGGCAGATCACCGGGAAAGAAGCCAGGGGAGAGCGACCGTTTCAGGCGGGGGACTATTCCTTCAACAACATCGGCCTCTCGTCGTTCTTCATGCTGCTCTCCACGATGTCGCCGGAGGATCGCGCCAGGAAGGGGTACTACGTGGTGGGAGGGTGCGGCGGGAACATCGCCTGGCATACGGAGGAGGATACCCTCGAGATCGCGGACCGGGACGTCCTGTTCACCGACATCAGGATCTACCTTGCGGCCGTCGCCGGGGCCGCCAATTCGACCCTGGCCCCCTTCGATTTTCGCCGTACCACGGAGGAGTTCGTGCGAACCCTCGCCCGCTATCAGTATGCCGCGGGTGAACGCTTCAGCTTCGAGCCGGCCCGCAACGCGCTGGCGGAGCTGCTCGCCGCACTCGAGCGCTTCTCCGCACATTGCGCCCCACTCGCCACCGGATCCGTCGCCGATCCGACCGTGCAACGGGCCAACGCGGCGATTCGGCGTTTGGCGCGCCTCCTGGTGCCGGTCAATTTCACGACCGGGCCGGCCTTCTTTCACGATCCGGCCGAGACCATCCCGCCGCTTCCCGATCTGGCGCCTGCCGAGTCCTTGGCGAAGGCGGAGGCGGGGCAGCGGGGCTTCATCCTGACGCATCTGACCCGGGGGCAGAACCGGCTGGTGGCCGCGCTCAGGGATGCGCGGCGCGAAGTGGAAAGCGCCATCGGATGAGGGTGTCCCGGAGAATCGTCACCTCCCTCCTCATGCTGTCCGCCTGTGCAGGCGGCAGCTCGTCGTCTCCGAATATCCTCCGTCTCGCACTCATCAACGATCCGATTCTCAATCCGGTGCTCGCGCCGGACGTCGGATCAGTACTGGTGAACAAGGTGATCTTCCCCGGACTGGTGCGTCCCGACGAGCAGCTCCGCCCCTCACCGGACCTGGCCACCTCGTGGACGGTTTCCGAGGACGGGAAGGTCTACACCTTCGCGCTGCGACGCGGCGTCAAATGGCACGACGGCGTGCCGTTCACCTCGCGCGACGTGCAATACACCTTCGAGCAGATTCGCGACCCCAGGGCGGGAGGGTTCCTCTGGTCGGACTACACCGCTGTCGAGCGGGTCGAAACGCCCGATTCATTCACCGTGCGCTTCGTGCTGAAGACTCCCGTCGCGGCATTCCTCACGCTGCTCGGCTACAACAGCGGTATCATTCCCGAGCACGCGTTCCACGGAAAGCCGGTCGCGGACAACACCGGGTTCAACCGGGGAAAGCCGATCGGGACGGGGCCGTTCCGGGTCGTGGGAGCGGTGCCCGGCTCATCCCTCACGCTCGAGGCGAACCCCGATTACTACGGTCCCAAGCCCGGGCTCGCAGGCCTCATTTTCAAGCTGGTCCCCGACGCGAACGCCCAGATCGCCGCGCTCCGCGCCGGGGAGCTCGACCTGGTGACGCTGGAGCCGGCCAGCTTTCCCGGAGTCCGTGACGTCAATGGCATCGCAATCCGGCAAGCTACCGTGCCGCAGCACTACTTCGTCGGCTTCAATCAGCGCCTGCCGCTCTTCAAGCCCGCGCTGGTTCGCCGCGCACTCGATCTGGCCGTGAACCGCCAGGCGATCATCGACGGGGTGCTCAAGGGCGCCGCCGATCTTCCGGTCGGCACCATCCCGGTCGCGCTGGGTCAATGGTTTGCCGACTCGCTTCCTCGCGCCGCCACCGACACCGTGGAGGCCCTCCGGCTGCTGGGACTGGCCGGGTGGAAGCGGGGGGCCGACGGACGCCTTCGGACTGCGAGGGGAGAATTGTTCCAGTTCACTCTCCGGGTCGACAAGGGCAACCCGAGCCGAGAGCAGTCAGCCCTGGCGTTGCAGCAGGACTGGAAAGCGATCGGCATGGACGTTTCCATCGAGACCGTCGAATTCGCCGCCCTGGTCCGGGATGACCTGCAGCCGGGGAAGTTCGACGCGATCCTCATCTGGTGGACCACTCCGCCGGATCCCGATCAGTACTCCTACTACGTCACCGGTCAGATCAACAACAACGTGGCCTACTCCAACCGAGTGGTGGACAGCCTGCTCTCGGCAGGGCGGGGAGAAACCGACACGATTCGCCGCCGCGCCATCTACCACGCCTTCCAGGCCACCGAGCGCGCCGATCCCCCGGTGCTCGTGCTCTACTACCCGAGGGAAATCCAGGCCATGACCTCGCGCCTCACGGGGTTCCCGAAGCTCGGCATTCGGGATGCGCTCCGGCACGTCGAGCGCTTCTCCCTGCTCCCGCGGTGAGCGGCTTCGGATTCTTCACTCGGCGACTGGTCCAAGGGCTCTTGATTCTCTGGATCGTCACCACCGCGACATTCGTCCTGATGCACCTGGCGCCGGGCGGTCCCGCGATGCTCGCCGATCCCAAACTCGGCCCGGTCGAGCGCGCGGCGATCGAAGCGCGCCTGGGGATCAACCTGCCGCTGCCGGCCCAGTATCTCGCGTGGCATCGCAATCTGCTTGCGGGCGATCTCGGTCAGAGCTACCTGTACCAAACGCCGGCGGGGCAGACCGTGCTGGCGCGGGTGCCCAACACCCTCCTGCTGGCCGGAAGCGCGCTCCTGCTCAGCCTCCTGATCGCGGTGCCGTTCGGCATCCGCGCCGGGCTCAACCCGGGAGGCCCCACCGACCGCGCGCTGGACCTCGTCAGCTTTGCCGCGCTCTCGCTCCCGACCTTCTGGTACGGCATCGTGCTCATCATGATTTTCGCAGCGGTGGGGCACCTGCTTCCCGCCGGTGGGGTTGCGACCCCCGGCCTCGAGACCTCGGTGATCGACCGGCTCCGCCATCTCATTCTGCCGGTCGCGGTCCTTTCGCTCCCGATCACCGCAGAGCTCTATCGCTACGTCCGGACCGGGATCGTGTCCGTGGCAAACGCCCCGCACATCCCCGCCGCGCGAGCGAAAGGGCTCTCCGAACGGGAGATCACCCGGAAGCACCTCCTCCGGAACGCCTTGCTGCCCATTCTCACGGTGATCGGACTGCAGGCGCCGATGCTGGTCGGGGGCGCGGCGATCACGGAAACGGTCTTTTCGTGGCCCGGCATGGGCCGCCTCGGGGTCGAGGCCGCGCTCGGCCGGGACTATCCCGTGGTCATGGCGACGACGCTTGCCGTGGCGGTGGCGGTGGTCGGCGTGAACATCGTGCTCGACCTGCTGTACCGCTGGTTCGACCCGCGACTCCGGATCGAGTAGCCAGTGAAGCGAGCCGCCATTCCGCTGCCGGCCCTGTTGCTGGCCTGCCTCCTGGCGTTCGCCTGGGCAGGACCCCTGCTCCACCGCGTCGATCCCGATGCGCTGGATCTGAGGCGCATCGCAAGCCGCTCCTCGGTGGCGAACCCGTTGGGCACCGACGAGAGCGGGCGCGATGTCCTGGCGAGGCTGATGGCCGGTGGACGGGTCTCCCTCGCGGTCGCAACAGTCGCCACCGCCGTGGCGCTGGTCCTGGGCACGCTGGTCGGCGGGCTGGCAGGATGGCGGGGCGGCTGGGTGGACGGGCTGCTCATGCGCCTCACCGACGCCGCGATGGCCGTACCAGTGCTCTTTGCCGCCCTCGCGTTGCTCTCGCTGTTCGGCAGCAAGCCGCCGTTGCTGATCGGCATCATCGGCGCCACGTCGTGGATGGGGATCGCGCGGCTGGTGCGCGCGGAGGTGGCCGTGCTCCGGCACAGCGATTTCGTCATGGCCTCGCGCGCCCTCGGCCGGCCCGACTCCGCGATCTTCCTGCATCATCTGTTGCCCCAGCTGGTGCCCATTCTGACCGTAGCCGCGAGCGTGGGCGTGGCGTACGCGATCCTTACGGAATCGGCCCTCTCGTACCTGGGGCTTGGCGTGCAGCCTCCCCGGGCCAGCTGGGGCAACATGCTGACGGGCGCGCAAGCCTCGCTCTACACCGCGCCCCGCCTAGCCATCTGGCCCGGGGTCATGATTCTGCTCACGACACTCTCCTGCAACGGCCTCGGGAAGTGGCTGCGCCTCCGCAGCGGGTGGCATGGATGACCGCCATCCATTACGATCGAGGCCCATGATTCTCGCTGCGCCGCGGGTTCGATTTGCCCCCTCGCCGACCGGGTACCTGCACGTAGGCGGCGGGCGCACGGCGCTGTTCAACTGGCTGTTTGCCAGGAAGACCGGCGGAACCCTGGTCCTCCGCATTGAAGACACCGATGCGGAGCGGAGCACCGAGACCCACACCCAGGTGATTCTGGACGGGCTCCGATGGCTCGGTCTCAGCTGGGACGAGGGCCCGATCTTCCAGGGAGCCGAGGTGGAGCGTCACCGTCGCGACGCCGAGCGGCTGCTCGCCGAGGGAAGGGCCTATCGCTGTTTCTGCACCCGGGAGGAGCTCGAAGCCCAGCGCAAGGCGGCCGGGGGCGACACCTACAAATATGACGGCCGCTGCGACCGGCTGCCCGGCGCCGAGGTCGAAGCGCGGATGGCCCGCGGCATGCCGAGCGTGCTACGGTTCCGCATGCCTCAGGAGGATATTGCCTGGGAGGATGCGGTGCACGGCCGGATCAGTTTTCACGGCCGCGACCTCGATGACATGGTGATCCTGCGCAGCGACCGCACGCCGATTTACAACATGGCCGTGGTCTCCGACGACATCGCCATGCGAATCACCCACGTCATCCGCGGCGACGATCACATCTCCAACACCCCGAAGCAGATCGCGCTCTACCAGGCGCTGGGGGCGTCGATGCCGGTCTTCGCGCACGTGCCGATGATCCTCGGCACGGATGGGAAGAAGCTCTCCAAGCGCCATGGCGACACCGCCGTCGCGGACTATCAGGACCGGGGCATTGTGCCGGCCGCGATGCGGAACTTCCTGGCGCTGATGGGGTGGTCACCGGGGGAAGACCGCGAAATCATGACGGAAGCTGAGATGATCTCGCTCTTCTCGCTCGAGGCCATTCAGAAAAAGCCGGCGGTGTTCGACACCGTGAAGCTGGAATGGATGAACGGGCAGTATCTCTCCGGCATGCCCACGCCGGAGCTGGTGGCCCCGGTCGTGCGCGAGCTGGAGCGGATGCAGGTCCATTTCGGCGGCCCGCACCTGCTGCCCCCCTACATTGAGGCGGTCAAGTCCCGCTCCCGCACCCTCCTCGAGATGGCGCATCGAGTCGCGGTGCGCCTCGACTCACGGTACGTGGAAATCGACGACAAGGGCCGCAAGCTTCGCGCGAAAATGGGAGACGGATACGTCGCCAGCCTGAAGGTTGCCATCGAGACGCTCCGCGCAATCGAAGAGGGAGACTGGAACGGGGAGACGATCTTCGAGAAGCTCAAGGCGCGGGCGGAAGGCGGCGGGATGAAACTGGGAGACCTGCTGCAACCGATCCGGGTGGCGCTCACCGGGTCGACGGTGTCGGAGCCGGTCAACGAGCTTCTCGCGGTGGTAGGAAAATCCTCCGCAATGGCCCGGCTCACCCGCGCCGCCGAGCGGTCATGGTGATCTGGTGGAATCCTTCTTTTCCGGCTTGAGCTTCTGATTCCGCTCCAGCTGCTTCAGGCGTTCCCTCTCGGCCCGCAGCTCTCGAATCGCCCGCTTGAAGTCCTCCATCGTTTGCGCTTTGGCCGAGGCGCGCTGCAGATCTTCCCGGATCAGGGACAGGCGGTTGGCCTGGGAATACTCCATCGACGCGCCGCCGCCCTTGATGGGAAGCAGCGCCAGCACGGCGCTCGGGATCTTGAGACCACCCAGGTAGATGTATTTGCTGTCGAGACCGAAGGTCTTGCCGAAAATCTGAGTGGTCCAGCTGGGTGGGCGTTGTCCAGGGGCGACGGGCGCATTCAGCACCGAATCGATGTACTCCTGCACGATGGCGCTCACGGCGCTGTCCACCAGCTGGGCGTGGGTCTGGGCCAGTGTCTGCGCGATCTCGCGAGGCGGCGCGGGAAGCGGATGGATCCAGAGTTTACCCTCGCCCATGGCGGGTCCGATCCGGCGCCTGCCGGGACCGACGCCCGTGTCCGTCGCCTCGGCTGGCGGCGTGGTCGGTTGCTGGACCACGACCGGCGCTTCGGGCGCGGCAGGCTGCTCCACGGCGGCCGGTTCGGGAGCCGGGGGCTGCTCCTGCTCGGGACGGGGGGTAATCCCGGCAGCGCGCCCCTTCCTGGCCGCGCCGCCGGGCACCTGGTACGCCATGTCGAAGGCCCGCTGTCCCTCCGCGCCGGGCGGGAGCACGTAGATCCGGGCGGGGGGCAACCGGCCTGGCGGCGCGTATGCCCCCATCTTGAACAGCAAGAGCAGCGCGTGCACGCCGACGCTGAGCGCAATCGCCCAGCTCGGCCACCGCCTGGGTGGAGGAAGCCAGAGGCTACGCTGGGGCCGCAACGCCGGTCCCTCGCAGGGCTTCGAGCGCGCGCCCCAACCGCTCCACCGCCTGCGCAAGCCGCGCCGGGCTCACCGTGAGCGCGATGCGGAAGTATCCCTCGCCGGCGGGGCCGAACGCACTGCCCGGCAGGGTCACCACGCCGAACTCCTCGAGTGCACACCGGGTGAACATCGCCGATCTCACACCCGCCGGCAGCGGAACCCACAGGTACATCGCGGCCTTTGGGCTGGCTACCTCGAATCCGGCCCGGCGGAGCGCCGCGACCGACGCATCGCGCCGCTCCGACAGGAGCGCCCGGATCGGCGCGACCAGCGCCTCCGCGGCGTTCAGGGCAACCGCTCCCGCCTTCTGCAGGGCGAGGAACGGGCCGGTATCGATGTAGGACTTGACCTTGCTCAGCGCGCCGACCAGTTCGGGACGCCCCGCCGCCCAGCCCAGCCGCCAGCCGGTCATCGAAAAGCTCTTGGAAAGAGAGAAGAACTCGACCGCCACCTCGCGGGCCCCTGCTACTTCGAAGATGCTTGGTGCCACGTAACCGTCGTAGGTGAGATCGCAGTAGGCGTTGTCGTAGGCCAGCAGGATCCCGTACTTCCGGCACACTCCCACCACCCGCTCCAGGTACTCCATCGGGGCGACGGCGGCGGTGGGGTTGTTGGGATAATTGATATACACCAGGCGGGTCCGGCGGAGCACCGCCTCGGGCACCTGTTCCAGCTCGAGCAGGAAGTCCTCGGAGGCGATGAGCGGATAGACGTGCGGGGTGGCGCCCGACAGGATGGTGCCTCCGATGTAAGCCTGATAGCCGGGTTCCGGGAAGATCACCACGTCTCCCGGGTTGGCGACGGCGCACGGAAGATGGGCCAACCCTTCCTTGGAGCCGATCAGCGGGAGCACCCCGGTCGCCGGATCGAACTGCTGGCCGAAGCGCCGCTCCATATAGTCGGCACAGGCCTTTCGGAACGCCGGAAGCCCTTGCTGAAAACCGTATTTGCTGAGCGCCGGATCATCCAACGCCTCCCGGAGCGCCGCGACGACCAGGGCGGGCGGGGGCGTGTCATTGTCACCGGCGCCCAAGTCGATCACATCCACACCCGCATCGAGCAGGCGCCGCTTGATCGTCGGGATCTCGGCCAGCGGATACCCAGGAAGCGCCCCGAGCCGGTCGCTGAATATGATGCTCATTGGCCGCATCCCGTCACCGGACTGCGCAGGATGCCGACACCGGGAATCTCCACCTCCACCACGTCGCCGACCGTAAGGAGGCCGACGCCGGCCGGGGTCCCGGTGGCCACCAGATCGCCGGGCTCCAGAGTCATGACGCCGGAGATGTACGCCAGGAGCGCCGGGATCGAAAACACCATCTCGGTCGACCGTGCCCGCTGCCGCTCCTGGCCGTTGACCCGTCCGATCACTTCGAGATCGCGCCAGTCCAGACCTGAAACCACCCGGGGCCCGACGGGACAGAACGTGTCAAACCCCTTGGCCCGGGTCCATTGGCCGTCCGATTTTTGCAGGTCGCGGGCGGTCACGTCATTGAGACACACAAAACCCCCGATGGCCGCCTCGGCCTCGGCCGTGTCGTCGATGTGCAATCCGTGCAAACGGTGGCCGATCACTACACCGATCTCGGACTCGAACTCCACCCGGCCCGACGCCTCCGGCAGCACGATCGCCTCCTCGTGGCCGATGATCGCGCTGGGCGGCTTGAGGAAGAGCAGCGGCGCCCGGGGCACCTCGTTCCCCAGCTCTTTCGCGTGCTCGGCGTAGTTCCGACCGACGCAGACGATCTTCGAGGGGCGCGCAATCATCTAGACGCTGGCTCCGATGCCGTGACGGGCGAAGAAATCCTCGCACTTGGTGAGAACGTCCGCCCAGGTTCCCATGATACGCTCGGCCCGTGGCAGGCCGCTGAGCAGGAGGGGACCGTAGCGCTTCACCACCACCCGGCGATCGAGCAGAATGACCACGCCGGCATCGGTGCGCGTACGGATCAGCCGCCCGAATCCCTGCTTCAGCTTGAGCGCCGCGTGGGGCAGCAGATATCCCATAAAACCGTCCTCTCCCTGCTCCGCCAGCCGCTCCAGCCGGGCTGCCGTGAGCGGCTCCGAGGGCACCTTGAAAGGT
>JANNGX010000038.1:0-12767 GCA_031404115.1 Gemmatimonadales bacterium | reverse complement strand
CGATGGCGCCGGCGCCGAGGATGACCCGGCGGCGGCCCCGATCGGCGAGGCGGCCAAGGGGGAGGCCGACGAGCGCGTAGAGGAGAATGAATGCGGTAGTCAGCCCGCCGAGCTGACCGTCGGTCAGCTGCCACTCGTTCTTCAATCGCTCTCCGATCGCACCCACGACCTGGCGATCGTAGAAATTCATGAAGTTGAGCCCGAACAGGAGCACCAGTGTGAACGCCAGGCGCCCCCGCGACATCAGTAGGCAGCCATCCCGGTGACTTCCTGTCCCAGAATCAGCGAGTGCATGTCGTGAGTGCCTTCGTAAGTGTAGACCGATTCCAGGTTGGCCATGTGCCGCATCGAGTGGTACTCCGCGAGGATCCCGTTGGCGCCGAGGAGCCGGCGTGCCTCGCGCGCGATGTCACACGCCATGCTCACGTTGTTCCGCTTGGCCAGCGACACCTGCTGCGGGGTCATGGTCCCGGCATCCTTGAGCCGGCCGAGCTGGAGACAGAGCAGCTGGGCCTTGGTGATCTCGGAGAGCATGTCCGCGAGGCGCACCTGCTGGATCTGGGTACCACCGATCGGCTTGCCGAACATGATCCGCTGCCTGGAATACTGGAGCGCCTCGTCGTAGCACGCCATCGCGGCGCCGATCGCGCCCCAGGAGATGCCGTAGCGAGCCTGGGTGAGGCAGGAGAGCGGGCTCTTGATCCCTCCGCTTTTGGGAAGGATCGCATCCTTGGGGAGGTGTACGTCCTCCAGGTGAATCTCACTGGTGTCGCTGGCCCGGAGCGAGAGTTTTCCCTTCTGGTCCTTCGCGGCGTAGCCCTTGGTGGTGGTGGGCACAATGAAGCCCCGGATGGACTTCGGGTCGTCCACCGCGCCGGTCTTGGCCCAGATGATGGAGACGGTGGCCTGGCTGCCGTTGGTGATCCACATCTTGACGCCGTTCAATACCCACCCGTCGCTGGTTTCCTTGGCGGTGGTGATCATGCCGCCCGGATTGGATCCGTAATCGGGTTCAGTGAGCCCGAAGCAGCCGATTTCCTTGCCCGCGGCCAGCCGCGGCAGCCAGTGCTTCTTCTGAGCGTCGGAACCCATACTGTAGATGGGGTACATCACCAGCGCGCCCTGTACCGAGGCAAACGAGCGGATGCCGCTGTCGCCCCGCTCCAGCTCCTGCATGATCAGGCCGTAGGCCACGTTATTGAGGGCGGCGCAGCCATACTCTTCGGGCAGGTTGGCACCCAGCACACCGAGCTCGGCGAGCCCCGGGATAAGCTGCTTGGGGAAGCGGCCTTCGATGTAGCAGTCGCCGATGATGGGCATGAGGTGCTCGTCCACCCAGGCCCGCACAGTGTCCCGCACCGCCCGCTCCTCCTCGCTGAGGAGACCGTCCATCTGGTAGAAATCAACGCCGGTGTAGGCCATGGTAAGCCCTTGGGGAAGCGAGAGATAGAGCGCAAAAATAGAGGCTAGGAGGCTAGGAGGCTAGGAGGCTAGGAAACAGCTTTCTGGTAGCCTCTTAGCCTCTTAGCCTCTTAGCGTCGTGTTACGTGGCGGGGTCCGGGATCGGCCGGCCGGCTTGGCCCCGCTGGTCTTCCGGCGAATGGCGGCGGCGGAGGGCGGCAGACCTCCGCCTGCGGCGGTCAATCCGAGACTTCTGAGAAGCTGGGTGGCCTCCTCCTGCTGCGCTTCGGTCAGGCCTCGCATCGCCTGGGCGAGGGTCAGGGCGTGAGAGGGAAAAAGGTCGCGGATCATCCGGGTGCCCTCCCGGGTCAGCGCCACGTATTTAGCCCGGCGGTCCTCCTGACATTCCTGCCGCTCGACCAGGCCCTTCTCGGCCAGACGATCCACCAGGAAGGTGATGCCACCGCTCGAGACCAGAATCCGGCGCTGGATTTCGCCCAGAACCATGCGGCCCCGGTGGTAGAGCGCCTCCAGAATCGCGAACTCGGTCAGTGACAGCCCATGGTCCGCCGCGTGGGCCACGGCGTGCGAAGAAATGCTCGCATGGGCGCGCGACAGCACCACCCACAGCTTGAGAGCCGACTGAGTTTCCTGCGGGATGGCGGGGTCGTCGGGGAGAATGCGTTTGGACATCGCGGGCACTCGCAGCTCAGGGCGCCTGGCTTATTCCTCTCCAGTAAGATAACTCCGGAAATCGGTTCCGAGGCGGGCGATCGCCCGGCCCTCGATCCCGATCTCGGCACACTTCTCCCGAAAGTCCCTTCCGTGACCCAGCGATCGTCCGGTCTGGGCCTGCCACTGGTGGACCATTTCGTGGAGCAGCGTACCGGTGGCCCGGGCCCAGCCGTCCCGGCGCAGATGGCGAAGCCCCATGGCGATCTCAGGAGGGTCATTGGCACCGGATTGGGGACGGAATTCCCCCAACCGGCGGTGCATCCGCCGGGAAATCCGAATACTGAGTGGCCCAAGCGTGCCCCCGAAGTGGAGGGCGTTGAGCGCGGTGTGGAGTCCGTGGAGCCGGGCCAGTGTGGCCTCATCCTCGGGACGCGGCACCTCGGTTGCCCGTCGGACTACCGGGCCAGGCGGGGCATGAGCATGCACCGGGAAGGAGACGAGGAGCCGCTGCGCCAAGCGCCGGTCAGCGCGGCGGGTCCGGGGCCCGGCCCATTTCGCGATGGCGGACACTACATCATCCGGAGCCGCCTCATAACCCCGGTGGACCCGGAGCGCGCCTCGGCGCGTCAGGCTGACCAGGACCCTCCGATTCGCGTGGAGGATCACCGGAACCGTCTCGGGCAGCCCGTGCGCACGGAGCCGGACGGTCAGGAGCTGGTTCACGCGGACTTGCTTCGCCCGTAGCGAGCCAGATCTGATGGCTTGAACTGTAGGAGTTTCCGGTCCCAGCGCATGTGCAGGATCGAAATCGAGTGCTCGTCAATCGAGACGACGTTGAAAGCCGATGGTCCGCCGCCGCGGGTACGCAGGGTCAGGGTGCCCGAGGTGCTTACCACCACGGTGCCGTCGATCTGGCCGGAGGCTTCCTGGTGATCATGCCCACAGAGCACCAGCTCCGCACCGCTGGCCCGGACCTGTTGCTGCGCCCGCCGCCAACGCGCCAGCCCCATCCGCCGGGAAATGAGGCCGGGGAGCACATTGTGGTGCAGCACGAGGATCCGCACAGCGCCGGGAGGGGCGCTGTCGAAATACCGGGTCACGCGTTCAACTTCAGACGGGGGAAGGTGGCCCTTCACGGCCATGTCGTTGGGGTTCCAGGTCAACGACCCAATCGCCACGCCGAAGCTGGTGAGCGCCCCGGCAATCGCCGCGCCGGGAATCTCGAGCCGGGGTGAAAGATCCTCTCCAAAATACTGACGGTATTTGGCGTACAGACGGCGGGATCCGAAGAGGCCAAATGGGCTGGCCCACCACTGCACGTCGTGGTTGCCGGGGATCACCAGGGTCGGCGCCAGCTTGCCGACCCGGTCGCGGAAGTGGCGCGACATCTGGAGCTCCCCGTGACGGCCCCGCTGCGAATGATCGCCCGAGATCACAATGGCGCTGGGCTTCAGTCCCGGGAGCAGGGCCTCGCAGGCTTCCACCTGTGCCAGGTCGACATCCCGGCCGAAATGCATGTCGGAGAGGTGCACCAGAACGACAGGCGTCACCAGACAACCCGAACCCGGTAGGTCAGGGACGCTTCGCCCATCGCGGGCACCCGGAGCTTGAATCGGGTCCGGGTGCTGGAAAGCTTCTCCGCCGCAATCGAGCTCGTGAGTACCGACCACTCGCCGAACCGCTCCTCGATCACCTCAACCGTCACCGCGGTGTCCTTGGCGCTGGTCACCGTCACACGGAACTCCGCGGTTGCGATAGTGCGGGTGGAATCCCGCCGCGTGGTGTAGGTGGTCTGAACGCGCTTGGCGGTCAGGTCGAACGCCGAGCCGGCGGGAAGGCGCACGTCCCGGCCGGGAGCAGTGTGGCCGGCGGAGGATTCTCCGATGAGCTGGAGCCGGCCGGCATTGTCGTTCTGGTAGAGGCGGTAGGTGCCGCCGGGCAGCGGGAGGTCACCGAAGGCGGTCTTGGCGACGCGCTTCAGGGTATACCACACCTCCACCGGAACCACGCTTTCATCGTTCCCGACCTGAGGCAGCATGCCGTAGTAGGGGAGTTGTCCTCGCACCACATAGGCGCGCTCCCACGGCGCGATGGCCGGCTCGAACAGGCCAACGCTCGCGGTGACGCCAGGGTCGAGGGAGATCTTGCCGGGGATGGTGTAGAGGTGCGCCTCGCCGATCTGCTCTTCTCCGGCAAAGTCCTGAGACACCGACTGGTCGGCCATCGCGCGGGCCGCCATCATGACTTCCTGCGCACCCCGCCCCTTGTTGGCGCGCCCGATCGAGCCGGCGAGAAGCTGCACGTCGGCGTCTTCCACTCTGAGCGAGGCGGACGGAATCGAGGCCAGGCCGCTGACTCGTGCGACCGTTTGACCCAGGACCACCGTATAGTTTGCGTTCCACGAGGCGCCACCCGTGAAATAGCCCAGACGGAGCGCCGGCTTGCCCGCCTGTGATCGGATCACGAGCTCGAGCGTCGGATCGGTCAGGACCAGCTCCGCCGGATACAGCGGCAGCCCCGGACGCTGGAAGGTGACGCGCCCGTCGGTGAGCCGGAACCGTTCCGGGTTCACGCCGAGCACGAAGGCGCTCACGGTATCCGCGACACCGTTGTTGATCCGGCCGGTGAGAAACTTGAGCGTCGATCCAACCGCCCGGCGCATTGCGTTGACCTCGTCCACCGATTCGTCGTAGCTGCTGCCGACGATGGCCACGCCCGAATCGAGAACGAAGACCGACGCCGGGTCGAGCGCGCCAAAGGAGAGGCGGTGGGTGCTCTGGCCGGGGGACACCGCGACCGGCACGGTGCGCCGGACCAGCACGCGCCCATCGCTGTAAATGGTGAGGCCGGTTTGCCCTGCGAGACGGCCTGCGCCGAGGACCGAGACCGAAAGCGCGGCAGCCAGCGGAACGGCGCGGGACCAGCGTGGGGATCTCATAGCCTTGCTCCTGCGCGCGCGGCGCGCGGAATAGTTGGGAGTCAATGTCGTGGCGGTTTCCGCATGAAATCCATCGCGACCTGCGTGGCGATCTTCCGGGTCAGGAAGTAGGTCGCCACCACGATTCCCGCCAGCCAGATGCGGGTGGAGGGCCGGAGCGGAATTCGGAGCCATGCGTACCACACCACCAGCAGGCACGCCAGAAGGGAGATGTACCGGGCCCGCGAACTTGCACGCCGCCGGAGCCGGGTCAGGCACTCGGAGCAGAGATCGCCCCACGTGATACCCGGCACCCGCGTCAGGCATTCGGCGCAGGGAACCTTCAGGTCAACCGAGGCGAGCGGCGACCGCATCTCCGAATTCTCGCGTCGTGGCGGTGCCGCCCAGATCACGCGTGCGGATACCCGCGTCCCGGATGGTGGCGGTGATGGCGCGCCGGAGCCTCGTGGCGGCCCCGCTCTCGCCCAGGTGTTCGAGCATCATTGCGCCGGCCAGCATCTGGGCCGATGGATTGGCCACGCCCTTCCCGGCGATGTCGGGCGCGCTGCCGTGCACCGCCTCGAAGATCGCCGAGGAGGCACCGATGTTGCCGCCGGCCGTGAGGCCGAGCCCCCCTACCAGCCCGGCGATCTCGTCGCTCAGGATGTCACCGAAGAGGTTGGTGGTGACGATCACGTCGAACTGCTCGGGCTTGAGCACCAGCTGCATCGCACAGTTATCGACGATCATATCGCTCGACGCAATCCGGCCGGCATACTCCTCCGCGATGGCGCGGCCCACTTCGAGAAAGAGCCCGCTCGCCATCTTGAGGATGTTGGCCTTGTGCACAATCGCCACCTTCTTGCGGCCGTGGCGTACCGCGTACTCGAAGGCATAGCGAATGACCCGCTCGCAGGCGTACCGGGTTACGATCGCCTGCGACACGCCCACCGCGCGGGGGTCGTCGCCCACCTTGATGAAGTGCTCGACGCCGGAATAGAGCCCCTCGACGTTTTCCCGGACCATGACGATGTCGATCCCGTCGTACCGACCGGGGACCACCGTCACCGCGGGACGCACGTTGGCGAAGAGATCGAATTCCTTGCGCAACGCCACGTTCACCGAGCGGAACCCCCCTCCCACGGGCGTCGCGAGGGGGCCCTTGAGCGCCACCCGCAGCCGGCGGATGCTCTCGATGGCGGCGGCGGGCAGTGGATCGTGTCCGCCGGTGACTGCCGCCATGCCCGCCTGCTGCACATCCCATGAGAAGGAGAGGCCGGTCGCTTCGAGGGCCCGGACCGTCTGCTCGGTGATCTCGGGCCCGATCCCGTCTCCGGGGATCAGGGTCACGGCGTGCGTCATGGTGATGGCGGCGGAGGGGCGTCGGACGCGAGGATGGTTGACAGTGCCACCCGGAGGGCCTGGTCGGCGCTCTCACCAATGCCCTTGGCCATGGTACGCCAGACCACCCGGCCCAGCCGGCCGTCGACGAGCACCGCGGAGAGCTGCACCGTGATACTGTCGGAGGGGCCGGGTGTCAGGTAGAGCGCGGCAGGAATCAGGGCAAAGCGGGCCCCGCCCGAGAGGGCCACGAGCTGCCGGAGGTAGCTCCGGAGCGGGTCGGGGACGTTCTTGAGTCCCGAGGATCGCATCACCGACTGGCCCATCATATCGGGGCCGGGCATCACGCCCACCGCACGTGCGGCGGTGCGCCGGAGAGCGGGCGGAAGGATCCACTGTACCTCGGGTGCCCGCTCGAGCAGCGCATCACCCAGCAACGAGTCGGCCCAGCGCATCGTGCGGGTTCTGACCTCAAGTCCGGTGGGGCCGGGAAGCCGAGGGTCCGACACCACCATGGTCAGGGGGAGCACCGCGACCAGCTGCCCCGCGAGCCCGTCGGTGGCCAATGCGACAATCGGCTCCGGAGTCTTGGCCTGCTTCGGCTTCTGCGCACACGCCGGGGTCGCGGCGAGCGCAAGAAGGAGGATGCTTCGGAGCGGGGGAGGCATGTGGGCCAAAGCTAACCGGCCCTCAGGGCTTTGGGCTATTCCAGCGAGAGCCCGCCGTCCACCACGATGGTCTGCCCCGTGATATGGCGGGCCTCCTCGGAGCACAGAAAGGAGATCACCCGCGCCACGTCCTCGGGCTCGGCAATCCGGCCCAGCACGGAGCTCTTGCGGGCCTTGTCGATCACCTCGGGCGGCAGCAGGCTGAGGCGCTCGGTCCGGATGAATCCGGGGGCCACGGCATTGACGTTCACGTTGCTGGGGCCCAGCTCCACAGCGACCGCGCGGGTCAGTCCCTCCAGACCGGCCTTGCTGGCGGCATAGCTGGCGACGCCGAAGCCGGGGTGGCCGGCCAGATGCGAGCTCACGTTCACGATCTTTCCGAATCGCTGGGCCCGGAATACCGGGGCCACGGCGCTGGTACAGTTGAAGGCGCCGGTCAGGTTGGTATCGATCACCTCGGACCAATCGGCCGGATCCAGCCGCCAATGGGCCCCGTCGTTGGCCATGCCCGCGTTATTGACCAGGAAATGGATGGTCTCGAACTTCGCCTTGACCGCGGCCACGAATCGCTCGACCTGGGCCCGGTCGCGCACGTCGCAGCAATCGGCAAAGACGCCGACCCCCATCGAGGAGATCGCGGTTTCGGTGAGGAGCGCGGTTTCGCGGACGTCGCGACCCGGCAGATCGACGAAGCAGAAGGCCACCGAGCAACCCAGCCGCCCGAACTCGAGCGCTACGCTGCGGCCCAATCCCGTGGCACCTCCCGTGACCATGGCCACCTTGCCGCGAAAGCCAGCGGACACCTCCAGCTCGGCCTGAGGTTTTTCCAGGACCGCCCCCGACTGGGATGGGCGCGCAGCGCGGCGCCACGAGGGTGGATCGATTCCGGGAGGCGTCATGGACTGGCGAAGGTACGGACCGGCTTCGGGGGCCGCAAGCCGTCCGGACTTGGAGCAACCCGATACCGAGCCGTACATTAAGCCGATGAACCGAACCCTGTGGGTCCTGGTGAGCGCGGTAGGAGCGTCCGCCTGGGGCGTGATCGCCCTCAATCGGGGCGAAACCATCAGTGCCGCCTGGCTGGTGCTCGCCGCAGTCGGCACCTATCTGGTCGGCTATCGCTTCTACAGCCGCTTTCTGGCGACGAAGGTCTTCGGGCTCGACGCTCGGGCCACGCCCGCGGAGCGGCTCAACAACGGCCGGGACTACTGCCCTACCACCAAATGGGTGCTGTTCGGGCACCATTTTGCCGCCATCGCCGGGGCCGGTCCCCTGGTGGGTCCGGTGCTCGCGGCGCAGTTCGGCTGGCTTCCCAGTACGATCTGGATCGTCTTCGGGGTGGTCCTGGGCGGCGCGGTTCAGGATTTCGTGATCCTCTTCGGATCCATGCGCCGGGACGGCAAGTCGCTCGGCCAGATGGCCAAGGACGAAATCGGTCCCGTCACCGGACTCTTCGCGATGATCGCCATTCTGGCGATCATGGTCATCCTGCTCGCGGTCCTGGCCCTGGTGGTGACCAACGCGCTCAAGGACAGCCCGTGGGGAATCTTCTCGATCCTCTGCACCATCCCCATCGCGCTGGGGATGGGGATCTGGATGCGGATCATCCGGCCCGGCAAGACCATCGAGGCGACGGTCGCGGGGATCATTCTCCTCGGAGTGGCGCTGGTGGGCGGGCGGTATGTGGCGCTGTCCCCGTCGCTGGCCCCGATGTTCACCCACGGTGGCCTGACCATCGCCTGGGGGCTCATGGTCTACGGCTTCATCGCAAGCGTGCTGCCGGTCTGGCTGCTGCTCGCGCCGCGCGACTACCTCTCCACCTTCATGAAGATCGGGACGATCGTGCTGCTGGCGGTCGGTATCCTCATCGTCATGCCGCCGCTCCAGATGCCGGCCCTGACCCGCTTCATTGACGGCACCGGGCCGGTTTTTGCCGGCAAACTCTTCCCCTTCGCCTTCATCACCATCGCCTGCGGGGCCATCAGCGGATTTCACGCCCTGGTCTCGAGCGGCACCACGCCCAAGATGATCCGTCGCGAGGCGGACGCCCGCCTCATCGGATACGGCGGGATGCTCACTGAATCGTTCGTCGCGATCATGGCGCTCTGTGCGGCCGCGGCGCTCGACCCCGGTATCTATTTCTCGATCAATGCGCCGCTGGCCGCACTGGGGGGCACGGTCGAGAGCGCGGCGGCGCAGATCCGCCAATGGGGCTTTACCGTGACCCCGGAGCAGCTCACGGCGCTGGCAGCCTCGGTGGGTGAGAGGTCGCTGCTGGGCCGGGTCGGCGGAGCGCCCTCCCTCGCGGTGGGCATGGCCCACATCTTCAGCGGCGCGTTCGGGGCGCACCTGATGGGCCTCTGGTACCACTTCGCCATCATGTTCGAGGCCCTGTTCATCCTGACCACTTTGGACGCGGGCACCCGGGTGGGCCGCTTCATGCTCCAGGAATTCCTGGGACATATCTGGAAGCCGCTGGGGCGGACCTCGTGGTACCCAAGCAACCTGCTCGCCTCGGGACTGATCACGGCCGCGTGGGGTTATTTCCTGGTTCAGGGAGTGCTCGATCCGCTGGGTGGCATCAACTCGCTCTGGCCGCTCTTCGGCATCAGCAACCAGCTCCTCGCCGCAGTGGCGCTCTGCGTCGGCACCACTCTGATCATCAAGGCCGGCAAGAAGCGCTATGCCTGGGTGACGATCCTTCCGCTGGCCTGGCTGCTGACGGTGACGATCACCGCCGGGTGGCAGAAGATCTTCGCGGCGAGCCCACGGCTCGGGTTCCTGTCCCATGCCCGGAGCATTGCCGAGAAGATCGCCGCCGGCACCCAGGACCCGGTCGCCGGGGCACGGCTGATCTGGAATGACCGGCTCGACGCGGCACTGGCCGGGGTGTTCATGATCATCGTGGTGGCGCTGGTGATCGCGTCGGTGCGGGAGTGGCTGGCGGTAATCAGCGGCCGAAAGCCCGCGGTGGTGAAGGAAACACCGTTCGTGGAGAGTGCGTATGCGAACTGACGGACGGGCGGACGGGCGGACGGGCGGACACTGGGGACGGTTCCTGTCAGGATTCAAGCGCATCGTGGGGATGCCCGATTACCCCGGCTACCTCCAGCATATGGCGGAGCGGCATCCCGGCTGCTCGGTGCTCTCGGAGCGGGCGTATTTCGAAGCGCAGGTCAATGCGCGTTACGGCAACGGCGCGAGCCGCTGCTGCTGAAGGGCGCTTAGCACGCGATCTCCACCATTCCCGAGCTCGTACGGAAGTGTGGATACTGGAACCAGTCGATCCGCCCCACGAACGGGTCGGCGGGGTTCCCGACGTCCGGATCGTATCCCGAGTATCCGGAAAAGGTGAAGAGATTGCGGCCCACCAGCCCTACGCGAACCCGATTCAGCCTGCTCGAGGCGAGGAAGGCCAGAGCAGGGTGAATCACCGCTCGCATGTGATCTTCCTCGAGTCAAAAATCATTGTTTCACACCCGCCGCCCGGCCACCAGCCACACCGGCATGAGCAGCGCCAGCGCCACCGCGGATGCGAGCAGGGCAGCCGGACCGCCCATCGACGTGTACATCCATCCGAACCCCAGCCCCGCAGGCAGCGCCGCCAGGCCCGCCAGCCCCTGGTAGTTGCCGAAGCCGCGTCCAGTCCGGACCGGAGCCAGCCTGGCGATGGCCACCCGCTCCGCCGGCTCGACCAGCCCCGCCACGAGCCCGTGGATCAAGAACACTGCGAGCGCACCGATCTCGCCGATGGCGGTTCCCAGCGCGGCGATCGCGCCGGCGTAGAGCAGGGTACCCAGGCCCAGCGCGGTCCGCACGCCCATCCGGTCGGACAGCCACCCGCCCGGGTAGGATGCCGCACTCCGCACCACATGCAGCGCCGCCCAGGCCAGCGGTATGGCGGCCACGGGGATGCCGAGGTCCTGGAGCCGCAACAACAGAAGCGTTTCCGGGAGGCGAGACGCAGTCAGCAGGACGAGCACCCCGACCGGCATCCAGAAACCTGGTCCTGCCGCGTCAGTTCCCTCACCCACAGCGGACACAGACTTCACAGACTGTTTCTGAGAATCTGTGTCCGCTGTGAAATCTGTGGGCCTGTTTTCACTGACCTTGGGGCTCCGCACGCCGCGGAGGACGATCATGAGGACGATCACCGCGACGACACCGGGCACTGCGCTCCACCCGATCACGCTGCGCACGCCCATCTCCCGCTGCAGCAGGAACCACGCGGTGAGCGAGCCGAGGACCGCGCCCAGATGATCGGCCGCCCGATGGAACCCGAACGCCCGGCCCCGCAACCGGGACGGGGTGAGGTCGGCGATCAGCGCGTCGCGCGCCGGTGAGCGCATTCCCTTCCCCACCCGGTCGATGATCCGGAACCCGATGACCTGCCACGCGGCGCCCGCCACGGAGATCAGCGGCCGGACCAGCACCGCGGTGCCGTAGCCCAGGAGGATGAGCGGCCTGGCCCACCCGGGACGATCGGCCAGGCGCCCGCTGACCCACTTGACCACCGCCGCGGTCAGCTCGGCGGCGCCATCCAGCGCGCCCAGCACCAGCGCGTTTCCGCCCAGCGGTCCGGTCACGAAGGCCGGCAGGACCGGGTAGACCATCTCGCTGGCAAAGTCGTTGAACAGCGAAACCGCGGAGAGTCCCTTGACCTGCGGGGGCAGCTTCTCGTCGGGCCGGTCAGCCATCGAGCCCCAGGCCCCAGCGGATCAGCGGGACGGGAAGACCGCCGTACCCGAATACCTCCTCATGGAATCCGGACAGTGTGAACTTGTCTCCCCGCGCCACCCGGGCGTCGTCACGGAGGCGGGTCAGTTCCTTCCAGCCCAGGATCGCAGCGCACGCTTCGAGGGGGTAGCACGCGATACGGCGCACATCCGCCTCCGCGACCCGGCGGTCCACCGGCAAGCGGGCAGTGAGGTGATCAATGGCTTCCGCCGGTGAGAGCTGCTTCGTGTGAAGCGCGAGATCCACGACCGCCAGATGCGCCTCCCGGAGGAAGAGCACCCGCTCGGCCAGCCGCGATTCCGGCTCGGGAGAATATCCCAGGGATCGCATCAGCTCACCGGCATAGAGGCTCCAACCGAGCGGGGTGCTCGCCGCGGCGATCTGCCGGCGAACCAGGCTGGCCAGTGCGTCGCACCGATTCCGGTGCAGATGGATGCCGGGCACCCCGAGCCGTGCCGCGATCCACGGCACCGTCGGCCGGGCACCTCCCGCCACGACGACCGCGGCGGGAGTCCGCGCCCCGGCGGGACGGTAGAATGCGCCGGCCTCGATCACCCGTTCATAGCCGGTCGCATCCACCGGGACCAGCGGGGTCGCGGCCCCGGACACCAAACCATGCGTTTCCGCGAAGCGCCGGGCCGCGCCCAGCGCCGAGCCCATCGGATGCAGGAGGCTGCCCGCCTGCCCGCCTGGCCGGACTGTTTCTTCGTACACCTCGCGCCATGGGCGGGCGGAGTCGATCGCCGCCGCCACCGCGATGACCTCCGATTCCACCTCGGTGGCCAGGCGGAGCGCACCGCGGTACACCTCGGCGGCGTTGTGCACGCTGGCGTGCTCGTGGTGAAGGCGGCGATCCACCTCCTCCTCCCCGATGGCCACGCCCCCGGGTGAGAGGTCGGGCGCGATTTCGGAGTGGAGTGCCTCTCGCACAGGAACGGCCGGGCGGCGGCGGCGCGTTCTTCGAGCGTCTCTTGATGGTTGTGACCGTCGTAGACGTGGAGTCCGCCAGGCGACAATCCGGGCGCTTG
>JANNGX010000037.1:0-7587 GCA_031404115.1 Gemmatimonadales bacterium | reverse complement strand
GTTCATCGCCACACTGATCAGCCATGCCGCGGGCGCATCGGGCAGCGATCCCCTGCGATGGAGCCTGATGAAGGCTTCCTGTACCAGGTCGGCTGCGAGTTCGGGGTCGTCGGACAGACGATCCAAATAGCGAAAGAGGCGATGGAAGTGCGCCTCGAAAAGGGCCGCAAACTGATGGTCGAAGGATGTTTCAAGCACGTAGAGGAACCGGTGGCGGGCCGGTTTTGTGACACCGGGGGGAGACTCGCCTCAGAACCTCCAGTCGAGACCCATAACGAGCGGGGCGCGGGGACGCAATTCGATCGGGGAAAGGATGCCGTTGGAGAGGTCCTGGGAGTAGTTCAGGACGTTGTGGCGGTTGAAGACGTTCGTGATGGTTCCGAAGAGCGCCACCTCGGCGACTCGACCTCCGACGGTGACGACCCACTGCTTTCGGAGCCCCAGGTCGATCCGGAAGTATCCCGGCAGTTCCGTTCCGCCCAGGACTTGCCCGTTGTGATTCGGGCTTCCGGCGAATTCGCATCCCCGGTCGAGCAGGGTGCAGGACTCCGAATTGAGCGGCCCGGAGATCATGGTCGCACGCCGCCCCAGCGCGCCGGTCGCGCCCAGGCGGAGGGAGAGCGAAGCGGTTGGGAAGAGATTCACGCCGGTTTCGAAGCGGTGCGTGGTGCCATGCCCGGGGTCGTAGCTCGCGCCGCCGTGCGCGCGTCGCACTTGCTGCAACCCGTAGCTCGCGACCACGTGAAGGCGCGCCGTGCTCCAGGTTGCATCGATTGCAGCCCCGCGTGACGAGCCGGATCCGATGCCGAAGGCCCCCGTCGCAAACGGCTCGCCGTCGCGAGGCGCCACCAGCAGGAGTCCGCGGAAGCCGCGCTGGTATGCCTCCCCGCGCAGACGCACGCCGGTCGAGGGACGATACTCGGCTTCGAGGGACACTTGGTCGCTTCGGGCCACCGGGACGCCGGGGGCGCCGGCTCCGATGTAGAGATCGACCGGGAAGACGTTGCCGACCACCGACTCGGTGTTTCGGAGCGATTGCGCATACTGGTAGGCCCGGGAGTAGCCGCCGGCGAAAAGCCATTGCTCCGCGGGCTTCCACGCGAGTCGCGCGCGCGGGGCCAGGTGGAGATCACCAACGGCCGCCGCGACCGACGCCGACAGCGTGAGCTCGAGCCCAGGGACGATGGGGGCGGTCCGCTCCGCAAAGACTGCCACAATCGGAGTTCGCGCCTGGAGGCTCAGGCCTGCGGCGGCAGTGGATCCGGACGCGAGCCGATACGAGGTCCGGCTCCACTCGCCGCGAAGCCCCAGGAGCATGGTCCCTCCAGCCGAGCCGCTCTCCAGCGTTGCAAGAAGGCCCTCATCGCGACGAGCGGCGGCCAGGTCCACCCGGCCAGCCTCGGTAGCCCAGGCGGAGCCGGCATCGGCCCGCGCACTCCAGCCCCGGACCCGGACTTCGGTGTTCGAGAAGACCCGCCGCCATTCTCCGCCGAAGGATCTGCTGCGCCAGGTAAACGTGTTGCGGAGGGAACCCCGGCTGGGCTCGTCGATCGTCTGGCCCGCAGCGGTGTTGATCGCGTTGCGGTTGTCGTAGCCAAGCAGGCGAACGATCCCGCCGGCGGCCGGCGCCGCGAGCTTGACCAGCCAATCGGTGGTTCCGCCCCGCAGGTAGGACGCTTCGTCCTTCGGCGCGAAGAAACCGGGAAAGCCGGAACGCAGGCTCACGAGATAGCCGATGCCGGCCACACCGAGCGGGCCGTCCAGGGTGAAGCGCGCCTGGGTGGTGCTGACACTGCCCCGTGCGGTGAAGCGCGACCCCGGATCCCGGGTGGCCGCGTCGACGCCACCGGACAGGGCCGAGTGTGCCAGCGAGGGCGCGGTCGTGGACAGGCGCAGCCGGGCGATGGCGTCGGGATTCCAGGCGCTGAACACACCGGCGGCATGATAGGGGCTGAAGACGGGGATGCCATCGAGGAGAAAGGCCGTTTGGTCGGAGTCCCCGCCGCGGATGTGGACCCCGCTGGGTGACTCCGGCCGGATCAGCACCATGCCGCCTCCGAGAACTTGAAAGACGTCCGCTTCAGCCAGGAGGGGATGGCTCCGAACCGTCCCGATGGAGATCCACCGGTCGGGGGAGCCGCCCGGGTCGTTGCTCTCCGCGATGCCGCCGGCTGGGCGCCGCCGCACTTCGATGGGTGGCAACGAGAACGGAGTTGGCCGGAGCGAGACGTTGATCTCGAGCTCGCCCTCGCGGGGCACCAGGGCGTACAGGGTCCGGGAGGCGTAGCCGAAGGACTTCACGATAATCGGGTGCAATCCGGCGGGTACTTCGTGCAGGATGTATCGTCCGGCGGCGCCGCTGCTGGTGGTGCGGTTCAGGGCGGCCAGGGTCACGGCGGCACCGGGGAGAGGCCTGCCGGTCTCTTCGTCGAGCACGGTGCCCTGGACCGTGGCCTGCTCTGACGCTTGCCCGCCGGGCACGGCGGCGGCGCGACCGGGGCTGAGGGCCGGGCCGCCCAAGGCAACGAGCAGGATAAAGTGACGCTGAAACGGGGAGACCATGGCTTTGAGTATACGCCGTTGGTTTCCGGTAGGCGAGGAAAAGCCGTTTCGTGGGGTGAGCCCCAAACGCACCATCCGGCGCCATACGGAATAGACCCCGTATTGGAGCTCCCGATGCTGCCAGCCGTCATTGCTTCGATTCCTCGCCGCCCAAGGCCTTCGTGCCGGCCGCGGCAGCGGGGACGGTGTCAGCCGGTTCGTGGACATCAACTCCAACGCGCTCATCAACGCGGCCGGACCCGAGGTCTGGTACACGGATCCGTTCGGGAAGAACGGCCGGGCGATGCCGTTCCCGGGCAGTATTCGGCAGTTCGTGGCCCCAATCACCAACGCCGCAACGCCGATCAGCGGGCCGCGGATCGGCGGTGCGCGGTATTACGGGGGCACGGGGGTGCACGCGCCGAACTAGGCTGGACGCCCCCCCGGGATCAGGGTAACGTGATATATCCGGGCGCCTGCCCGGGTGCATCCGTGCTCCATACCACTCCCATCGCCCCGGTGCTTCCGTGAGCCGTTCATTTCGCTATCTGCGGTTTCTCGTTCCCGCACTCGTCGCCGGCCCGCTCAATGCCCAGCAGCCGGCTGCCACTCCCGTCGACTCGCGACTCCAGGCGATCAAGAAGGAGCTGGTCGCCGACATCGATGCGCGCGCCACCTTCACTCAGCAGATGGTGGACCAGGTCTTCTCGTTCGGGGAGCTGGGCTTCCAGGAAATCGAGACCTCGAAGTACCTGGTGGAGCTGCTCCGGAAGGAAGGCTTCCGGGTGGAGGTCGGATACGCCGGCATCCCGACGGCCTTTGTCGCGACCTGGGGTTCCGGCAAGCCGGTGATCTCCCTGGGAACCGACATCGACGGCATTCCCCAGGCCTCCCAGAAACCGGGCGTGGCCTGTCGCGCGGCGCTGGTCCCGGGCGCGCCGGGGCACGGCGAGGGGCACAACAGCGGCATGGCGGTAAACATCACCGCCGCGCTGGCCCTCAAGAAGATCATGGAGCGGGATAGACTCTCCGGCACCATCAAGATCTGGCCCGGTGTTGCGGAGGAGCAGATTGGCACCAAGGCCTACTTCGTGCGGGCCGGGCTGTTCAAGGATGTAGACATCAGCATCTTCAGCCACGTCTCGAGCAACTTCGGGGTGGCGTGGGGCTCGCAGGACGGCACCGGCCTCGTATCGGTGCAGTATACTTTCCGGGGAATCTCGGCCCACGCGGCGGGCGCGCCCTGGCGGGGCCGGAGCGCCCTCGACGCGGTGGAGCTGATGAACATCGGGTGGAATTTCCGGCGCGAGCATCTCCGGCTGCCACACCGCTCGCATTACGTGATCGTCAACGGCGGGGACCAGCCCAACGTCGTTCCGCAGAACGCCTCGGTCTGGTACTACTTCCGTGAGCTGGACTATCCCAACATCAAGACCCTCTGGGCCATCGGCGATTCGATCGCGGCGGGCGCCGCGATGATGAGCGGCACCACGCTGGAGCCGGTGCGGATGCTGGGCAGCGCCTGGCCCCAGCATTTCAACCGGCCGATCGCGGAGGCGATGGCCGCGAACATCAGGTCAGTTGGGATGCCCAAGTGGAGCGAGGACGATCAGCGGTTCGCGCGCGCGCTGCAGGAGGAAATGAAAATCGGCGTCCGCGGCCTGGTGGACACCCTCGGGACCGCCCTCGGCGGTCCGGTGCCGGAAAACCAGAAGCGGGGTGGCGGCTCCGACGATATCGGCGACGTGACCTGGAATCTGCCGACCGTCACCCTCGGCTTCCCGTCCAACATCCCGGGGATACCCGGACACAACTGGACCGATGCGATCGCCATGGCAACCCCGGTCGCCCACAAGGGCGCCACCGCCGGCGCCAAGGCGCTGGCGCTCACGATGGCGGACATCCTGCTCACGCCGCAGCTGGTCACCGACGCGTGGGAGTATTTCCGGAACGTGCAGACCAAGGACACCAAGTACGAGCCGCTTATCCGCTCCGACGACCAGCCGGCGATCGACCTGAACAAGGGGATTCTGGAGAAGTACCGCGAACAGATGCGGCCGTTCTACTACGACGCGAAGAAATACAAGACGTATCTCGACCAGCTCGGCATCAAGTATCCCACGGTGCGGGCGGCAGACGGGAGCTGCGGGTCGAGCGCGGTGCCTTGAGCCGCGAGGAGAGTAGCTATTGCCTCGGGCGCCGGTACCCTCGCTCCTGCGGCGAAATGAGATCATCCGGATCCACGGGCCGGAAGACCAGATCGATCGCGAGATACAGCAGCTTGGTCCAGGGAAAAATCACGATCGGAGTGAGCACCGCCACGCCGGCGCAGATCACACCGAGCGCCGTCCAGGGCACGCCGGGCCAGGTGACGAACATGCCCGCCACGAAGACCACCGCGAACACCCCCTCGGTGAGAAAGAGGTTGACGGTGTAGCTGCCGACCCAGTAGCCCGGCTCGTCGCGGTCCAGGTGGAAACCGCATTCGGGGCACGAAGGTGCCATGGTGAACCACCGGAGCAGGATGGGACGGCCTCCGCAGATCGGGCAGCGAAGTCTGAGCGCGCGCGCGAAGAGGGTGCGCGGGGTGGGGAGGGGAAGGGAGTCGGCGGCGTCAGCGACTCGCGCTGTCCGCCTTGGCCGGTGCGAGGACATACAGCAGGTAGTCGGCCCGCTTCCGGTCATCCTTCGAGGGAGCCAGGTCGTCGAGGTTGGAAACCGGGAGCGCGGTGACCACCAGCATCACGGCCCCGCCGGCCCGCTTGCGGGCCCGCTCCGCCGTGCCCAGCCGGAAGTCGCTGTGGAAGGAACCATTGTAGTGGACCACGAGCCGGCCGGGCCGCCATGCGCGGGCCACCGACTCGCCCATGGTCTCGTCCTTCACGCACTGCGCCTGGTACATCCGCATGAGGCGGTTGCGTCCATCCTCGGCGGTGGCCCCCGGGGGTCCGTGCGCCGACATATCACCCATCACCGCCGCGAATTTCCGATAGTAGTCATCCTCGGGACAGGCGAGCTGGTCTGCCGCGTTGGGTCGCAGGGCCACCGCCACGGTGTCGAGGCCCGCCAGTCCCGCTCGCGCCACCAGCGTTGCCAGCGGTCTTGGCGCGTTGCTGGCCAGCACTGGCCAGCCACGCGCCCGCGCCAGCTCCACCAGCGGCCGGTAGTCGCTGGGATAGTTCTTCCAGGGGCGGGCGCCCTGGAGCAGCTCCTCCTCGCCGGCGGTTCCGCTCAGATAGCGGTCCAGGAGCGGCTGGACGTCTCGCTCGAACATTTCCAGGGCGAGCGTCACCGAGTCGCGGCGCCGTGCCACCCCCTCGAGAATCGCCAGCTCCATCCGGTGCGTGGCCGGATCGTCGTGCTGTTCCCCGACAAAGACCAGGTCCGCGGCGGCGAGTCGCGAGGCCAGGGTCTCGAAGTCGATGAACCGCTTTTTCCGGGAGTCGTAGACGCGGTGGGGGACGTAGCTCGACACGGCCGGGACGGAAGCCGGCGCTTGGGCCAGCAGCGGCATGGCGCCGGCCAGAATCAGCAGAAGCAGGATGGGCCGCATGGTTCTCAGTCCGAAAACCTCTGGCCGAAGCGGACCAATCCCGCGGCCAGCGGCCACGCGGTAATACCAGCGTAGCCACCGAGGCGGATGCCGATCAGAATCGGGGTCTCCACCCGTGCAGTGGGCCCGATGCCTAGTCGCAGCGCGTCGGTTCCGACGGCGAGACCGATCCAGTCCTTGAACATGAGGCCCACCCTTGCGGTCACCGCGGGCCGGCGGGTCGTCCGCGCGGTTTCATTGAGCCCCATGACGTAGAGCCCGCCAGAAATGTCCACCGCCAGCTTCCGGTTGAGCCACCTTCGATAGCGCGGCCTGATCCCGAGGAACGCGCGTTCGTTCTCGTCGTAGTTGACCACGATCGTGCCGCCGATGGCGCTTCTGGTTTCGGTGTTCCTCATCATCCCCACCTCCCAATCGCCGAAGAAGGGCGGGCGGCGGCTGGCGGAGGTCGTGCCGGGTCCGAAACTGAACTCGGTGATGAGAAAGCTCTTGCACCGCTCGGCTGGACCGCCGCGAAAACAGAGTGAACTCTGGGCGGCGGCCGGAGTAGTTGCCAGCAGGATGGCAGTGAAGAGAAGGTATCTCACGAGATCGGCCGGTCGTCGCGCACCAGCACCAGGATGGCGGCCTGCGGGACCACGAGGTACCGGGTGTCCTCGAAGCTGATTTCCACGGCGGCCTTTCTGAAGAAGATGGCGTGATCGCCGACCCGGGCCTGCATCTGGCGGAACCTGGGGGTCTTCTGTTCCACCTTCCATGGCTCCTCGTCGAAGGCGGAAACGTCGGGAAGCGGATCGCCGACTCCGGTGGCCACGATCAGCCCCTCCTGGACCTGCTGGGTGTCCACCGCCGTGGCGGGAAGGTACAGCCCGACCTTGGTGCGTTCCTCGCCCTCTCCGGCCTTGATGAGCACGCGGTCTCCGGCCACCAGAAGCTTCTTAGGCGGAAAGTCCATTGGCTCCACCCTGATCGTGAATGGTGACGACCTTGATGACCCGCAGCTTCCTGACCATGGCAGGAAGCTTGAGCACGACCTCGTCTCCCGCCTTGCGGTCCTTGAGGGCCTGGCCGAGCGGGGAGGCGAGGGAGATGTGACCGGCGTCGATGTCCATCATTTCGGCAAAGACGACGGTGTAGGTCTCCCGCTCACCCCCGTCGATGTCTTCGACGAGCACCTTGGAGCCGAGGCCCACCCGGTCGCGGGGCGCTTCGGTGTTCGCGAGCTGGGCAATCTGTTCCAGCCGATGGTGGAGCTGACCGAGTCGAGCCTGGACCAGCTGCTGGCGCTCCAGGGCGGCCTTGTACTCCGAGTTCTCCCGGAGGTCGCCCATGGCCACCGCGGTGGCGATGGCCTGGGGGAGGGTGACCGTGAGCTCACGAGTCAGGTCTTCGATTTCCTTGCCCAGTTTTTCGCGCATTGCCTGAATCATCACTGCCTGCCGCACAAAAAAGGATCGGCCCGGCGCGTGGGCACCGGGCACGGAAGAACGAGC
>JANNGX010000036.1:0-29705 GCA_031404115.1 Gemmatimonadales bacterium | reverse complement strand
CCACTGCCATCTGCTTCCCGGGGTGGACGACGGCTCCAGGACCATCGAGCAGTCGGTGCGGGTCCTTCAGGCCATGAAGGAAGCCGGGGTAACCGGCGTCTGCCTCACTCCGCATCACACCGTCGGCCGGATCCCCGGGGGCCTGCCTCCATCGCACGACCTGGCGTTCGCCGCGCTCTCGGCTGTCGGGCCGGAGGGAATTGCGCTCTACCGCGGGGTGGAGCTGATGCTGGACCGGCCCATCCCTGCCGATATCCGCGGGCACCCCGGGCTCACCCTCGGAGGCACCCGGTACATCCTGGTCGAGTTCAGCAGCGGCGTCGCCATCCCGGCGGTCGCCAACGCCCTCTATCAGATCGTACAGGCGGGCCTGGTGCCGGTGCTGGCTCATCCGGAGCGATATCGCGCCTGCACCCCCCAGGCGGTGGCGCACTGGAAGGCAATCGGGGCGCTCATGCAGGTGGATGCGACCACGCTGCTCAGCGGCCGGGGCCGGGGGCAACGAGCCCGCGAGATCCTGGCGCATGGCCTGGCCGATATCATCGCCGCGGACAATCACGGAGACGAGCGCACCATCGGTGCGGGTTACCGGTTCTTGTGCGAGGCCGGCGGCGCGTTTCAGGCCGATCTGCTCGCCGTGAAAAATCCCGGGGCCATACTGGCCGATGCGGGCGTCGAGCCGGTTCCCCCGCTCCCCATCAAGACGGGAATCATGGACAAACTGAAGCAGCTTCTCGGGCCGGTGGAATGAGTCCCGCCGACCGCATCCGCGCCGGGCTCCTGTCGCTGGCCCGGACCGCCGAAGCCTCCGCCGCCCCTCGTGCCCGACGTCGCCGCGCTCGCCCAGCGCTACGTCGCGGTGCTCTCGGGCGGCGGGACGCTCTACTTTGCGGGCAACGGGGGCAGCGCGGCCGACGCGCAGCACCTGGCCACCGAATACGTGGTCCGGTTCCGCCAGCCTCGGCGACCTTTTTCCGCGGTGGCGCTGACCACCGATACCTCGCTGCTTACGGCCGCGGGCAACGATCTCGGGTTCGAGCAGATCTTCGCCCGGCAGGTGGAGGCGCACTGCCGACCCGGAGATCTGCTGATCCTGCACAGCACCACCGGCGCCAGTCTCAATCTCCTGGCCGCCGCGCGGGCCGCGCGCGCCATGGGGGTGGCGGTTGCCGCCTTTCTGGGACGCGACGGCGGCCCGCTCCGGGATCTCGCGGACATCGCCATTGTAGTTCCCTCGGACGACACCAGCCGGATCCAGGAGCTTCATCTCGCGCTGGAGCATCTCATCGTGGAAGTGGTGGAGGAGGGGTTCGGGAAATGATTTCCTTGTCAGGACAGCGCGTGCTCATCACCGGGGGGTCCCGGGGCATTGGTCGTGCGGCGGCCCGGCTGTTCGCCCGGGCCGGTGCCGATGTCGGAATCACCTATCACACCCGGGTAGCGGATGCCGAGGCGGTGTCCAAGGAGATTCGCGCCCTGGGCCGCAAGGCCTTTTTCTCGGGGGGTGATCTGGCCGATCCGCGGGTTGTCGACAAGGTGTTCCGCGAATGCAAGGCAGCGCTCGGCGGGCTGGACTGTTTCGTGGCCAATGCCGGTATCTGGCCGGCGGAAGAGCTCCCGCTCGGCAAACTGAGCGACGCGCGGTGGCGCTCCACCATGGCGCAGAACCTCGATGCCGTTTTTCTCACCACACGGGCCGCCCTCGGACTGATGAACCCCGGCGGCAGGGTGGTGCTGGTGTCCAGTACGGCGGGACAGCGCGGCGAGGCATTCCACGCCGACTACGCCGCGACCAAGGGGGCGTTGATTGCGATGACCAAGTCGCTTGCCATCGAGTACGCGCCGGACATCACGGTCAATTGCGTCGCGCCCGGATGGGTCGATACCGAAATGAGCGCCGGCCCATATGCCGGCGGTGGGCGCGAGCGCATCGCCGCCACGATTCCTCTCAAGCGGATCCCCCCGGCCGAGGACATCGCGGGCCCGATCCTGTTTCTCTGCAGCGCGCTGGCCCGCCACGTGACGGGGGAAGTATTGAACGTAAATGGGGGGAGCGTGCTATGCGGGTGAGCCGTGCCCAGTGACCTGTGACCAGTAGCCAGAGCCGACTCTCCAGTGACCGCTCACCGGTCACTGGTCACCGGTCACTGTCATGATCCACCTTCTCGCCACCGGAGGCACCATCGCCATGCAGCGCAATGCGACCGCCGGGGGAAACATCCCGGCGCTGGGCGGTCGGGAATTGCTCGCGATGATAGGCGATCTGGGCACGCCTCACGAGCTTCGAGTCGAGGACTGGGATCGGCTACCCGGAGTCCATCGGGGGCCCGCCGAGGTCTGGGCAATGCGCGAGCGCGCCATGGCCATCGTAACCGCCTCCAATGTGCCGGCCGGCCTGGTGATCACCCACGGCACCGATACCCTCGAAGAGACCGCCTACGTCCTGGCCCGTACCCTGCCGCGGGGCGTTCCCATCGTGGTCACCGGCTCGATGCGGACCTCGAGCGATCCCGGCTGGGATGGCCCGGAAAATCTGCGCGATGCCGTGGCAGTGGCCGGGCACGCCGACGCCCGGGGTCGGGGCGCCATGGTGGTATTTGCCGGCAGGATCCTGGACGGAAGCGACGTGACCAAGCTTGACACCTTCGGAGTGGATGCGTTCGGCGCACCGCACGCGCCTGCACTCGGCGCGGTGGAGGCGGGCACCCCCCGCTTTTCCCGTCCCGCGGATCCCGATCGCCTACGCCTCTCTGCCCGAGATCTGACTGCACGGGTGGCGATCGTTCAGTTGATTCTCGGCGACGACGGGAGTCAAGTGGACTCCGCGCTCCCCCGGTTCGATGGACTGATCATCGAAGCGTTCGGCCGGGGAAACGTGCCGCCCGGCGCCGTGCCGGCGATTCGCCGCTGGCTCGATACAGGCAAGCCGGTCGTGCTGGCGAGCCGGTGTCCCTTCGGAGTCGTGGGCGGCGAGTACGCCTTCGAGGGCGGTGGCGGACAGCTGCTCCGGCTCGGCGTAATCCCGGCGGGACCAAGACCGGTGTCACTGGCGCGGCTCGAGCTCGTGCTGTGTCTCTCGGCGGGCGTACGCTACGGCGGATTGCCCGCGTGACCCTGTCGGCCCGAGGCCCGTCGATGCCTCTCCCGGAGCCGGTACTCGAGATCGCCCGGAGGCTCCAATACGCTGGCTTCGACACGTGGTGCGTCGGCGGCGCGGTGCGTGACTGGCGGTTGGGACTCTCCGATCAGGATGTGGATCTCGCCACTGCGGCAACCCCGGACCAGGTGCAGGCGCTGTTCCCGCGCACGGTCGCCGTGGGGGTAAAGTACGGCACGGTGGGCGTCTTCGACCGGCAACGGCGGCTGCACGAGGTCACCACGTTCCGCCGCGACGTCTCAACCGACGGGCGCCACGCTGTGGTGGAGTACGTCGTGTCGATCGACGAGGACCTGGCCCGGCGAGACTTCACCATCAACGCGCTAGCCTGGCATCCCCTCACGCGGGAGCTGCGCGATCCGTTCGGCGGCGCCGCTGACCTGGATGCCGGGGTGATACGCTCGGTGGGCGACCCGGCTCGACGATTCGCCGAGGACTATCTCCGGATTCTCCGGATGCTGAGGTTCGCGGCCCGGTTCGGATTCACGATCGACCCCCTCACCTGGGAAGCCGCGAAGGGCGCCGCGCCCGAGCTCACGGGGCTTTCGGCCGAACGAGTACGCGAAGAATGGTTCAAGGGGCTTGCCTCGGCCCGCTCTGTGGTCGAGCTGGTGCGTGGCTGGCGTGAGGTCGGCGCCGCCCTGGTCTGGATGCCTGAGCTCGACGACGCGAGCCACATTGTCGAGCCGGTCCGGGTTCGCGATTCGGTGGTCCTCACCGCCGCCCTCTGCCGCGCCGCGCCGGAGGTGCTGGCTCGCCTCAAGGCGTCCAATGCCGAGATCATGCGGGCCCAGGCGTTGAGACGGGGGCCGGCGGAGCCCGAATCCGCAGAGCCGGTCGCAGTGCGGCGCTGGTTGGCGCGGGTGGGCGATGCGGCCGACGATCTCATGTCACTGGCCGAGATCCGCGGCGGCGGACCGCCCTCGTGGCGGGCGTCAGTGGAGCAGAGCCGTGCGCGAGGAGAGCCGACATCGCGCGGGGGGCTAGCGCTGACCGGAGACGATCTCCGGGCTGCGGGAGTCCCGATCGGGCCCGAGCTGGGCCGGTTGCTGGAGAAACTGCTCGATGTCGTGCTCGAGGATCCGGCCCGCAACACCAGGGACACCTTGCTGGCGTTGGTGCAGTCATGGCGCTGAGTCCGCTGCTCTTTGCCCTGGGCGCTGCCGCCGGCAACATCGTGGGGGCGCTCGCCGTGGTGCGCCAGGAAAGGCGCAGCCTGGCGTTCATCGAGACCTGCCTCGCCTTCGGTGCGGGGTTCATGCTGGCGCTGGTGCTCATCGGGGTGCTCCCCGTCGTTTTCTCCTCCCAGGGTATTCCCAGCGCAACCGCCGGGTTCCTGGTGCTTTTGGGGTACGTGCTGGTGCACGTGGCGCAGCACGTGATCACTCCCCACTTTCACTTCGGCGTCGAAACCCACAGCGTCGGGCCGGAGGCGGGATATAGCGCCCTGGTCGGTTTGACCCTGCACGCCTTTTTTGATGGCGTGGCGATCGCAAGCGGATTTCTGGTGTCCTGGAGCCTGGGAGTGGCGTTCTTCCTGGGGGTGATGCTCCACAAGCTCCCCGAGGGCGTCACCGTGTCGAGCATCATGCTCGCCAGCGGCCTGGGCCGGCGCCGCGCGCTCGGGTCTGGCGTCGTCCTCGGCATCGCGACCATCATCGGGGCCCTGGTGACCGAGTCGGTGGCACCGCTCGCGCAATACGGCCTCGCGCTCTCCGCCGGCGTCACATTGTACGTGGCGGCATCCAATCTGGTGCCCGAGATTCAGCGCGGCCGGCACGCCCGGACCAGCATGGCGTTCCTGGGCGGGGCCGCCGCGCTGATTCTCCTCCGCGCGCTGGCCGGCAACGGAGGCTGAGGGCGCCGTGGACGAACCGGAACTCTTCTCGACCCCGGCGCCGCTGGCGGCCCGAATGCGGCCCCGGAGCATCCCCGAGTTTGCCGGGCAGGAGCACCTGCTGGCCCCGGGCCGGGCGCTTGGCGATGCGCTCCGGCGCGGCGACCTGAGCAGCGCGATCCTCTGGGGACCACCCGGCACAGGCAAGACTTCACTGGCCCACCTGATTGCCCAGCACACCGGACGGGCCTTCATCGGGTTCAGCGCGGTGACCGAAGGCGTCCAGCGGGTTCGGGAAATCATCAGGGAGGCGGAGGAACGTCGCCGGCTTGGCCGCGGCACGGTCCTCTTCTGCGACGAGATCCACCGCTTCAATCGGGCCCAGCAAGACGCCTTCCTGCCGCACGTGGAGCGCGGTACCGTCACCTTGATCGGGGCCACGACCGAAAACCCCAGCTTCAGCCTGAACGCGGCGCTGCTGAGCCGGTGTCAGGTCTTCGTGCTGCAACCGCTGACGCCGGCCGACATCGAAAAGGTGGTGACTCGGGCCCTGGCCGACCGCGACCGCGGACTGGGCGCGCTCGCGCTCACGACAGAGGCCGAGGTGGTCGCCTGGCTGGCGATTCAGGCGGACGGCGACGCCCGGCGCGCGCTCAACGCGTTGGAAGCGGCGGCGCTTCAGGCCGGTCAGGGGGGCACTATCACCCTGGCGGTGATGGCGGACGCGCTCGCGCGGCGGGTGCCAAAATACGATCAATCAGGTGAGGAGCATTTCAATCTGCTTTCCGCCTATCACAAGTCGCTCCGGGGCAGCGATCCGCAGGGCGCGCTCTATTGGATGGCCCGGATGCTCGACGGCGGCGAGGATCCTCTGGTGCTGTTTCGCCGGGCCATCGCCATGGCCGCGGAGGACATCGGCCTGGCCGATCCGCAGGCGCTCCCGATGGCCGTGGCCGCGCGGGAGGCGTTTCGCCAGTTGGGCCCCCCCGAAGGCTATCTGCCGCTGGCGGAACTGACGATCTATCTCGCCACGGCGCCCAAGTCCAACAGCGTAGTGAAGGCGCTGGGTGCCGCGCTGGAGCTGGCGCGCGAAACTCCGGCCGAGCCGGTGCCGGTGCACCTACGGAACGCTCCGACCGCGTTGCTGAAGCAACTCGGGTATGGAGCGGAGTACCGCTACGCCCACGATTATCCGGGACACTATGTGACGCAGACCCATCTCCCGGCTTCGCTTGAGGACCGGGTGTTGTACACCCCTGGTGCACTCGGCTATGAGAAGAAGGTGGCGGAACGGATGGCATGGTGGAAAAGGCCAGAGAATAGCGAGTAGGCGGCAGGGCCAAGATTCAGCCCGCGGCATTATCTTTCAGCGCTGGCTGACCGCACCGGCACCCGAACGACGAGGCCGAACATCCGAGAACTGATCAACGTCCAGCCACCCGCCGAAAAGGCAATCCTGGTCGCGGTCTCCCGCAAGGGATCCCGCGCGGTGTCGCAGGTGCAGGAGCATCTTGACGAGCTGGGGCGGCTGGTGGATACCGCCGGCGCCACGGTGGTGGGACGGCTGACGCAGCAGGTGGTGGCACCGACGGCGGCCACCCTGCTGGGCGAGGGCAAGGTCGAGGAGCTCAAGGCCCTGGTGGCCGAGACCGGCGCGACCCTGGCCGTGTTCGACGAGGAGCTGACCCCGGTGCAGGGCGCCAATCTCGAGCGTGAGCTCGGGGTCCGCGTCATGGACCGGGCCGAAGTCATTCTGGACATCTTCTCCACCCGGGCACGCACGGCGGAAGCCAAGCTTCAGGTGGAGCTGGCGCAGCTCGAGTACCTTCTGCCCAGACTGACCCGGATGTGGACCCACCTCTCCCGCATCCGCGGTGGTATCGGTCTGCGCGGCCCCGGTGAAACCCAGCTCGAAACCGACCGCCGGATGATCCGCCAGAAGATCCAGCATCACCGCGGCAAGCTGCAGGATGTGGCGAGGCACCGTGAGACCCTTCGGGGCGGGCGGCAGAAGCTGCTCCACGCCTCGCTGGTCGGCTATACCAACGCCGGCAAGTCCAGCGTGCTGCGGGCCCTCACGGGAGATCACGATATCTTCGTGGAGGACCGACTCTTCGCCACTCTGGACACCCTCACCCGCGAAGTGGACGTCGGCGACGGGCTTCGCGGCCGGGTGACCGATACCGTCGGATTCATCCGCAAATTGCCCCACCATCTGGTGGCCAGCTTCCGTGCCACGCTCGAGGAGGCTCGCGAGGCCGATGTGCTGCTCCACGTGATCGACGCCAGCCACCCCGAGTGGGAGGAGCAGGTGAGCGTGGTCGAGGAGGTGCTGGGCGAGCTCGAGATGGCTGATCGACCGCTCATCATGGTGTTCAATAAGATCGACCTGCTTCCCGATCCCACCGGCTTTGCGCAGCGAATCGGCCAGATCTATCCCGGAGCGGTCTTTGCCACCACCATGCGGACCGACGGCGTCGACGCCATCAAGGCAGCGCTGCGGGAGCGGGCCCGCGAGGGCCGGCCCACCGTGCGGGTGGTGATTCCCGAAGGTGACGGCGCCCGGCTCGCGGCCATCTACCGCGCCGGCGAGGTCCTGGCGCGCGAGCACACCGAGGAAGGCGTGGTGCTCACGGTGCGGATGGAGAGCTGGCGGGCACGGCAGCTCTCCATCACCAATGGCGCCGCGTGAGGGAAGCCACCGGGCTCTTCGTCCGGAAGCCAGGCATTGCCGGGCGGAAAATCCGCTTTGCCCTGGTGGGGTGCGGGCGCATCTCGGCCAACCACTTCGAGGCGCTCGCGGCCCACGCCGACGACGCCGAGCTGGTGGGCGTGGCCGACATCGAGCCCGCGGCCCTGGAGCGCGCCATGGCGCGCTCCGGCGCGCCTGGGTTCCCCTCGCTGGAGACGCTGCTGCTCGGCTGCGATCCGGATATCGTGATCCTGGCCACGCCGAGCGGGCTCCATGCCCATCAGGCCATCCGGGTCGCGGAGTCGGGCCGGCACGTCATGACCGAGAAGCCGATGGCCACCCGGTGGCTGGATGGCAAGGCGATGGTCCAGTCCTGCGACGAGGCCGGCGTCCATCTCTTCGTCGTGAAGCAGAACCGGCGGAATCCCACGCTCCAATTGCTCAAGAGCGCGGTGGAGGCCAAGCGCTTCGGCACCATCTGCCTGGTGACTGTAAACGTGTTCTGGAACAGGCCGCAGGCGTATTACGATAGCGCGGCGTGGCGGGGAACCTGGGAATTCGACGGCGGCGCGTTCATGAACCAGGCCAGCCACTACGTGGACATGCTCGACTGGCTCATTGGGCCGGTGGAAAGCGTGCAGGCCTATACCGCCACCCTGGCCCGCAACATCGAGGTGGAAGATACCGGGGTTCTCGCGCTCCGCTGGCGCGCGGGGACCTTGGGCTCGCTCAACGTGACGATGGTGACCTACCCTAAGAATCTCGAGGGGTCGATCACCGTCCTGGGCGAGAAGGGCACGGTGCGCGTGGGCGGTACGGCGGTGAACCGGATCGAGCACTGGGAGTTCGATGCCAAAGACCCGATGGACGACACCGTGGAGCAGGCCAGTTACGAAACGACTTCGGTGTATGGCCACGGGCACCCGCGCTACTATCAGAACGTGATCCAGACCCTGCGCGGCACCGCCGCTCCCGATACCGATGGCCGCGAGGGGCTGCACTCGCTCGAGATCCTGATTGCCACGTACCTCTCCGCGCGCGACGGCCGGCGGGTCGCCCTGCCGCTGGAGTATTGAGCTCGGCCGCGCCGGAATCCGGGGAGCCGATGTGATGACCGACCGCGCCCGTCTCCGAATCGGATATCTGGTCCAGCAATTCGTCCCCGAGATCGGTGCCGGCCCGGCCCGGGCCGCAGAAATGACAAAACGCTGGGCTGCCGCGGGTGCCGACGTCACCGTTATCACCGCGATGCCCAACCGTCCTCACGGAAGAATTCCGCCGCCCTACCGGGGCAAATTGTTCTCCAGCGAGACGTGGGAAGGAGTCCGCGTTCTTCGCTCCTGGCTCTTCGCCCGGCCGGGAGGAGGCCTGGGACTCACGCTGCTCAACAACACCAGCTTCGCCCTCACCGCTCTCGTCAATGCCTTGCGGCGCGCGGGCCCGCTGGACGTCCTGATCGCCAGCTCGCCGCCCTATTTCCCGCTATTCGCGGGGGCGATCCTGCGCGAGCTCTGGGACACGCCGCTGGTGCTCGAGCTTCGGGATCTCTGGCCGGAGTATCTGATCGACATGCAGGTACTTCGCGCCAGGCCGCTTCAGGAGGCGGTCCTTGCCGTGGACCGCGCGCTCCTGCGCCGGGCCGATCACATCGTCGTGGTGACCGAGCCGTTCCGGGACCGTATCCTGGCCAAGGGAATCCCGCCGGAGCGCTGCACCGTTGTCTCGAACGGCGTCGATCCCGAGCAGTATTTCCCCGGCACGGTACCGGCGCCGATACCCGAACTCAACGGGCACGGCACGAAGTTCGTCGCTGGGTATCTCGGTAACTTCGGCGCGGGGCAGGGGCTCGGCGTGGTGCTCGACGCTGCGAAGCGGCTGGCCGAGGAAGGATCCGACGTCTCCTTCGTGCTCGCGGGCGATGGAACAGAACTCGCAAAGGTCCGCGCGACGACGGCAGCGCTGGGCCTGCCGAATCTCACCATCACCCCGGCGATCCCGAAGGCCGCGACACGGGCCTTCTATCTCAATTGCGATTGTTGCCTGGTTCCACTCGCTCCGATCCCCGTATTCGCGGACGTCCTGCCCAGCAAGTGCTTCGAGATCATGGCGTGCGGGCGTCCGGTGATCGCCTCGGCGGCAGGACAGGTGGCCTTGCTTCTCCGTGAGAGCGGCGCTGGATGGGCCGTGCCTCCGGGCGATGGTGCGGCGCTGGCCGGAGCCCTGGCGCGGCTGGCTCGGTTACCGCCGGAGGAGCGCGCTGCGATGGGGGCCCGCGGAACCCACTACGTCAGCCGTCACTTTCATCGCGGGGTCCTGGCCGCGCGATACCTTCGAGTGCTCAGGGCCGTGGCGGGGTTTCCCGAATGATCGCGGTCACCGGCGCCGGCGGCTTCATCGGCACGGCATTGTGCCATGCGCTGGTGCAGGCGGGCGCGCCGGTCCGGGAAGTGCGACGGCCAGGTGCGCCGCCACCAATGGAGGGTCTCGAGCGAGCCGAGATTGCCGATCTCGAGCGAAGCGCGCTGACCCGGGCGTTCGCGGGCGCCGATGTCGTCGTGCATCTGGCGGGACGGGCGCACCGGCTGCGCGATGACGCGGGCGATCCGCTCGCCGCCTTCCGCCGAGTCAACGTCGAAGGCACCCGCGTGGTGGTCGAGGCGGCAGCCGATGCAGGAGTGCGCCGGGTGCTGGTGGCAAGTTCGGTCAAGGCAGTGGGGGAGTCCACCCTGATTCCCTGGACCGAGCAGACGACGCCCGCGCCGCTCGACCCGTACGGGGTGAGCAAGCTCGAGTCCGAGCGGGTGGCGTTCGCTGCCGGTGCCGAGCGAGGAATCGATACCGTGGTGATGCGGTTTCCTCTGGTCTATGGCCCCGGTGCACCGGCAAACGTGCTCAGGCTCGTCTCGCTGGTGAGCCGCGGACTGCCCCTGCCATTCGGGGGGATCGAGAATCGCCGGAGCATGCTGTCGACCGGCAACTTGGTGGGTGCCGTGCGCGCGCTGGCCGGGACGCCAGGCCTCGCTGGCGAAGTGTTCTTCGTAGCCGACGGAGTCGATCTCTCCACTCCAGAATTGATCCGGGCGATTGCGGACGGACTCGGCCGGCGGGCGCGCCTCTTCCGGATTCCACCAAAGCTCTTCGAACTCGGCGGGCGGGCCGGTGACACCATCAGCCGCTTGGTGCGTTTCCCGGTTACCAGCGCGGACGTCGAGCGTCTGACCGGATCGCTCACGGTGTCCGTCGCGAAGCTCGTGGAATGGACCGGATTCCGACCGCCCGAGACGCCCCAGGATGGCTGGCGCGCGGTGGCGCAATGGTTCCTGGAGCGGTCGCGATGATCACCGGGGCGCTCATCACGTTGGCGGTGGCCCTCGCGGCGAGCTGGTGGGGCACCGGCCTGGTACGCCGGTTCGCCATGGCCAAGTCGCTCCTCGACATTCCCAACGAGCGGAGCTCCCACTCCATCCCCACACCGCGCGGTGGGGGCGTCGCGATCGTCATCGTGGTGCTCTCGGGGATCCTGATGGGGGCCGCCGGAGGGTGGATACGCGGCACCATCGCGCTGGCGCTGGTGCCCTCGGGCGCCGCGGTGGCGCTGGTGAGCTGGCTTGACGACCGGCGCGGCGTGCCCCAGTGGATCCGGTTCCTGGTGCATCTCGCCGCCGCGGCATGGGTGGTGTACTGCTTCGGTCCGGTCGCTATCCGGCTCGGCGGGCTCGGCCCCATCGTGACGGTGCTTGGCATCGCGTGGATAGCCAACCTCTTCAACTTCATGGACGGCATCGACGGGCTCGCCGCGGGAGAGGCCTTGACCGTCGGACTCGCGGCAGTGCTGCTCTGCTGGCGCGCCGGGGATCTGGAGCCGACCTGGCTTGCCGCGTTGGTGGTGGTGGCCGCGGCGGGATTCCTGCCGTGGAACTGGTCTCCGGCGCGGATTTTTCTGGGCGACGTCGGCTCGGTGTTTCTGGGATTCATCCTCGCGTCGCTGGGCGTGCTGACGAGCCAGCGAGGAGACGTTCCCGCCCTTGGGTGGCTGGTGCTGTTGGGCGTGTTCGTCCTGGACGCGACGATCACCCTGCTCCGGCGGTTTGTACGGGGAGAGCGCTGGTTCGCCGCGCACCGGAGCCACGCCTACCAGCGTGCCGTTCAGGCGGGGCTCACCCATCCGCAGGTGAGCGGGGCGGTGATGGCGGTCAACGCGGTGCTGGCGCTCCTGGTCTGGTGGGCGGTAGCGGTGCCCGCACGGGAGCCGTTCGCATACCTCGCGGCGATGGCATTGCTCGTGATCCTCTACTGGTCGGTGGGGCATCTCCGCCCCCATGAGATCGAGCCTCCGCGTCTATGAGTTCCCCCGAAACCGTTTTACATTCCGCCAATCCACCAAAGGCCATTGTATGACGGGACGCGCTGAACCGGACGTCGAGGTGCGGTCGATGCTGCGCGCCGTCGGACGCCACCTCCGCCCGCTTCTGCTCGTCGCGCTGGCGGTGACCGCGGCGGCGGCAATAGTCCTGGCGGTGCTGCCCATCCGCTACGAGGGCACCATGGTGCTGGTGCCGGTCCAGGGGCAGCGTGCCCCATCCGGTTTGGCGGGGGCCGCGTCGTTCCTCGGAAGCACCTTCGACCTCGGCGGCACCGGCTTCGACGCGACACGCGAGGTCGTCGCCTACCTGCTTCGCTCCCGGACCGTGTTGCTCGCCGCGGCGGCCAAGCCCTACGAAGGCCGGCCCCTCGCCCTTGCCATCGCGGGCCGCGAGCCCAAGGTCGGAGATGAAGCGCTGCTGCTCTCCTCGCTCCGCCGAAAATTCCGTGTCACCACCTCGAAGGAAACCGGCTTCGTCACCGTGGTGGCGCGATCGGGCGACAGCGGTGCCGTGCGGGTGTTCTTTCGGGCGGTGGTCAGCGAGACCCAGCAGCTCTTTGCCCAGGTGGCGCAATCACAGGCCAGGGAGCTGCTCCGGGCCCAGGAGCGCCGCCTCGACACCGCCGAGGCGGAGCTGCGGCGCGCGGAAGACATGCTGCTCCGGTTCGACGAAGGGAACCGGCTGCTCTCGCCTCGCTCCCGGCTGAGCCTCGCGCGCGCGCGCCTGGAGCGCGCCCAGACCGACGCGTCCCGCGCGTACGACCGGGTCGTTACGGACCGCCAGGCCGCCATCGCCCGTGAGCTCGAGGAATCACCGGCGCTCGCGGTCGTCGAGGATCTGCCGGTGGTGATTTCCCCGCAGCCCCGGCGCGTGGTGTTTCGCGCGTTGCTGTCGGGACTCGCCGTCAGCGTGGCGGGGCTGCTGTTCCTGGTAACCCGGGAACTGGTGAGGAGTTCCGCGGCGCTCGAGAGGAGAGACGGCTAGCGGTGGATGAGCTTCTTGATCGCCTTGAGCGCGGTGGCGCGGACCCGCGCTACCGGACCCTCCATGGCGATCCAGCGGTCCCGGAAGGACGCAATCACCCGACTGGGGTCGAGCGCGGACAGCACCCGGAGGTAATCAGTGGCCAGCCGGTGGTATCGCGGCGAGTGCACGTTGGGAAACGGCGATTCCGGGTCGAGGTCGTAGAGGGTCCACCAGGGAGTCGTGTAAAATGGCAGCATCCGTTCGGCCGAGCCGAGGTACAAGGCAAAGCGCTCCTGGGCGGACGAATCCTCCAGCCAGTATCCGACTTCGTACAGCGCGAAGAGCGAGGTCAGGAAGCCATTCAGTACGCCGGTCGGCTGGGAAGGGTATTCCTCGAGGTAGGGCACGACGGCCTGCCGGTGCAGTGCGACAAATCCGCCTTCGCCAATCGGTGTCGCGAACAGCGCGATGGCGCCGAGCGCCGCCGCACGGTAGCGCGGCTGCGATGTCAGCAGCCAGGCGCGCAGCATGACCGAGGCGCCCCGGCCCTGCGCCAGCGCCGAATACCACGGGGCCGCGCTGCGGTACCAGTCGAAATCGTAGCTCCAGCGGCCCCGGGCGTCCTGCGTCTCGAGGAAGCTGTCCGCATAGCGAAGAAACTCCTCGCGGCGGCCGGCGTCGTGAAGCCCCAGCGCAAACTGGAATGCGGTCTCGGGATTACGCTGGAGTCCGAGCGGAGCACCATAGTTGAGCGCGGCAATGCCGGAGGGATCGGTGACGGTGTATTCGAGTTTGCGCGCGTAGTCCATCAGGTAGTGCGGCGAGGGCGTTGCCGAGGACCGGTACGCCGCGAGAGTCGCGGCGTCCGTAACGCGGGGAGGCTCCGGCAAATACCAGAACACCGCGGCGGATTGCCCGCCGTCAACCCTGCGCAGCACGTAGTTCCGCAGCAGGCCGGTTAGCTTCCGCATGGCGACAGGATTCGAGAAAGCACGCGACACCGAGCGAATGATGGCGTGGCTGGTCGCGGCGGTCAACGTGCTCCTGCTCGCGGCGACGGGCTTTGCCGCCCCCGCCCCCGTGTCGGTCGGTGCCTGGGAGCTGGTGCTGGCCGGCGCGCTCGCGTTTGCAGTGATCCTCGCGGGCCTCGGAATCATCTCGGGACGGGCGCGGTTGACGAGTCGTGATCAGCTCCTTCCGCTGCTACTTCTCCCCGGCTTGGCGCTTCCCGTCGTGGGGTCGGTCGTGATGGCGGCGGCGCGGGGCATTCCATTTGATGCCGCGGTCCGGTCCGCGCTGCCCTATCTGGCCTTTCTCCCAGTGGCATTGCTCGGCTTACTCGTGGGGCCCGGGCGGCGACCGGAGCTCGTCACCGGCCCGCTCCTGTTCGCGGGAGTCGCCCAATCGGTCTACGTCATCGGATTGTACGTTTTCAGTGTGGCGGATCCCACGGACACCCGGGCGGTCTGGTTGTCACGGATCACGCTTCTGGATCCCCGGACGACCCTGCCCCTGGTGCTTGCCGGTGCCGTGCTGCCGATGTCCGCCATTGCTGCAGCCAGTAGGTGGCGAGTCAAGCTCCGCTGGGCGATTCCCTGCGGCCTCGCCGTCACGGCCGCGCTTTCTACCCAAACGCGGTCACAGCTCGCCGCGATCCTGACCGGGACCGCGGCCTGGGCCGTGTTCCACACGATGCGGCGCGCCCCGCGGCGCGGGCCGACCCGGAGATTCGCGCTGGTCCGGGTGGCCCTGGCCGGGTTGGTTGGGCTGGTCGTCGCGGTGGGGGTGTTGTACCTCATTCCCCACACCCGAGCGCTGGTCGAGGCGATCGTGCTCCGGACCCAGACCAGCCTGGACACCGGGCGGGTGACCGATGAATGGATTCCCGCGCTCAACGCGATGCTTGACAATGGCGTTGCCGGAGTGCTGGGCGGCATCGGTTCGGGACAGACTTTCATCACCGGTTCGGGAGAGGAGCGCACCTACGTTCACAATGTGATTCTCTACGGACTGGTGTACTTTGGCGTTCCCGGACTCTGCCTCATTCTGCTCGGGTATATCCTCCTGGTGGCGGGGCTCTGGCATCGCGGCAACGTCACGGGGGACCGGCGCTACCTGGCGCTGGCTGCACTGGTCGTGGCGCTTTTTGTCTACGCGCAGTTTTTCGCGGTTCACAAGCTCTTCTCCTATAACCTCATGCTCGTGCTGGCCGCACAGGCGCTGGTGCAGCCGTCCGACCCTGCGGCAGGGCGCGGATGACTTCCTCCGGGGACAGCCCGGCGACCCGCGGATGGATGCCAAGCACCTACCAGGCGGCCGTGGCGCTCTCGGCGCTGAGTGCGCTGCTGGGTCTGGGCCGCGAGCTTCTGGTGGTCCGGCGCCTGCACTTCGGCGAAGTGAACGACGCGCTTACGTTCGCGCTCTCCATCACGTACACCATCGCCCTCCTGGGCGAGCCGCTCCGTCTGGGGGCGCTGAATCTGCTGGACCGGCGGCTCGGATCCCGGCTCATCGCGGCCGTAGGAGCGGGCATTGTGGTCGCGGCGTGTCTGACCACGGCCATGTACAGCAGCGGAGGCCAGCCTTTACCGCTCTCATGGATGATCACGGCCGGGACCGCGGGAGCAGCCAATCTCGTTCTGGCCTGGGTGCTGCCGCGCATGCAACGCGCGGGTCCGTTTCTGCCCGTGCATGCGGTGACGGTGATGCCGAACATCATCATCGTCTCTGGCATTCTGCTTCCGGCTGCCTCGCCGGACGCGTTTGCCGGCAGAGTAATAGGGCTCTTTCTGCTGTGCCCGGTGCTTCAGCTCGCGGCGTTGGCTGTGCTTCATGGGTTTGGAGAGCATCCCCCACTCGCTCCGCCTCCCACGATTGCCGAGGGTCTGCGGCCGATGCGCTGGCACGCGGCGGGAGCGGCGGGGGGGCAGGGGGCGCAGTTCTTTCTTCGGTCCGCCCTCCTGGCCGCCGGCACGGGCACCCTGGCCAAATTCAACCTTGTGCTCCGGGTGACCGAGACGATTCGAGCGATTTTCGTCGATACCTATATTGCCTCCCGCATCCGGCGGTGGGCCAGCGGAGAGAAGACCGCCGACGGGGTGGTCGATGGCCGATGGCTCGGCCCTCGCCCCCTCCTCGCGATCGTCGGGGTCGGGCTGGTCGTGGCGATGGCGTGGCCCGCGCTGCCGGGCATCTGGCCCGCGTCGCTCGAACTGGTGCTGGGTACCTATCTCGTGCTGGCACTTCGGGTGCGGTATCAATCCTTGAACACCGGCGCGCAGCCCGTGCAGCTCAACCGGCGGATCGCCGGGACCGAGCTGGCATCCGCCGCACTGGCGTTCGTCGTCGCCAGGGTGACCGGCGGTCCGGTTGCGCTCCTGGCGTGGGTGATCTACGTCGCGAAGCCCGCCGCTGGGCTGCGCGTCCTTTCACGGGCCGCCGCGTCACCCAGCGCGCTGGTCCCGGAAGCGTAAAAATGTGCGGAGTTGGCGGAGGGATCGCGAAGTGGGACGACGCGTTGCTGGCGCGGTTCGGGGTCCAGTGCCTCGAGGCCAATGCCCGTCGCGGCCCGGATCACCAGACCGCTTGTCCGTTCCGGGCGGGTGAGTGGCAAGTGCGCCTGGCGCACAACCGGCTCACCATTCTCGATCTGACGTCGAACGGACACCAACCGATGGCCGGGGCGGATGGTGCACTTCAGATCACATATAACGGGGAGATCTACAACTACCTCGAGCTGCGCGCCGAGCTCCAGGCGGCCGGTGCCAGGTTCCGATCGACCAGTGACACCGAGGTGCTCCTGGCGGCCTTCGCGCGCTGGGGCCCCCAGGCCTTCGAGCGATGCAACGGCATGTTCGCGATGGCCCTGCTCGACATTCCAGGCCGGCGCCTGCTGCTGGTCCGCGACCGGTTCGGAGTCAAGCCGCTGCATTATCATCTCTCCCCGACGCGCCTGCTGTTTGCGTCCACGCCCCGGGTCATCGCGAATGTGGTGGGACGCTCTCCCGACCCGACCTATCTGGGGCGGGGCGCGCGGTTCGGCCTGTTCGACGATGATTCGGACCGGAGCCAGTATGCGTTGGTTCGCTCGGTACGGCCCGGATCATTCATTTCGATCCGGCTCGACGGACCGGAGCTTGCCAGCACCGAGCAGGATTACTATCACCTCGGCGATCGAGTGTCCGCGCTGATTCCCGTGCTGTCGAATCTGGACCGGACAGCCGCCGTGGCGGAATGCCGCACTCGCCTGGACGACGCCGTGGCGGTGCGGTTGCGCGCCGATGTCCCGGTGGCGCTTTCCCTCTCGGGCGGTGTGGACTCGGCGACGATCGCCGCGCTCGCGGGAGCCCGTCACCCGGCGATCGTAGGATTCTCCTATGGACACCCGGATCGGGCGGATACCGAGGGGCCGACGGTGGCGCGGACGGTGGCGAAGACGGGGATCGGGATCGAGTACGTCATGCCGACCACCGAGGAGATGATCCGGCTGTTCTGGGAATGTCTCGAGGCCCAGGATGCGCCGTTCACCACTGGCGCAATCGTGGCGCAGTACGCGGTGTTCCGGGCCGTGCGGGCGGCGGGGGTGAAGGTGCTGCTCGGCGGTCAGGGCGGCGATGAGGTGTTCATGGGGTATCGCAAGTACCTCGCGTGGCGCTGGCTCGAGGACGTGCGCCGGGGGGCGCCAGCGGCGCTCGGTACCGGGTGGGAACTCGCACGGGCGCTCTGGGCGGAACGAGGACAGCGGCGCGTCTACTTCCAGGCGGCACGCCGGCTGGGCCGGCACGGCGGCAGCGGCAGTCTCCTTCGGTTTCCCGTGCCGGATCGGTCCCCATATGAGGCTCCCACCGGGCTCGGGCTCCGGGGCCGCCAGATTGCCGACATGAGCACGGGGGGCTTGCCGACGTTGCTCCGCTACGAGGACCGGAGCTCGATGGGCAACTCGGTCGAGAGCCGTCTGCCGTTTCTGGACTATCGTCTGGCGGAATGGGCGATCGCGGCCCCGGTTCGGACCAAGCTGGGGTCGGGATACGGCAAGTGGATGTTGCGGCAAGTGGCCCGGGACCGGGTCCCGGCCGAGGTGCTCGACGCACGGAGCAAGCGCGGATTCGATGTGCGAATCGAGGAGTGGATCGCGGGCGGGCTGGGCACCGAAATTCGGGAGGAGCTGTCCCGCCACTGGGACGCGATCCGGGAGTTCCTGGCCCCGGGCGCCCGCTGCGAAGAGGTATTTGCCGATCGGCCGCTTGCCGCGGCGCCCGCCCGCTTTGCCGATGCCGTGGCGGCGCTGTGGATCGGGCGGTGCCTTGCGGGTTAGTCCTGCATCAACGCCGTCAGGTCGAACGGCCCTTTGGTCACCAGATGATTGCCCACCACGAGATACTCGAGAGCCGAATTCACCATGACTTCCATGGCGTCCCCGGCTCCCATCACGATGGGATACCCATGCAGATTGAAGGACGTGTTCAGGATGAGCCCTTTCCCCGTGCGGGCATGGAATCGGGTCATCAAGTCGTGTAACCCCGGGTTGACGCTGCGCGAGACGATCTGGGCGCGCGCGGTCTTGTCATATGGGTGAATTCCCGCCACGGCCTCGCCGCGGCGCACCTTGCTGTCGAAGGTGAACATCATGTGCGGAGAGATCCGGTCCTTGGGGAGGGAACCGGGCACGGTGATGTAACGGTCCACGTGTTCGCGCAGCACCGCCGGGGCGAACGGCATCCAGAAATCCCGGTTCTTGATCATCTTGTTGATTTCGGGAATCACCTGGGCGTCGTCGGCGTCCGCGAGGATCGACCGGTTTCCGAGCGCGCGGGCGCCGAATTCCATTTTGCCGGTGCAGCGCGCCACGATGGCTCCCCGAGCCAGGAGCCGGGCGACGACCTCGTTCGGATCGCCCACTTCGTGGAACCGGAGCTGGCTCGCAAAGCGGGCTCGAGCCACCGGGAAATCGTATTCGGCGTCGGGGCCGAGATAGCAATGGGTAAACTCGATGTCGCTGCCGTTGGTGGGTGATGTCTCTGCGTGGTGCAGCCACGCGGTTCCGAAGGGCAGGGACTCGTCTCCGCAGGACGGGAAGACGTCGAAATACTCGATGTCCGGGAGATTGCTGATGAGCATATTGGCCTTGACGTTCATGAATACGCCGCCGGAGGCGACGACTTTGCGGATTCCGGTCTGTTTCACCGCGGCCCGGACCCAACGGACCAGCAGATCTTCGGTGAATCGCTGGAGGCCTCCGGCCATGTTGTCGAACCGGGTGCGCTTGAACGCGCGATCCAGGTGGGCCGGTCCGCCCGTGGTCATTTCCGGGATCTTGGCGCGGAAGACCAGCGGGTTGCCCGGATCGAGGTCGAGAAAACTCGTGAAGCGTCGGTACGCCCGCTCCGAGTATTCGTCCTTGGCGTACGCGGCCATTCCCATCAGCTTGTATTCGTGTTCGTGCGGCACCATCCCCATGAAGTGGGTGATCCGCGAGTAGATGTTTCCCACCGAATGACCGTTCGGGGTGCTGGCGATCAGCCGCAGCTGGCCCTTTTCCCCGATGTACATCTGCGAACAGACGTGGTCTCCACCACCGTCGAGCGTGAGCACGAGATGCGGTTCGTCGGGATTCTGGCGAAGCCCGAAATAGGCGCCCGCGGCATGGGCCAGATGGTGGTGATAGCGCTTCACCGGTACCGCTGCCAGCCCGTGCGCAGCCAGAGCTTGGGTCACCCGCCGGTTGGGGTTGGCGCCGAGCATCAGGTTCCGCACCCGGACCACGTTCAGAGGCAGCCGGTTGTAGAGCCGCCGGGCCATATTCCCGAACGCGGCTTCGATCGCGGTTTCCGGACTGGCGTCGGCGACCTTCTCGTACTTCGCGAGGAAACTGGCGTTGGTATCGATCGGACTGATGAGGTTGGAAAGGCAGACGGTCCCGATGTCGGCCGGGGTGATCCCGAGGTGCCGAAGCGTGAACGCCAGGGCCTCATGGGGAAACCCGATGAAGTTTTTCTTCCGGCTGACCCGCTCCTCCTGAAGTGCAAACATGATTCTGCCGCCGTCACTGACGACGACGGTGCTGTTCGCCCCTTCATTGATCGCTACCGTGAGCACGAATCCCTCCGAAGCAGGCCGTGAGCGTGGGTCGGCAGGAATCTAAGTGCGCGCTCTTTCTTTCGTCGCACCGAGCCGCCATCTTCCGGGTCAGATGCCCGAGCCCGCCAGCGGGATTTACCGCCCCCGCCCCTTCGAATGGGACTTGCCGGACCGACTCCTGCTTCCACTGGATTTCGGCTTGGCCCTCCTCTCCATCCTGGTGGCGACCGCCCTGCGGTTCGAGGCGTTCGTGCCGCCGGCTCCCTATCCCGCGGTCCTGGGATACTACGCCTTGGCTTCCCTGCCGCTGCGCATGGTTTGTTTCGCGCTCAGCGGGATGTACCGCCGCATGTGGCGGTTCGCTGGGCTGGTGGATCTGGAACGAGTCGTGGCGGCCACGTTGCTCGCGGGCCTCCTGAACTTCGTCGTCGGCGCCTGGGCGCTTCCAGCCCTGGGGATCACCTCCCTGCGGGTTCCCTTCTCGGTGCTGGCGCTCGACGGCCTCTTCACCATCGCGCTCGTGGCGGGGCCTCGTTTCCTGATCCGCCTGGCGACCCGGCGCGCCCGCCTGAATCTGAGCTCCCTCCCGCCACGTCGGGCGCTGATCGCGGGTGCCGGTCATGCGGGCGGGCTGGTGGCGCGCGAACTGCTGGGGAACCCCGGACTCGGGATCCTGCCGGTCGGATTCCTGGACGACGCCGACGCCAAGCAGGGATTGCGCCTGCAGGGAGTGCCGGTGGTCGGCCGCCTGGAGGATCTCCCTCATCGGGCTGCGGAGCGCGGCGTGGACGAGGTCATCATCGCCATGCCCTCGGCGCCGGGGCGCGTGCTCCGGACCGTGCTCGACAGCGCGCGGGCGGCTCATGTCCCGGCCCGGACCGTGCCTTCCGTTGCAGAAATCCTGACCGGACGGGTCCGGGTCACCCATCTCCGGCCGGTCCAGATCGAGGACCTGCTGCGCCGCGAACCGGTGCAGACCGACTTGCACCAGGTCGGGAAGATGATCCGTGGGCGCACCGTGCTGGTGACGGGCGCCGGCGGCTCCATCGGCAGCGAGCTCTGCCGGCAGGTGGCGGCGCAGGGGCCGGCGCGGTTGCTCCTGCTGGGTCATGGTGAGAATTCGATCTTCCGGATCCATCGCGAGCTTTCCGAGCTGCATCCTGGCGTGCGGACCGTCCCGCTGATCGCCGACATCCGGGACCGGCTCCGGTGCGAGGATCTGATCGGCCGGTGGCAGCCCCACACCATTCTTCACGCGGCGGCCCACAAGCACGTGCCCCTCATGGAGGAGAACGTCCCCGAGGCCATCACCAACAACATCCTCGGCACCAAGCACCTGGCCGAGTGCGCGGTGACCATCGACGCCACGCTGCTCATGATTTCGACCGACAAGGCGGTGCGCCCAACCAACGTCATGGGCGCCACCAAGCGGGTGGCCGAACAGATCGTGCAGGAGCTGGCGGAAGTGCACGGGCGGCATTTCGTAGCAGTGCGGTTCGGAAATGTGCTGGGAAGCCGGGGCAGCGTGGTGCCCAGTTTTCTGGACCAGATCAGGAACGGCGGGCCCCTCACGATCACCCACCCCGAAATGCGCCGCTATTTCATGACCATCCCGGAGGCCTCGCAACTGGTGCTTCAAGCGGCCGCGCTGGGCCGGGGCGGCGAAATCTTCGTGCTGGATATGGGCGAGCCGGTGCGCATCCTGGATCTGGCCCACGACCTGGTGCGATTGTCTGGGCTCGAGGTCGGGCGGGATATTGAAGTGGTGTTTACCGGGGTGCGACCGGGAGAAAAGCTCTACGAGGAGTTGTTCTTCGGGCCGGAAGTCACCACGCCTACCGGCCACCCAAAGGTGCTCAAGGCCAAGCAGCCCGCATTGCCGATGGGTCTTTCTGCCGCAGTCTCGGAGCTGGTGGATGCCGCCCAGCGTGGCGCGCCAGACGACCTGCTCCGAGACCACCTGATGCGGCTGGTGCCGGACTACCAGCCGGCCGCCATCATCAATGACCCCTCCTCCAATGTCCAGGCCGAGCTTCCCAAGAGCGATGAATTCAGACGAATCCCGCTCTCGCCCTGAACGTCACTTCCGCGTCGCCAGCAGCACGATGACTGTCACCGCACCCGCCACGACCTGCGCAATGGCCCCGAAGATCGCGGGGAAATCCTTCTTCTCATTCGGGTCCTTGGCCGGTACAGTGACCGTCGCTCCCGCCAAGGGTGTCGGCTTCCCGTCGGCCAGAATGACTCTCCGCTTGACCGCCTCCAGCGAGCCGTCGGGCTGCGTCACGTAGGTCCGACCCTTGTCCGCGAGCCTCGCGAATCCCCCCGCCGACTCGATGTAGTAGTCGAGGCCCTTGCCTTCCACATAGCTTACCGAAGCGGGCGCATTGACCGCGCCGGCCACCCGCACCACCGGGCTGTACTCGGGAACGAAGACAGAATCTCCGCTCTGCATGATGAGATTGTCGGAATTCCTGGGGTCCCGAAGCACGGCCGGCAGATCGATGCCGATCCGCCCGAGACCATCCTGTCCCCTGATGAACTGCACCCCGCCTGGATACGCTTCCCGGGTAAGGCCTCCGGCGCGCTGAATCAGGTCATTCAGACGCTCGGACCGGCTCTTGAGTGCGTACCGGCCTGGATACTTCACCTGGCCACCCAGCGCCACCGTGCGCTGGAGCTCCCAATCCGGCTGGCGAAAGATCAGCACGTTGTCGTAGGCGGTCAGCACGAACTCGGGCGCACCGCCCGCGGCAGCGGGGATGCCGGGCGGACCCTGGTACCGGCCCGTGCGGCCGCGGTCGAACACGTAGGTGGAATCGAGTGGGATGCGCAGGGTCGTGGCCAGCACACCGCCGCTCCGGTCGGCCGGGAGGCGGGCGACTTCCGCCTCGGTGAGCAGCGCGTCTTCGGTTGTGCCATCGGCCAGCAGCACCGCGTCGCGAAGGGTCATGCCTTCGCGGTAGGGGATCCGGCCCCCCTTCCGGACGGCGCCGGTCACCACGACGTAGCGCACCGGTCGGAACGTGGTGCGCGAAAACACGATGATCTCGTCGTCTTCGCTGAGGGGAAGGTCGACGGCGACTCGTCCGGTCGAGTCGGCCAGACTGGCGCGCAGCTGGGTACGGGTCGAGTCCCGATTCAGCCGGGAGACCAGGACCTGATCGAGATATACGTCCGGCTTGACTCCCCCCGCCATTCTGAGCGCATCGGAGAGCCGCATGCCGGCGGTGTATCCGATTTCTCCCTCCTGCCAGACATTGCCGCGCACCGTGACGTAGGTGCGCCGCCGCTCGGGCACGCCGAAGACCGCCACCCGGTCGCCGGGCTCCAGCGGGAAGGCCGGGGGAGTGCCCTGCGCAAACTGGTCCGGGCCCAGGTCGATCACCACCCGCTCCCGTCCGGTCTCGGTGCGCGCGCGCGGGGGGAGGACCCGGTTGATCTGGATCCGGCGCAACTGAGCTCCCGGTTCGAACCCACCGGCCGCGGTCACCAGGTCCCGAAGGGTTTCCCGGGGCGCCAGCTCATAGATGGCGGGACGCACCACCGGACCGGTGAGCTCGATCAGCGGGCCATGGACCGGAACGAAAATCACGTCTCCCGATTCGAGGCGGAGGTCGCTCGCGTTGTCCCCCCGAAGGAGGTAGTCGTAGAGGTCGAAAGTCATTACCGTCCTGCCGCCGCGTCGCACCGCAATTTCGCGGAAACTGCCGGTAGCCGAGGGGCCGCGCGCGGCGTAGAGGGCCGTGAGGACGGTGCCGGCGCTGGAGATCTGGTAGGAGCCGGGCCGCACGACGTCACCGATCACGAAGATCTGGTTGGTGCGGAGCCGCGCCACGGTCACGTGATAGCGGGTGCGGGCGCCCTCGCCCCGGCCAATTCCGCTGTAGACCCGCGCCAGCCTCCGGTCGAGCTGCGTCTCCAGCTGATCCAGGGTCAGGCCCGACACGAACACCTGTCCCACCTGGGGAATGACCACGAAGCCCTCGCGGTTCACGTCCAGGGTGTGAGACGCCTCGACCTCACCACTCAGGATGAGGACCAGATTGTCCCCCGGTCCCAGCCGGTAGCCGCGATCGACCGGTCCCGACAGCGCGGGCTGGAACTGCGTGGTCGAGTCGCCAAAAACATCCGCGCCGAACCGGCGGAGCCCGGGACCCTGGGTCGGCGCCGCCGCACGCACGGTGACCGGGACTGGCGTGCCGGCCTCGGTCAGGCCGAGCTGGCGAACCGCGGCGTAGACGTCGTCGCCCGGGGTCCCGGTCGGAGAGGCCGCGGCGTCGAGGTACGGGTCCAGCAGGTCAGCGGGGTATCCGGCGGCCCGAAGCCGTTGCCGGATCTGATCCGGGGTGAGCCGCGACTCGGTGATCCGCTGCCGGATGGTGCCGTTCAGATCGGGCCGGTTGGCGAGGATCGCAGCCGCCTGTTCGGGCGTAGGTTGTTGCGCGCGGGCGGGAGTGGCTGTGCCGATCAGGGCCAGGAGGAGCAGGCGTGTCATCGGGCCTCGGTCAGGTGTGCGTCGTGACTCGTGTGGCGGGCCAGTATCTGGCCCCAGAAGGCAAGGGTCCGCTGCGCAACGGCGGAGTCGACGTACTCTTCCAGTACGCGCTGGCGGGACCGCATTCCAAGGATGCGGAGCCGCTCCGGCTCGGCCACCAGCTCCTGGAGGGCCAACGCCAGAGATTCGGCATCGTCCACCACGATGCCCCCGTCTCCAACGATCTCGGGAAGCGCGCCGGACCGGGTGACGACCGGTACTACCCCGCGAACCATCGCCTCGAGTACCGTGGGAGAGCTCCGCTCGACCCAGGTCGACGTGTCCCGCGAAGGCACTACGAGACAATCGAGATCGCTCCAGACCCCTTCGAACTCGCTCCGGGGAATGCCGCCCAGCCATCGGATCCGGGAGGCCAGTCCCAGCCGCTGGGCGAGCGCCTCGAGCGCCTCCTGTTCCGGCCCCGTGCCGACCACGGTGAGATTCCATGGACCCAGAACCTGCCCGCAGGCGCGGAGTAACGTCTCCGCGCCGCGCTCCGGCACGAGTCGACCCACAAACCCCATGGCGAGGCCCCGGCGGTGGGTATCCCTGGGAACCGGCGCCGAGGGCGACATCCCGGTCTGGGGGAGCACGGCAGTCACGGCAGAAGCGGCGTACTCCCGGAGCAGTGCGAGGGCGAGGTGATTGCCGCCGATCACGCCTGCGGCGTGTCGCACCACGGAGCGGTACCGGCGCTGCTCGAGGAATCCCCGCCGCCGGGCGAGGCTCTCCCAGCTGAAGAGCACGTAGGGAATGCGCATCCGCCGAGCGGCCGCCGACACGGCGGCGGCCACCGGCGAGCTGGGCGCGTCCTCGACCTGGATCAGATCGGGGTGAAAGTCGGAGATCACCCGTCGGAGGGCTCCGCTGTTCCATTTGAGCGTGCCGGGCACGTCAGGGTCGCCGGAGACCGGAACCGGCGTCAGCCGCACCCCGCTGTCGAGCCCCGCGGAGCCGCCGGGGAGCGCGGCCATCAGGTCGACGCCCTGCCCGGCGAGTGCGCGGAGTTTTCCGCGATGCTCGGGGTTGGAATAAAAATGGGAGACGATGAGGGCCCGCACGACGTGAATCTTAACGGAGCGGCCGGGCGAATTCAGCCTTGCGGCCGGGCTGCGAATGACCCGGAGCGGTGATAGTTTACGGCGATCCGGGCCCTTAGCTCAGGCTGGTTAGAGCAGCGGACTCATAATCCGTCGGTCGCTGGTTCAAATCCAGCAGGGCCCATGGTTCTCTTAGAACCACGCGTGAAAGATATGGAGGCGCGCGCCCGGAACCATGCGGGACCTTCCCCCGCGATTCACGATCTGAAAGGTGGCCGGCTCGGGGGTCGCCAGCGTGAGCCGCAGGCCATTCTGCCACTGGAAGACGGCGTTCGCCTGGCCGAGGCCTTCTCCTCCGCTGTCCAGATCGCTTTGGTGCTTTGTGGCCAGCGCGCCGATGAGAAGCCCCGCCGCCGAAGTGACCAGGGGGATGGCGAACGTGACTTTGTCATCCTCGGGCTTCGCAATCAGGTCGATGCCGAATCCGGCCAGGCCGCCGGCCAGTCCCGCCGCGGTGATCAGCCGAACCCTGGAGGAGGTAGGCTGCCAGGCCTTCGCGGCGGGAATCGAGGCGAGCAGCGCTGCGTTGCCCACGACCAGCATCGAGGCCCACACCCCGTCATCGTTCATCCCCGCGGCCTTTCCCAGGGCCAGGCCATACCAGGTTCCCCAGAACGCCGAATTCGAGATCATGGTCGCGGTACCGGGGCGAATGTCCTTGTTCGCCGCCAGCGCCCAGCCGACGCCGATGCCGGTGAGCCCCCCCAGGGCCATCATCGCCCAGGGCGCCGTGCCCGACTCGTCGCTGAAGCACCCGAACGACCCGCAGGTCTCGTGATCACCGATGTTGAACGCGCGCTGCAATCCGAGGCCCTGCCAGGTACCCCACGCGGTCGCAAAGCTCGCGATTCCCGCCTGCCCGGCAGAGCGAAAATGCGCGCGGGCAAAGGCCCGCGAAACGAAGAATCCCAAGGGTGCGCCGATCAGAATACCCGCGCCATAGACGCCGGATCCTCGGGCGTCGAAGGCCGCGGGGATCGCCGAGCCGAGAAAGGCACCATAGACGGTGTTGAAGGTGACGAATCCGGTGCGGCCATTCCCGATCGGGCCTGACACGGGCATGGCACGCCTCAGCGAATCGGCGGCGCGGGCGGCGGGAGTGGCCCCATAGCGGGCGCGGAGGTAGCGGAACAGCTCACGGGCGGCGTCGGGGCGGCCATCACGCTGGAGGTCGCGCGCCACCTGAAGGATGACGGAAGCGGTATCGGCGGCGGTCTGGGCCGGTGCGGTGCGAACCAGTCCCACCAGCAGGGCGACGGTAAGGAGTCGAATGCGCACGGGGCCTCTGGGCGGATTGGGCACGGTCCAATGATATCAGAACGCCACCGGAGAGCCTAACGCGTGGTCGCGCAAGGCAGGGCTGGCGGGATCGTCCGGCGAGCGTACCTTCTCGTACCCCGAGGGCGCGTTGATGGTGCCTTTACGGGCTGGCAGAGAACCTGCTGTTCCAGAGCCGTTGTGCCCGTTCATCGGGCTTGCGGCCCGTCAAGCCACAGTTAGCCCGCGCAGGCGTGTCGTTCGGACACAGGTATGACTTCGAATTCGTAGCGGTTTGTCATGGTGATTGACCCATTCCCCGGAGGAAACATGCGTTTCAAATGCGGGGTCCTGGCGGCGCTGCTGCTGGGATTGGTGGCCGGTCCGGTGTTGGCCCAGGGGCGCACCATTACCGGCCGGATACGCGACTCCGTGACCGGGGGACCGATCGAGGGAGCCAGGATCGGCGTCCTGGGCGGGTTGACCGCGGTCAGCTCCAACGCGTCAGGGCAATTCACGCTGCCCGACGCACCCGCCGGCGACGTGGTGCTTCAGATCCGCGCGGTCGGCTTCCGGCGGCAGGACGTCCGGGTGGGCAGCGGGACCTCCACGATCGACGTCGCCCTCTCTCGGGACGTCTTCAAGATGGAGGAGATCGTCGTCACCGGACAGGCCACCGGGGTCGAGCGCCGTAATCTGCCCAACGCCGTTGCCACGGTGGGCGCTGAAGACCTTTCCGCCGTGCCACAGGTTACCCAGAGCGTCGAGCAGGTGCTGCAGGGGAAGGTTGCGGGAGTCGACATCCAGTCCAACGGCGGCGCGCCGGGCGGCGGGCTCCAGGTGCGACTCCGTGGCGTCACCTCGGTGAACGCAGACGCCCAGCCACTCTATGTCGTGGACGGCGTTGTGATGTCCGACGTAGCGATTCCCTCTAACCAGAACGCGGTGACCGCGGCGGCTGGCGGATCCAACCCGGCGCTGACCCAGGACGGTCAGGTCAACCGCATCGCCGACCTCAACCCCGCCGATATCGAAAGCATCGAGATTCTAAAGGGCGCGTCCGCGGCGGCAATCTACGGTGGTCGCGCGTCCAATGGCGTGGTGATCATCACCACCAAGCGCGGGCGTGCAGGCGCCACTCGGGGCACCTTCAGAGTAGGCTTCGGGGCCTTCAGCCTGTCCAACAAGGTGGGCTCGAGGCGCTTCAAGAACGCCGCCGACGTCGACGCGGCATTCCGGCCCGGCGTGGGTGCGGCCAACGGGTGCAACGCGACCTCGTGCCCCTACTTCGATCACGAGGAAGAGCTTGCCGGGCGGGCCAAGCTCTCCAACCAGACATCGGTGTCCATTTCCGGCGGGAACGACAACACGCGCTATATGGCCTCGGGGACAGTGCAGAACGACGAGGGGATCATTGCCAACACCGGATTCCAGAGGCAATCGGTCCGGCTCAACCTGGACCAGCGGCTGAGCAACCGGTTGCAGGCGGGGGTCCGGACCAGCGTGTCCCACACGCGGGCGCAGCGCGGCCTGAGCAACAACGACAACACCGGCACCAGCTTCTACGTGGCGCTGGCCTTCACGCCGAGCTTTGCCGACCTGCGGCAGAACGCGGACGGGACCTTCCGGCGGAATGAGTTCAACGCCTCGAATCCGCTCCAAACCGCGGCGCTGATGCAGAACGACGAGGACGTCTGGCGCCTTACCACCGGCACCGAGCTGACCTGGAACGTATTCAGCCGGGCGAAGAGCTCGCTTCGGGCCGTGCTGAGTGGCGGGGCGGACTTCTTTACCCAGAAGAACGCCTTGCTCTTCCCGCCCGAGCTCCAGTTCGAGCCGCAGGACGGACTGCCGGGCACCTCGCTGCTCAGCAAGAGCGACAACCTGAACCTGAACCTGGGCACCAATCTGGTGCACACCTATACCGGGGGGGGATTCAAAGCCACCACGTCGGCGGGTGTGCAGTATGCCCGGCGTGACCTGGACATCTTCCGCACCGTGAGCCGGAACCTGATTGCCGGGCAGCCCAACGTGAACTCGGGTACCAACATCCAGGTAAACCAGTTCCGCCAACTGATCGTCAACCTGGGCGGCTTTGCACAGGAAGAAGTACTCCTGATGGACGATCGGCTGCTGCTCACCGCGGGCATCCGGGGCGATCGGTCAAGCCTCAACGCGAACAGTCACAAGTACCACCTCTACCCCAAGACCGCGGCGTCGTATCTGCTGGCCCGCAACGGCACCGGCTTCGTGAACGAGATGAAAGTCCGGGGCGCGTACGGAGAGGCGGGCAACGAACCGCTGTACGGGCAGAAATTCACACCACTCACCGCGACGAACAACATCGGAGGTATTCCGGGTCTCACGGTCGGGGCTACCACCGGCTCGGCGACGCTGAAACCGGAGCGGCAGCGCGAGATCGAGGTCGGTGTGGACGGACAGCTGGCGGGCTCGCGGCTGTCCTTCGAGGCCACGGTGTACCAGAAGAGTATCAGCGATCTGCTGCTCACCCGCACGCTGGCGCCGTCCTCGGGTCTGGTCAGCGAAATCTTCAACGGAGGCAAGCTCCGGACTCGCGGGGTCGAGCTCGCGGTCGGCATCGTGCCGGTGCAGACAAAGTCCACCAACTGGTACGTGCGCACCACTTTTTCGACCAACCGCAGCAGGATCACCGAGCTCCCGGTACCGGCGTTCGAAACCGGCGGATTCGGCACGTCG
>JANNGX010000035.1:0-2978 GCA_031404115.1 Gemmatimonadales bacterium | reverse complement strand
GCGCTCTACGTCCTGGTCATTGCGGTCTATGCGCTGCTCATGCCGCTCCGGTCGGGGATTGTTACCTCCTTCCTGGGCGCGGCAATTTTCCTGGCCGACGCCTACTTCGCGCAGCCGGGGCCGCCCGGCACCTGGCTCTGGGGGCAGGTGGCGGTCTTTACCGTGGTCTTCCTGGTGGTGGCCTTTCTCGGTCAACGGCTCCGAACGGCCTCGGTCGAGCAGACCGAGCTGGCCATCGAGCTGCACCGGGTCCGGCTCGAAGCGGACGAGATTCTCCGGAATATCCGCTCCGGGGTGCTGACGGTCGACGGGCAGGGGCGGCTCGCCTTCATCAATCTCGCCGCCGAGCATCTGCTGGGGATCACGGCCGCCGAGTCGGCGGGGTTACCGGTGCTGGAACAGCTCGAGCGCCGCTCCCCCGAGCTCTTCGCCGCGGTGGTGTCGGGGATTCGCAAGGGGCGCCGGGTCAATCGCGCCGAGGGAACCGCCACGCGGGCCGACGGCCGCACCGTCCCGATCGGGCTCTCGACCACGACCTTTGCCCGGCCCCAGGAGGAATTTCCCAGCGTCACCGCGATCTTTACCGACATCTCCGATCTGCAGCAGGTTCAGATGCTGCACGTGCGAGCCGAGCGGCTGGAGGCGGTGGCGGCGCTCTCGGCTTCGCTGGCGCACGAGATCCGGAACCCGCTGGCCTCGATCCGGAGCTCGGTGGAGCAGCTGGCCCGGAGCGCGCGCGACGACCCCGACGACCGGGTCCTCGCCGATCTCATCGTGCGGGAGAGCGACCGGCTCTCCCGTCTGCTGGGTGAGTTCCTGGATTTCAGCCGGGTACGGGCCAGTCATTTCGTCACCCTCGATCTGACCGCCGTGGTGCGGGAAGCCGCGCAGTTGGTGCGCGAGCATCCCGATACCGGGCCGGGGGTCGAGATCGCGGTGCGCGGCGAGGCGGTGGAGCTCGAGGCCGACGAGGATCTCCTGCACCGGATTGTGACCAACCTTATTCTCAACGCGGCCCAATCGATGAACGGGGCGGGACGGATCGAAGCCCTGGTGGATCGGCCCAGCCCGGCCGAGCTGACCCAGGCTGGAGACTTCGAGTATCCGGTTCGGCTCCGGGTGCGGGATGACGGCCCCGGCATCGACCCCGAGCTGCAGGAGCGACTGTTCCAGCCGTTTGTGTCGGGCCGGCCTGGGGGGAGCGGGCTGGGCCTGGCCATCGTGGAGCGCGCGGTGGCCGCTCATCGGGGATTGGTGATGCTGGACTCTGCCCCGGGGAAGGGGACCACGTTTACCATTCTCCTGCACGGAAAATGGCCCACGGAGGACGGTGCATGACCCAGCAGCCCTCGATTCTGATCGTCGACGACGAATCCGGCATCCTCGACACCCTGAGAATCCTGCTCCGCAAGGAAGGATTCGAGGTCACCACGGCGCAAGGTGGCAAGGCCGGCCTGGACCAGATCCGGTCGGGCAGTCACGACATCGTGCTGACCGATGTCCGAATGCCCCAGGTCACCGGCCTCGACATCCTGCAGGCGGCCAAGGAGCAGGATTCGATGACGCCGGTCATCCTGATGACGGCGCAGGCCTCGCTCCAGACCGCGGTGGCGGCGGTCAACGCGGGGGCGTTCTACTACATCCAGAAGCCGTTCTCCAACGACGAGCTGCTGGCGATTCTCCGGCGCGCCTGCGAGTACCGCCAGATTCGGGTGGAGAACCGCCAGCTCAAACAGGACATCCGCCGCAAGGACAAGAGCACGGTCTCCCGGCCCATCGGCAAGTCACGCCGGTTCACCGACGTGCTCAAGCTCGCCGAGGTGGTGGCGCCCACCGACTCCACCGTGCTGATCCAGGGCGAGAGCGGCACCGGCAAGGAGGTCGTGGCCCGCTACATCCACAACCTCTCGACCCGCGCCGACGGCCCCTTCATGTCGATCAATTGCGGCGCCCTGCCGGAAAACCTCCTGGAAAGCGAGCTGTTCGGCCACGTGAAGGGCTCCTTCACCGGAGCCGTGCGCGACAAGCAGGGGCTCTTTGCGGCGGCCCGGGGCGGAACTTTTTTCCTGGACGAAGTGGGAGAGATGCCCCCCTCGCTTCAGATCAAGCTGCTCCGGGTGCTGCAGGAGCGCGAGGTGATTCCGGTCGGCGCCACCGAGACCATTCCGGTCGACGTACGGATCGTCGCGGCCACCAACCGGGACCTCGAGGAGGAGGTCCGCCGCGGGCACTTCCGTTCCGACCTCTTCTATCGGCTCAACGTGATCGCCATCGAGCTGCCCTCGCTCCGCGACCGCCGGGACGATCTGGTCATGCTGATCGACCACATCTTCGGCGAGCTGGCGGCGGAGCGGGACGCGGCCCCCAAGGCGCTCTCCGCGGATGCGCTGGATGCCGTGATGGTTTACGACTGGCCCGGCAACGTGCGCGAGCTCCAGAATTCGCTGGAGCACGCGGTGGTGCTCAGCAAGGCCACGCTGATCGAGCCGGGCGCCCTGCCCGAGCGGATCACCCGGCGGCGTCGCGAGCCGCTGGTGGCGGAGCGGTCGTCGCCTAACCCCTCGCTCGAAGTCATCGAGCGGGCCTACATCATGTGGGTCCTCCAGGCGGAGGGTGGCAACAAGACGCGTGCGGCGGAGGTTCTCGGGATCGATCCCTCGACCCTCTACCGCAAGCTCAGCCGGTACGAGGAACAGCCGGCCGCCGGATGAGCGGCTGAATGATCGTCGTCCTCGCCCTTCTTTTCGTCCTCTCCGGCGCCGCGGGCCTCTTCTACGAGGCGGTGTGGAGCCGCTATCTCAGCCTCTTCGTCGGCCACGACGCCTACGCCCAGATCCTCACCCTGGTGATTTTCCTGGGCGGTATGGGGGTGGGCGCGCTCATTGTGAGTCGCCGCTCCGCCCGGATGCGTGACCCGCTCTTCGCCTATGCCATCGTCGAAGCGCTGATCGGCATCCTGGGGCTGGCATTTCACGATG
>JANNGX010000034.1:0-6330 GCA_031404115.1 Gemmatimonadales bacterium | reverse complement strand
GCTGCTCCGGCGAGGAAAACGAGGGCGTGAGGTAGTGGCCCTGCGTGGCGGTGCGATCCACCAGCTGGGCGATACCGAAGTCGGTGAGCACGGCTTGGCGGTCGGCTCCGAGCAGCACGTTGCCCGGCTTGAGATCGCCATGAACGATGCCGAGTTGATGGGAGGCAGCCAGGGCACTGGCGATGTCGGCGCCCATCCGGCAGGCTTCGGCGGCGGGCAACGGGCCGGCCGTTTCGAGCTGTTGGGCCAGGCTGCCGTTGCTCAGGTAGTCCATGAGCAGGTACGGCTCCCCGTTGGGAAGGAGCCCTGACCCGTAGAGATTCACCACGTGGGGGTGTTGGGAAAGCCGGCCCATGGCCAGTTGCTCGCGTTCGAAACGGCGTCGAGCCGCTTCCCGATCTCCGACGCGATGCACGACCTTGACCGCCACCCAGCGCCCGAAGTCGGGCTGAAAGCCCCGGTAGACGGTGGAGAACCCCCCGCTGGCTACGAAGGTCAGTTGCTCGACGCCCGCTACCTCGAACCCCGGGTCCTGCCTCACGCCGGTGACCTTAGCTTCACGTCAAGTGGGCGAGTCGTCGGCCGAAGGGACCTCCCCCAGTTCTCGGAGGCGTTGCGCCAGCCGTTCCGCCCGCTCCGTCTCGCGTTCGGCCCGCTCCGTGGCTGCCTTAGCCAAAGCCGTGGCTTCGTCAGCCCGGGTGGTGGCCTGAGCAGCCTGCAGGGCAGCCTCCTCGGCCCTGGCAGCATTGATCTCAGCCTGGAGCGCCTGTTGCTCGGACCATCCGGGAACCTCGGCCGGCCGGAACCCCACCGGGAACGGCTCGGACGTGCTAAAGGCGGTGTCCAAGCAGCTGATACCGCCAGCCTCCTCTGCCGTTGGACCCCTTCCGGACGGCAAAGCCCACTCCGAGCCCGACCACGATTGCCACGAGGCCCAGCTCGTAACCGGTCAGGGCAAGAATGGCGTAGTAGAGGCCGGCCCCAGCGGCCGCTGCCAGGCTCCCAAGAAGAAACGCCGCGCCGAACCGGCTCGCACTGGTGCCTTTGCTCCACTCCCGCTCGAGTGCGCCACGGCAGGAGGGGCAGACCACCGCACCGTTTACTTCGAAGTAGGAACCCTGCAGCGGCTGTTTGCAGCTGGAACAGGCTGCTGTCACGGAGCCTTCACCTGCCGGTTCAGCGCGGTCGAACTGTAGATTCTCGCCCTCGCTCATCTGCCGCTCCTGGTGGATGGAGGTTCAGCGGATCCTGCTACAAAGATGCACGAAGGCTTCCCAGACCACGAGGGCGGCCGGATATCCTATATTCAGCGGATACTTTGCGGACCATTCCCAGCCCACCTGCCCCCGACTCCGGAGCCCGCCATGGGACCCGCCGCTTTTCGTTCCGCCGTCCTGTTCGCGCTTGTCACGGTTCCGCCGGCCCTTGCGGCCCAGCCGAACACCACCGACACCCGGATGCTGGCCCAGCCTGCGCTGAGCGCGACCCAGATTGCCTTTGCGTACGGGGGTGATCTCTGGACCGCGCTCCTCGACGGGAGCGACGTCCGCCGCCTCACCACCGCCGACGGCGACGAAAACAACCCGGTGTTTTCGCCGGACGGGAAGTGGATCGCCTTCGCGGGCAATTACGACGGCAACCTCGACGCGTACGTCGTCCCTGCGGGGGGTGGAGAACCCCGAAGGCTCACCTGGCATCCCGGCAACGACATCCCGCAGGCGTTCACGCCCGACGGGACTCAGCTCCTCTTCGTCTCCGGTCGCGCCGATTTTTCAGGCCGCTACGGCCATTTGTGGACGGTGCCGGTGGTGGGTGGTCCCGAATCCCGGCTTCCGATTCCCAACGCGAGTCAGGCCACCTATTCCCCTGACGGGCGGTACATCGCCTACAACCCGCTCGGCCGGCCCTTCCTCCAGTGGAAAGGGTACCGGGGCGGCCAGGTTTCCCAGCTCTGGCTCATCGACACCCGTACCTGGGAGGTGGAAAAGATTCCTCAGCCCGAGGGGCGGTCGAACGACGTCGACCCGATGTGGTTGGAATCGGACGTGGTCTGGTTCCGTTCCGACCGGGACGGTGAGTTCAACATTTACCGCTACGACCGCCGCACCAAGGCGGTCACCCGAATCACCAATCACAACGATTTTCCGGTGATGGCTGCGTCCGCCGGGGGCGGCAGGATCGCCTACGAGCAGGCCGGGTACCTGAACCTCCTCGACCCGGTGACGGCGCAGGCCCGCAAGCTCGCCATCGGCGTGGCCGCCGATCTGCGCGAGCCTCGCACCCGCTGGGTCAAGGGGGGGGAATTCGTGCGCAATGTGTCGCCCTCGCCGTCCGGGGCGCGGGCGGCGTTCGAGATGCGCGGCGAAATCGTCACGGTACCCGCCGAGAAGGGCGATCCGCGAAACCTGACGAATTCACCGGGAGCGCACGAGCGGGAACCGGCATGGTCGCCCGACGGAAAACTGATTGCCTACGTATCGGACGAGGGTGGCGGCTACCGGCTCCACCTGGCTCCCCAGGACGGCAAGGGCGAGCATCGGGTGATCGATCTCGGCGGCGCCGGGTTCTACTTCGGCCTGGAGTGGTCGCCTGACGGAAAGCGCATTGCCTACCGGGACAACTCGCAGGCCATCTATATGTTGGATGTTGCAACCGGTCAGCACAAGAAGGTCGGTGGCAACCGGGTCTACACCCCGCTCGTGGGACTCACCTACAGCTGGTCTCCCGACTCGCGCTGGCTTGCCTACACCGTGGAAAGCCACCCGCTGGTCAGCGCGCTCTTCTTGTACGACGCCAACGCCGATCGTTCGGTGGCGGTGACTGACGGTCTTTCCGAGGTGACCCAGCCGGTGTTCGAGCGGAATGGGAAGTACCTCTACGTGCTCGCCTCCACCGACGCCGGCCCCGCGCTCGACTGGTTTGCCCAGAGCAATGCCGGGCTCCGCCGGACCCGGGGGATCTATGCCATCGCCCTCTCGAAGGATGCGCCCAATCCCTTCGGCAAGGAGAGCGACGAGGAGAAGGTCGCCGCCGCTCCGGCGCCGGCCAAACCCGATTCGGCCAAGGCTGTGGTGCCGGCAGCTTCCCCTCCCGGCACGTTGGTGGACTTGGACGGCATCCAGGACCGGATCGTTGCGTTTCCGGTGGCGCCAGCCGAGATCGAGGCCATCGCCGTGGGCGAGGCGAACCAGGTCTGGTATCTGCGCATCACCGATGGGAAAGGAGTGCTCCGTCGCTACGACATCACCAAGCGGAAGGACGAGGTGGTGGTTCCGGAGGCGAACGGCTTTGCCCTGACTCGGGATGGGAAGAAACTGCTATATGTCACCGGCGGCAATTGGTTCCTGACGCCGGTTGCCGGATTCCAGGCCGGCCAGGGCCGGCTCAACCTCGCGGGGGCCGACATCAAAATCGATCCCCGGGCTGAATGGGCCCAGATGTTCGATGAGGCCTGGCGGATCAACCGCGACTACTTCTACGCCACCAACTATCACGGCACCAACTGGGACGCGCAGCGAAGCAAGTACGCTCCGTTCATTCGGGATGCGGCCAGCCGGGCCGACGTGGACCGTGTCATCCGCTGGCTGCTCTCGGAGCTCCGGGTTGGGCACAGCAACACGGGGCCCGGCCAGCGATTGGGTCAGGCCCCCCGCGTCGGGGTCGGGCTGCTGGGCGCCGACTACGAGGTCGCCAACGGCCGCTACCGGTTCAGCAAGATTTACGGCGGCTACAACTGGAACCCGACACTGCGGGCCCCGCTCACCGAGCCGGGCGTCGACGTGAGGGCGGGAGAGTACCTGCTCGCCGTCAATGGCGTCGACGTGCGCCCGCCCACCAATCTGTACGCCCCTTTCGAGAACATGGTCGATCGAGCCGTGGAGCTCACCGTCGGACCCAACCCGAACGGCAGTGGCTCCCGTACGGTTCGAGTGGTGCCGGTCGCGGCAGAGGGGGGGCTCCGGAACCGTGCCTGGATCGAAGGGAACATCCGGAAGGTGGATTCGGCCACCGGCGGCCGGGTCGCGTATGTCTACGTGCCCAACACCGCGGGCGCGGGATATCAGTCCTTCAAGCGATACTTCTACCCGCAGGCGCACAAGGACGCGATCATCGTCGACGAGCGCTTCAATGGCGGCGGCTCGCTGGCGGACTATTACATCGACATCCTGCAGCGGCCGGCGCTTTCGTGGTGGGCTATGCGCTATGGGGAGGATCTCAAGACCCCGACCGCGTCGATTCAGGGGCCGAAGGCGCTCCTGATCGATGAGACCGCCGGCTCGGGCGGCGACTACTTCCCCTGGATGTTCAAGAAGCTCAAGCTCGGCCCCACCATTGGACAGCGGACCTGGGGCGGCCTGGTCGGCATCCTCGGGTTTCCGGTGCTCATGGACGGGGGAACCATCACGGCGCCGAACCTCGCCATCTGGACGCCGGACGGGGGGTATATCGTGGAAAACGAGGGTGTGGCACCGGACATCGCGGTCGAGCAGACCCCCAAAGACGTCATTGCGGGGCGTGATCCGCAGCTTGAGCGAGCGATTGCGTGGGTCAAGGAGGAGCTCAGGAAGAATCCGCCAGTCACTCCCAAGCGCCCGGTCTACCCGGACAAGAGCTGGAAGCCCTGATGCATCGGGTCATCCTGGCGTCGACCCTGGCGGCCGCCCCGCTCGGGGCGCAGCAGCCGCGCACCGTCACGGCCGCACTCGACTCGGTCCGAATCCAGAACGAGTGGACCCTCGCGCAGCAGACATCGATCTGCGAGATCGCGGCACCCTCGACCACTCCGAGCTGCGCCACGCGCTCATGTACGGGCCGCGGAAGCCATCACCCTGCAGGTCGGTACCCGGCAGGGGGAGCTGGTGCACTGGCAGCATGAGGTCTTCCAGGCTCAGTGGAGACAGTCGCTCGACGATCCCGGCTATGTCTCCTTCGTGCTGAGCCCCGACGGCAAGGTGGGCGAGCTCCGGTTTCCGTACGGACCCCAGCGGTACCGGCGGGTGCCATAGAATCCGGGAGCATCCGAGGGAGCCCAGGGTGGACAGGGCTATCTTTCTTGCGGGACAGTTCCTGATCCCGGAAACCAATGGGAAACCGACGTGCGCCTCGCAGGCGGAACTCCGCCGCCCGAGTGCACGTCACAACTGCTGAGGGCGTCATGAGCGACCCTGCAATGATGGACCAGCTGGCCAAGCTGAACCTGGAAGTGCAGGGGATGGAGGCCCGCTTCGGTCAGGGCCAGGTCTCGGTGCCGACGCTCGAGGCCATCAAGTGCGCCCTGGACGATGTCCGCCTTCGGCTGTGGGGTCTGCTCAAGTCCACCAGCGGCGAGTCCCCCGAAGCATTCCAGCAGCGTTTCCGCCTGCGCCGGACGTCGGAGCTTTGCGCGCGACTCACCTCGGATATCGGGTCCGGCGTGCTGCCAAACGATCATCCCGAGCTTCCCGACATTCACAAGGCCGCGGCCGACCTGGCTCGCGTCACGGAGGCACATACCACATGAAACCACTGGTGCTGGTTGGCATCCTGCTCGCCGCGCTCGGCGGCTTCGTTCTGGTCCGCGGCCTGACATATACCAAGGACAAGAGTGTCCTCGAAATAGGCGGGCTCAAGGCTTCGGTCGAAGAGCGGCGCTCGATCCCCACCTGGGTCGGGGTCATCGGGCTGGTTGCCGGCGTCGGGCTTATCGTGGCGGGTGCCGGCAAGCGCGGCAGCTGAAGCTCGCAAGTTGCGAGGACCCCCGATGCAACAGCCGGCACAGTTTCTCGATCTGCTGGAAAAGCTTCCCGCAGGTGCGTACACCTGCGACGCCGATGGGCTGATCACCTATTTCAATCAGCACGCGGTCCAGCTCTGGGGCCGTGCGCCCCAGCTCAACGACCCGGCGGACCGCTTCTGCGGTTCCTTTCGTCTCTTTACTCCCGATGGGACCGCGCTGGATCACAATGCGTGCTGGATGGCCAAGGCCCTCGAGCAGGACCGGGCGTACAATGGGCACGAGGTTCTGATTGAGCGGCCGAGCGGGGAGCGGATCACCGTGCTGGCGCACGCCAATCCGATCCGGGACGACGCCGGCAAGCTGGTGGGGGCGGTCAACGTCCTGGTGGATATCTCCGACCGCAAGAGGGCCGAGCGGGCCCTGGTGGTGGTCAAGGACGAGCTCGCGGTGCAAGTGGGCGACTTGCGCCGGCTCCAGGAGATGAGCGTCCGGCTCTCCAACTCGCTGGAATTGCAGCCCATACTCGAGGAGACGCTCCGCGCGGCCGCGGTGGGAGAGGGCGCGACCATGGGCCTGCTCTCACTCTGCGACCCGGACACCGGCCGCCTGATGGT
>JANNGX010000033.1:0-13277 GCA_031404115.1 Gemmatimonadales bacterium | reverse complement strand
GGCTATGGCACTGTGGCTCATGGCAGCGAGCGTGATCATGTTCTTGCTGCAAGCGGTCGACAACGTCCACGTGCTGTCCATGCTGTCTCTAAGCCGGCAATACGCCCAGGCCGGCGGCCCGGATGAGCTTTTCCAGACGCTTGCGGCGGTGGTTGGCTCGACAAGGAGGTGGGCACATACCACGGAGCTCCTTGTGATAGACTGGTGGATCTTCCTGCTCTACAGCATTCTGTACCGTTTCGCCGTGGTGCCGCGCGCAGTGGCTGCCTTTGGACTGATCACCGTGGTGCTTCACGTCACCGGCATCCCCCTACGGGGGTTCCTCGGGTATAGCCCCGTGGCGCTGATGGGTGTCCCGATGGCTCTGAGCCACATCACTCTGGCGATGTGGCTGGTGGCCAAGGGATTCGACGAACGCCATCGTCGACCATTGCGCCGTCTAGCAGAGGAATGACGTGACCGCTCGGAGAGCGATCGTTCTAGGCCACCTTGCGGTCACCCTTCCAATCGTTGTCCTTTTTGCGCTCGCATATCTCCTCGATCGCAGAGTCGCCACGCCGGCATCTTTCGCCGCGATTCCGGTGGCATTCCTCGTGGCGTGGCTCTATTGGTCCCTCGCCGTTCCACGCTGGCGCCTTTGGGCCCTAGCCAACGTCGTCGACGCCCCATGCGAGTCCCTCCTGGCTCGGGCCGCCTCCAGCGGTTTACTCTGGCGGGAAGGATCCTGGCTGGAAAGAACCGAACTCAGGCAAAGGGATTACTCCCGGTCCAGAGCCCTGGCCCAGCTCCTTGGCGAGCTCCGCCGCCTCCGGCTCGACGTCCTGGACGCCGAGCAGGATGATTGGGGGGCCAACGCTTTCGAGGAGATCCGACGACACATTGATCCGCTCGTCACGGACCTCGCGCGAGGCGACCTTCCGGCCGGGGGGCTGCAGCGCCTGAGCGCGCTCGGCGCACAGCTCCAGCTCGCAACCGATGCAGGACTTACCGCAATTTCGCCCCCCTTGGCGGACAGTGCCCGTCGCGTCCTCCAGGAGCTCGTCCGGGTGCGCGAATTCGTGAGGCCTGGCGATGCACCACACGTTGCCATCTAGAGCGCACTTGCTCCGGCCGGGTCCTGGACGCGGCGGGCCGCCGCCATGGTATGTTTGGGCCGCCTCCGGCAGGTAGCTCCTGACCTTTAGCTTCGCGGGACGCTCATGAACTGGATCACCGAGCCTCAAGCATGGGTGGCGTTTGCCACGCTCACCGTGTTGGAACTGGTGCTGGGCATCGACAATGTGATCTTCATTTCGATTCTCGCGACAAAGCTTCCCCGCGAGCAGCAGGAACGCGCCCGGCGGGTCGGGTTGGGCCTCGCCATGCTGATGCGGATCGCATTGCTGTTCTCGCTCAGCTATATCATGCGGTGGATCGAGCCACTGTTCTCGGTGCTCGGACAGGACATCTCGGGGCGCGACATTGTCCTGATTGTCGGGGGCCTGTTCCTCATGGCGAAGAGTACCCATGAAATCCATGACAAACTGGAAGGCGAGGAGGGGAAGACCTCTCGGCGGGTCAAGCCGACCCTGCGCAGTGTGCTCATCCAGATCATCCTCCTCGACCTGGTGTTTTCCCTGGACTCCGTGATTACCGCCGTGGGGATGGTCGAAGAAGTGGGAATCATGGTGGCGGCCGTGATGCTCTCGGTGGGGGTCATGATGGTGTTCGCGCGACCCATCAGCGACTTCGTCGAGCGCCACCCGACGGTGAAGATGCTGGCGCTCAGCTTCCTCCTCATGATCGGCCTTGCGCTCGTGGCGGATGGGCTGGACCAGCACATTCCGAAGGGTTACCTCTACTTTGCCATGGCATTCTCGGTCGGCGTGGAGCTCCTCAACCTCCGGGTGCGTCGCGTGCGCGGCGATCCCGTCAACCTCCGGCATCCCTACACCGAGGACAAGCCCGCGTAGACTCGCGTGCGGGCGGCGTCGCCACGTCCCGCAGCAGCAAGCGCCGGCGCACTTGCGACATGCTCCGATAGTGCATGCCCCAAAGTGATACCTCTTTCCGGCAGATACGATGTCCCACCTGGAACTGGTGACGCTCGTGGTGCGGGAGTACGAGCCGGCGATCGCCTTCTTTGTGAACGTTTTGCGCTTCGAGCTGGTCGAGGATGTTCCGTCGTTGACGAACGATGGTCGCTCCAAGCGCTGGGTCGTCGTGCGCCCCCCGGGCGGTGTGACAGGCATTCTGCTGGCGCGGGCTGATGGCGATCATCAGGCGGAGGTCGTGGGCAGGCAGTTTGCCGGCCGAGTGGGGCTGTTCTTGAGAGTTGATGACTTCGACGCCGCCTACGATCGGATGATTGGCGCGGGCGTGGTGTTCGTCTCAGCTCCGCGCGTCGAGCCGTACGGCAAGGTTGGTGTATTCCTCGATATCGAGGGAAATCGCTGGGACCTCCTCGGCCGGGTCGCTGAAACCTGACCAGGGCTTGAGGCAGGCCCTCGCAGCGAAAGCGCCGATGCGTTAGGCACTACCGCCGCTCAGGTAGCTCCCGTGTATCGTCTCAAGGAGGAACCATGCACCATGAAATGGAGCGCCTTGTGGGGTTGTACGACCAGGGAGGCCTCTCCCGGCGCCAGTTGCTGCAAGGGCTCTTCGCGCTCAGTCTCGGTCCCCATGTCGCCAGCCCTTTCGCCGGTGGGCTCGGCGTCTCAGGGCAATCCCCGGCGCTATTTCGCACTCGCACGTTGAACCATGTGACCCTCTACGCCTCAAGCGTCGCGCGCTCGAAGGCGTTCTACCAGCGGCTCACGGGCTTGCCAATCCAGGCTGAAGACAAGGACTTCTGCGAATTCCGGCTTGAAAGTGGATTCTTAGGCATCTATGCATCTGAGCCAGGTCAGCAACCAGGATTCAATCACTTTTGCTTCGGCATCGACAGGTATGACCCAGAGGCAACTGTGAATGCGCTCAAGGGCGCAGTACCCGAGGCGAAGCCCACCCTGGAGGATCAGGGTCAAGTGTACGTGCAGGATCCGGACGGTGTGCGGGTTCAATTCGCGGACGTCGGCTACAAACGTTGAGGCTGCTCCCGCAGCTAACGCGTGCTCCGCTGGGCCGCCCGATCCAGGAGGCGCGATGGTCGGACAAGGCGTCAGGAATATTGGGGTTGTGATGGTCCTCGCGTGGCTCCCCGCCTGCGAGGCGGACACGCTTGGCCCTGATCCAAACGCTCCGATCCAGACCGACCGTCTCACCTATGTCGCAACCTACGAGCAAGGGGAAGGAACGTATCGCACGTATTCCTTCACCCTGATCACCCATTTTGCGAATCCGACTCCGGATCCCATTTACCTGGAACGCTGCTCTCCGACCAGCCCACGTCCCATCTTCGGGGTGCCGTTGCTGAATCCGGCGCTGGAGTCCGCGTATAGCCTTCCCGCCGCCTGTCTCGGGCACCACAATCCGATCCGTGTGGCTCCCGGGGAGACGCGAACGGACACTCTCCGCATCACGGGGCCCTATGCGTTTGATGGTGTTTCCGGAGCTCCATTGGGGTACCTCGAGGGCCGCTATCGTATTCTGTTTCCGCGGTCCTGCGAGGACAGGCTGAACTGTCCCCTCAACCAACCTCCGTACCTCTCGAACGCCTTCGAGATCACGCGACTTCAGTAGCATATCCATGGTACTATCTTGCGGTACAGCGTTATGCTGCGCACGGTCCGAATGCGAGCCCCTGCATGCCCGCAGGTGATTCATGAACCGCTCCACTGTCGCCTTGTTCGCGACCTTTCTGGTGGGCGCAGCGCAATCGGCGTGTAACTGCCCCACGTCGCCCTTGGGTCCGTGTGAAACCAGCTCGAAGGCATTCTCGGCCGTCCCCCGGCACACAACTCGTCATCGTGCGTTAGGTCAGAGGCGATCGAGGATTGGCTCGTCAGCACAGCTTACAGCTTCTGGGCGCGGAAATTGAGGGTTCCGCTATAGCTCGTCATGGTCAGAACGATTGTCCAGGTCCCTGTCGTCCCGGTGGTCGTGGGCTCGTTCAGGCTGGGTACCAAAGTCTTGGTGTACACCACGGTCCCCGCTCCATCCCGAATGGTCAACTGTGCGGTTCCCGCGATCGTGGTGGTGGAGTGATTGATCGTGGCTCGGGTGCCCGTGTTGCTCCAGGAGTAGGTCTGGGGTCGAGGTCACGCCTACGACGGCCGTCGCTTGGAGCTGGAAATTGTCTGTCGCGTTGGAGATTTCGGGCTGGAAGGGTCCGAGCAGGTTGCTGGAGCAGGCGGTGAACCCGGCCCCCAGAATCACCGCGAGGCCGAACGAACGGAGCGATGCAAGCGTCTTCATGTGAGTCCACCCTTGGGGCAAGGATTCCTGCAACGGGGCCGGAAGCGCCCCTCACAGGATATAGACTCCGCAAGGGGCAGGGCCAGACACATAGCACACGTCGGGTGGAGCCGCAAGGTAGCCGCCTAACCCGCGCTCGCCGGCCCCAGGAATGGCTTGCGGCACAACCTCATTTCCAGGAGGATGTCATGACGGCTACGTTGGGCCTGGTCGTGCTGGTCGACGCTCCATTCGACGTTGCCCTGCACCGAACGCGTGAAGCCCTCAAGACCGAAGGTTTCGGGATACTCACTGAAATCGACATGCAGACCGCGTTCAAGGAGAAGCTGGGCCGCGATTTTCGCCGCTACGTCATTCTCGGCGCTTGCAATCCCCCTCTGGCGTACAGTGCGTTGAGCGCCGATCCACAGGTTGGGTTGCTTCTCCCTTGCAACGTGACCGTCGAAGCAGCCGCGGATGGGGGAACTGTGGTCCGTTTGGTCGATCCGGTAAGCCTCCTGGCAGCGAGTGCCCTCGGCGAGTCTTCCGTGATCGGCGGCGTGGCGATCGATGCCAAGGAGCGGCTCCAACGGGTCGCGCGAACGCTCGCCGAAGTGTCGCGACCAACCGCCTGACTTCCGTAGCTGCAGATGCTGCGTAGCCGCTCGACCATAAGCTTCGTCCTTGGGGTCATTCTCCTCGCTTGCAGGACCCCAGGGCAGGAGGCGGGGACGGTGGTCCGTGACAGTGCGGGAATCCGAATCGTTACGGTGGCTGTGGGCCTTCCGTCCAGCCGACCAGCCGCGAACCGGCACTCGGCAAGGACGCGAGTCGCGACGCTCTTCGCCCCACTCATGAAGCCGACCGGGTCCTTGGGATATGAGCCTGAGATGATCGACGGGCGCTGAAGAGGTGGAGCATCCTCGCTGTCGACGGGACCAAGAAGAAGATCGTCCCGGAAGCGGAATGCCCGGTTTGCCTGGCTCGTGGCGGCCGATGGATATCCCGCAACGCCGGCCAGACCCAGAGTGAAAAGCAGCCCTTTCATGTCACCAACATATCCAACAAAGAGGCCGTCGCGAAACGGCCTCTCCAGTTCCCTACGTCTTCATGATCTTCTTGCCTGCTTTGCGCTTCTTGACGGCGCCCTTTCCACCCGGCGCCTTCTTGGCACGCTTTTTCGCCGCAGTCATCCTGCCGCCTCTGGTCTTCTTTGCCATTGCGAAGGACCTCCTTCTTCGCCCGAGCTGAGCGCACACGCTGCGCCGGTGGAGCGGGCCTCTCCACCTGGCCCGTTCAATTTTCTATCCGGAGGTAGTCGTGTCAAGAGAAGCTCGGCCGCAGCATGGCCCCCCGCTCCGGTGTTAGGACGAGGGGAACCACGCGGAAATCGTGGTCCCGACCCCGAGACTGCTCTCCGCCCACACCTTCCCGCCATGCGCCTCGACCAGGTGCTTCACGATGGCCAGGCCGAGTCCGGTCCCACCCTCGGCTCGCGATCGGGAAGGGTCGGCCCGGTAAAACCGCTCGAAGATCCGGGGCAGGTGATCGGTCCCGATCCCGCTGCCGGTGTCGGTCACGCTGACCCGGACCCCGGCTCCGTCCGGCTCGGTTGTCGCGGTGATCCGGCCCTGCTGAGGAGTGTACCGCCGCGCGTTGTCGTAAAGATTGCAGAGGACCTGCCGCAGCGCTTCCGGATCGACGAACAGCGAGGCCGCTCCCGGTTTCACCGCGACAGAGAAGGCCGGCACGCCCCGTAACGGTGTTTCGAGCGAGGCCCAGGCATCCCGCAGGGCGGCCTCCGCCATCACCGGCCTCGGCGTCGGGCGCCAGGTGCCCGATTCGATGCGAGACAGGTCGAGCTGGTCGTCCACCAGCCGTTGCATCCGCTTGGCATTGGCCAGGATCGTCTCGAGGAACCGCCGCGATACGCCGTCGCCGGCCTGATCGGCCAGCAGTGTCTCGGCGTATCCCGAGATCGAGGTCAGCGGCGTCTTGAGTTCGTGGGAGACGTTGGCTACGAAGTCTCGGCGCATCGTTTCGAGGCGCCTGACGTCGGTCAGATCGTGCAGCACCACGACGGCGCCGCCCTCCGGTAGCGGCCGAGCGCTCAGCAGGCAGGTCCGCTCGTCGATCTGCACTTCCCGGTCGGCCACCGTCTCACCCGAAAGCGTGGCGTCCACCGCCTCCCGCGCCGCCTTCTCGCGGAACAGCAACTGGAGCGGTGGGAGCGGTTGATCGTCGCCGTATCCCAGCAGGCGTCGGGCCGCCGGGTTCGCGGTCAGGACTCGTCCCCGCGGATCGCAGGAGATGACGCCCTCCACCATCGCGTTGACCAGGGCGCCGGTCTCGGCCTGTTTGCGGCGGAGCTGGTCGAAACGGGCCTCGAGCTCCTCGTGCATGCCACGGAGCGCGCCGACCATCGCGTCCATGTCGGGAATGCCGGAGCGGGGAAACCGCGGGGTTCCGCCCGCGGCGATGGTCCGGGCCGCCGCCGCGGTTTCGGTGAGCGGCCGGGTGATGGAGCGTCCGGCCAGGTACGCGAGCAGCGTTCCCAGCAGCAGGGCCAGCAACGCGGCGACCAGCACCGATCGCTGCGAGCGTTGTACCACCAGATCCACCTGGGTGAGTGGCGTGGCCACGCGGATCACCCCGGGACCGCCGGGCACCGCCACGTATAAGAGGTCGCTGCCGACCGTGGCGCTGGTGCGCTTGGCCTGGCCCCGGCCGCCGGCCAGCGCGAAGATCACCTCGGGCCGGTTCGAATGGTTTTCCACCTGGGGAAGGTCGGCGGGCGGTACGTCGGTATCGGCGCGCACCCGTCCGGCCCGGTCGATCAGCGACACCCGGACACCGCCCGCAGCGCCGAATCGCTCCGCGAATCGGGTCCATTCCATCGAGTCGGCCGGCAGGGCCTCGCGAAGCAGACTGGCCTGGCGCTCCAGATTGGCGCGAACATCGCTCTCGAGGTCCGCGCGCAGCCACCATTCCGCGGCAATCACCAGCACCAGCACCGTCACCAGGAGCACCACGATGGTGCCGGCGACGAGTCGGCGCGCAAACGTCACTTACTGCCGCTCCGGAACCGATAGCCGAAGCCGCGGATGGTCTCGATCATCTCGCCAACTTCGCCCAGCTTGCTCCGCAAGCGCTGCACGTGCATGTCCACGGTCCGGGTCTGGATGTCGGGCTGGGCCTCCCACACCGTCTCGAGAAGCTGGGGTCTGGTCTGCACCCGGCCCCGCCGTTCCGCGAGGGTGAGGAGGAGCTTGAACTCGGTGGCGGTGAGGGGCACTTCCTCGCCGTGGAGGGTCACGCGATGAGCGCCCCGGTCGATGGTGAGGGGGCCTTCCACCAGCGCGGACCCCGCCGCCACCGCCGGCGCCGCCAGCCGCCGGAGCAGGGCTGCCACTCGCAATGTCAGTTCCTGAGGCGAGAACGGCTTGGTCAGGTAGTCGTCCGCGCCCAGCGAGAGTCCCTTGATTCGGTCGGCCTCTTCGCGGCGGGCGGTGAGCAGAATGACGCCCACGTCGGCAGTGTCCCGACGCTGCCGTAGCTCGCGCAGCACCTCGTATCCCGAGACGCCAGGCAGCATGAGGTCCAGCACCACGATGTCGGGCCGTTCGTCCCGGGCGGCCTTGAGCGCGTCCTGTCCGTTCCCGGCGGTCGAGACCCGGTAGCCGGCGCGGGCCAGATGGTAGGCCACCAGCGCGGTGATGTCCGGCTCGTCGTCTACGACCAGAATCCGGTGGCTCATGCGCGCTCCTCACCCGGGTCGGGCGCCGACGGGCTATTCCGGCCGCCCGGCGAAGGCATCCGCCCCCGCCCGTGAGCGCGGCTCCGGTCCAGCGCACGATGCCGTTCCAGCCGCATCGTCTCATCATGGCCCAGGGCATCGAGCACCGCCTGCAGCAGGCGGCCGTAGGGGCCGGGTTCCTGCCGGAGCCGGTAGAGCACAAACTGCGCGATGGGCGTATCGCGGACGACCCGGGATTTCTTGAGCACGGTGAGATGGCGCGAGACGGTGGGCTGCGGCAGGTCGAGCACCAATTGGAGGTCCGATACGAAAAGTGGTGCCGCCGCCAGGCAGTTCACGATGCGCAATCGTGTCGGCTCGGCGAGCGTCAGGAGCAGCTCGGTGGGGGGCAGCGGCGTCATATTCGGCAATACATATATACGTTCAGGCGAATAAACGCAAGCGGCCCGGCTCCCGGTGCGATTGCGCTTCGTCCCTGGCACAGGGATTATTGGCGGATGCTGCTTTCCGCCGTACTCGTGGCGGGTCTCGCCGCCGGAGCGGACTCCACGCTGCTCCGAATTCTCGCGATCAACGACTTCCATGGCGCCCTCGAGCCCCGGGTGTTCGGGTGGTCGAATGGCCGTCCGGTTGGCGGCGCCGCCGCGCTCGCCGCGACCCTCGACAGCGCCGCCGCGCGTTGCGCCTGCGCGGTGCTCCGCCTGGACGGCGGTGACCAGATGCAGGGCTCGCTGGCCTCCAATCTGGTGTACGGTCGCTCCTCGATCGAGGCGATGAACGCCTTCCGGCTCGACGCCGCGGTGATCGGCAATCACGAGCTGGACTGGGGGGTGGACACCCTTAAGGCCCGGATGCGGGAGTCCCGCTATGCCTGGCTGGCCGCCAATGTGTTCGACTCGGTCACGGGAAAGCGCCCGTCGTGGGCGGTGCCGCACCAGATCTTCACCAAAGGCGGGCTCCGGATCGCCGTGGTCGGCTATATGGCCGCGCGCACCAAGGAGATGGTCACCGCGAAGGCCGTGGCCGGCCTGATTTGGAGGAAGGGCCCGGCCGCCATCGCGGACGCGATGGCCGCGGTACGGGCCGAGCGGCCCGATCTCACGATCCTGGTGGCCCACGAGGGCGCCCTGTGCGATTCACTGGCGTGCAACGGGGAGATCGTCGACCTGGCTCGTGGGCTGGATTCGACCCAGGTGCAGCTCATTATCTCGGGGCACACCCACTCGCTGGTGAACACGGTCGTCAACGGGATCCTGATCGTGCAGGCGCGCAGCAACGGCACCGCCTACGACGTGGTCGACCTGGTGCGCCACGACGACGGCCGGCGGTCCTGGCGCGCCGGCGTCGAGGACGTCTGGGCCGATGCGGTGACGCCAGATAGCAGTGTTGAAACCATGCTGAACCGCTACCGGCCGATGGTGGCACGGCTCTCCTCGCAGAAAGTCGCGGTCCTCCGGGATTCCCTGATCCGGCGCGGCCGGCAGTTTCCGCTGGGCAATCTGATTGCCGACGCGCAGCGCGCCGCCTTGCCGGGAATCGACTTTGCGGTCATGAACAACGGCGGGATCCGCCGCGACCTCCACCCGGGGCAGCTCACTTACGAGGACCTCTTCGAACTGCAGCCCTTTTTCAACAACGTGACCAGGGTATGGATGAGCGGCCGGCAGTTGCGGGAGCTGATCGAATTTGCGATCCAGACTGGGGAACCCCGCTTTCACATATCGGGGCTGGTGGTGCGGTACGATGCCGCCAGGCCTCCGGGGGATCGGGTGGTCTCGGTGAAGCGCTCCAACGGCCGGCCCATCGACCCGAGGCGGACTTACGTCGTGGCGATGAGCGACTTCCTCCAGGGCGGGGGAGACGGTCTGTCGATGCTCACGGGCCTCCGCTCGCGGCGTACCGGCAAGACCGACCTCGACGCCCTGATTGCCTACCTGACGCGGCTTCCCCAGCCGGTCGCGGCCCCACGCGGCCGGCGGTTCATTCCGGTCACCCGGTGAGCGAGACGATCCCCGTCTTCGTGAACGGCCACTGCGTCCGGATCGCCGCCGGTCCACCGGCCGCCGGGGCGGTGGCGCTCCACGACGGGGCGCTCGCCGCGCAGCTCGTGGCCGGGTCGGCGTATGTCACCGATGGGCGGGGTATTCGCCTGGCGACGGACACGCCGGTCCATGCCGGCGCCATTCTCCGCGTGGTAGTGAGCACGAGACGCGAACCGGATGAGGCCGATGCTCACTCGTGATCTGATTGCCCGGATGCCCAAGGCCGAGCTCCACGTCCACCTCGACGGCTCGCTCCGTCCTGAGACGATGATCGAGCTGGCGCGCGCCGCCCGGGTGGAGTTGCCCACCACCGATCCTGAGGCGCTCCGGCGGCACATGCTGGTGAGCGACGCGAAGAGCCTGGAGGACTACCTCAAGCGGTTCGACATCACCGTCTCCCTGCTCCAGACCGCCGAGGCAATCGAGCGGGTGGCGTACGAGATGGTGGAGGATGGCTCGGCGGACAATCTGCGCTATCTGGAGGTGCGCTACTGTCCCCACCTCTCGACCCACGGCGGACTCTCCATGGACGAGGTCGTCGAAGCCCAGCACAAGGGCTTCCTGCGTGGGGAACGGGACTTCGGGCTGCGGACCCGCATCATCAACTGCTCGCTGCGCCACTACCCGCCGGACCGCTCCATCGAAATCGCGGAGCTGTCGGTCCGCTCCAAGGCCAGGGGCGTGGTGGCGTTTGATCTTGCGGGCGGGGAAGCGGGATTCCCGCCCGGAGTGCACGGCGCCGCGTTCGACGTGGCGCTCGCGGGCAACCTCGGCATTACGGTCCACGCCGGCGAGGCGTATGGTCCCGCCTCGGTGTCCGAGGCGATCCGCCGCTGCCACGCCATGCGGATCGGGCACGGCACCCGGTTGCGGGAGAGTCCTTCGCTGCAGGACTTCGTGCGCGACCGCCGGATCCTGATCGAGAGCAACATCACCAGCAACCTGCAGACCCGTGTCGTCGGCAAGGCGGAAGAGCATCCGGTGCGGGGCTACTTCGACGCCGGCCTCGCCGTCACGCTCTGCACCGACAGCTGGCTGATGAGCGGGGTAAGTCTCACCGATGAGTACTGGCTGGCCCACCGGAGTCTCGGGTTCACCCGCGAGGAGATCCACCGGATGATCCTCAACGCCTTTGACGGAGCCTTCCTGCCCTGGCCCGAGCGACAGGCGCTGGTCGCCAACGTGCGCACCGAGCTGGAGGCGCTGTGAAAAAATACCTGCTGATGACGGGACTCGTCATGCTCGCGGTCGGCGCCTCATGGCTCCTCCCCGGCGCCACCGGCCGCGGCATCGGCCGGATCGCCGCCCAGCAGCCGGCGACCCAGGATACCGCCACCGTCAGCGCCGCGCCGGTCGCTCCGGTGCCCGCGCCGCCGCCTCCCCCCATTCCGATCACCACCCGGCTCACCGGGCTGATCGGCATGGTGCTGATCATCGGCATCGGCTACGCGATGTCGAGCAATCGCAAGGCCATCCGCTGGCAGACGGTGGCATGGGGCCTGGGACTGCAGATCGTCTTCGCGATCTTCGTGCTCCGGGTGCCGCTCGGACGCGAGATCTTCCGGCGCCTGGGCGACTTCGTCACCTCGGTGCTGCACTATTCCTACGTCGGCTCCTCCTTCGTCTTCGGAGAGCTGGGCAAACCCGATTCGAGTCTCGGGGTCATCTTCGCCTTTCAGATTCTCCCCGCGATCATCTTCGTGTCGGCGCTCTTCGCGATCATGTACTACCTGGGCGTCATGCAGCTGGTGGTCCGCGCGTTTGCCGTGGTGATGAGCAAGATCATGCGCGCGAGCGGTGCCGAGAGCCTCGACGTGGCCGCCTCGATCTTCATGGGGCAGACCGAAGCGCCGCTCACCATCCGGCCGTTTTTGCCCAGAATGACCATGTCCGAGCTCATGACGGTGATGACCGCGGGCATGGCGCATATCTCCGGCTCGATCATGGCGGCCTACATTGCCTTCGGCATCGAGGCCCGCCACCTGCTTACCGCGGTCATCATGACGGCGCCCGGCACCATCATGATGGCGAAGATGTTCCAGCCCGAAACCGAGGTCCCGGAAACCTACGGCAACGTCAAGCTCGAGATCCCCAAGACCGACGTGAACCTGGTGGACGCCGCCGCGCGCGGCACCGGCGAGGGCCTCCACCTGATGCTCAATGTCATCGCCATGCTGGTGTCCTTCATCGCGCTGGTGGCCCTCACCAATGGCGCCATGGGATGGATCCATTCCCACGTGGCGATCTTCCCGGAAAATCTGCAGACCGTGCTCTCCTGGATCGGCCGTCCCTTCGCGTGGGCGATGGGCGTGCCCTGGCAGGACACCGGCGTGGTGGGTGGGCTGCTCGGCACCCGGACCGTGCTCAACGAGTTCGTGGCTTTTTCCCAGCTGGGACCGCTCAAGGCGACGCTGGATCCGCGCTCGTTCGTGATCGCCTCGTTCGCGCTCGCGGGCTTCGCCAACTTCAGTTCGGTGGGTATCCAGATCGGCGGCATCGGCGCGCTCGCCCCGACCAGGAAGAGCGATCTGGCCCGGCTCGGCTTCCGCGCCATGCTGGCGGGCACGCTGGCCAACTTCATGTCGGCCACCATCGCGGGGATCCTGCTGTGAGCAATATCATCGCCTCGCGCGATATCCTAACGGCGGAGCTGCGGGGGCGACCACCATCTCTCGCCATCGTCCTCGGTTCCGGGTTAGGCGGTCTGTCCGACGCGATGGGTGAGGCGGTACGGATTCCCTACGGGGATCTCCCGGGGTTTCACGCGCCGAAAGTGGAGGGGCACAAGGGCGAGCTGGTCATCGGGTTGCTGGGCGGGAAGACCGTGATCGCCCAGAGCGGCCGCTTCCACATGTACGAGGGATACACCCCGGAAGAGAACGTCCTTCCGGTGCGGGTGTTCGGTGCCATGGGGATCAGCCGCCTGATCGTCACCAATGCCGCGGGCGGGGTGCGCAAGAGCTTTTCCGCCGGAACCCTGATGCTGATCTCGGACCATCTCAATCTGACGGCCAAGAATCCTCTGGTCGGGCACGTGCGCAAAGGCGATGAGCGTTTTCCCGACATGAGCGAGGCGTATGACGGAGCGATGCGCCAGACGGCCCGGGAAGCGGCGCAGAAACTCGGTATTCCGCTCGAGGAAGGGGTTTACGCCGGCCTGATGG
>JANNGX010000032.1:0-2861 GCA_031404115.1 Gemmatimonadales bacterium | reverse complement strand
CGGCATGCCTCTTCTGGAAAGAGCGGTCGATTCACCGGGTGGACGGGAGTTGGCCCGGACGTCAGATTAAGACTTCGGCGCGCCACGGCATCCTGGGCGTTAACGCGGTGTGCGAGGCTGGCGGCGAGTCCGGAGGCCTCTTCTTCTACGCCTCCGACGACGGCATCTACTCGTTCAATATGGACTTCGGCCGCAAGCTGAGTCAGGACCTGGACCCGTTGTTCCGAGGGCAAGCGGTCGATCTGGGCAACATCAGCGTCCCGCCGCTCAGCGATAGCCCCGCTGCGCGGTCGCGTTGCGTGCTCGCCTGGGTGCGAGACCGGCTGATCTTCGCGTATCCGTCCACCGGCGAGAGTCAGCCGACGGGGGCGCTGGTGTACCACTTGCCGTCTGAGCGCTGGAGCTTCATGCGCCTGGCTGCGGGAAAGCACATCCGGTCTATGTTCTTCGAGGGGACGGGTGGGGACTTCCTGATCGGCGGCGGAGTGGGCGAGGTGTGGGCCGACAACGAGGGGTTCACCGATGCCGGATCGCCCATCGAATGGATCTACCAGAGCGCCTACATGGATCTCGGAGTTGCGGACCTTGGCAAGACCATTCAGGACCTCATGTTCCGCTGCAACATGCGGGGCGGGACGGCCACCGTTAAGCTATACGTTAACGACGGTGCGGATGATTTCGCGCTAGGATCGCTCACTGGATCGACGTGGGTGTCTCCCGTCTTCCAGACGCTCGAGACGGGTACGGCTCTCGCGAAAGCGCTTGGGAACGAGTGCCGCAACTTCTCGATCCGGCTGGAGGGCACCACTGCAGGAGCCCGTTCGGAGGTATCCGAGTTCGCATTCCGCTTTGAGGTGCAGGCGCGCGAGGCGGAAGACTTCGATAGCCAGTGGATGACGTTTGGCACGTCCGACGCCAAGGAGTTGCGGGCGTTGCGGTTCGACGTCGAGAACGGCATCGCGATGGAGTGGGCCGTGCAGAGCGACGTTTCGCAATCCCTGACGCCCACGGCGGGCATGGAGCAGCGGGACGCTGGGACGATGGCTGAGACGGGCGGGCGCCGCACGGTGACAGTGCCGATGCCAGCGCTGATTGAGGGACACCAGATGCGGCTGCTGCTGGCCGGCCGATTCCGGCTCTGGGCCGCATGGGCCTATGTGCGGACGCTGGGATTCTTCGTGTCGACGCTCGACGCCGCGCGGGGCTTCTTCTGGGAGTCCGCGCCGATCCGGTTTCCGTTCGTGGCGGAGGTCCGGCGGCTGAAACTGACCTACCGCAGCCAAGACACGCTCTCCATGGTTTTCTCTGAGGACTACCCTGGGGCGCAGGCTCCGACTGCGGCAGTCACATTCCCAGCGGCGGCGGCCGAGACAGTCAAGTGGGTCGACAAGCCCATGACGCTGCGGACTGGCAAGCTCAACGTATCGAGCATCAAGCAGTTCCGGCTCTACGAGTTGAGCCTGGAATTGAAGCCGATCGCCATGCTCTACGGCGCGGGCGAGGGCGGCGGGTACGACAGCGGATGGTCCGACTACGGCACGCAGAAACTCAAGCAGTTCGAGAGCTTGCGGTTCGACATCCTGAACGCGGCGACGGCGACGGTGACCATCAGCCGGGACGGGGCTGCGGATCTGGTCCTGACCGTGGCTGCGGGGGCGCGGCGACCAGTCATCTTAGACCTGGGCAACTTCAGGGCGAAGCAGGTTCGTGTCCGCGTGACCAGTTCGGGCGAGTTCTCGATCTACGGCGGCGAGATGTGGCTGATTCCCTTCGGGCGCGTGGTGGAGTCCGGCGCACCATTCCAGCCGGACTTCTTACTGATCCCGAGCGGCGGGATTGCGCTGTTCTCCGAGATCCAGGTGGATGCGGACTGCGCCGGCGATGTGACGGTCGCCATCCTGACCGATCAGCCGGGCGGCGGAGCGCCGGTTTCGCGCTACTCGGCGGCGAAGACATTCGCGGGCAGGGCGGAGAAGATCTGGCGGATGCCGGATGGCATCCGGGGCGGGCTCTGGGCCGTCCAGGTGTCGGTGGCGGGCCAGACCGTGGTGCGGGCCGTCAAGGTGCGCATGAAGATCATGGGGCAGGCGGGGCGAACGGACTGGGTGCGGGCGAACATCCCGTGCGAGCAGACGCCTCCGCTCGCGCGTGGCGTGGACATGGGCATCGTAGGTGACCAGGCGTGGCGCGAGGTGCAAATTCCCATTGAAGGCGGGCAGCAGGGGCCATTCCAGTGGGTGCCGATTCCTGTCGATGCGATAGAATAGCCATGCGGGTCATAATCAGAGGAGATTTCATGCGAATACTTTCGTTTCTGAAGCGTTTCGGCGGGCAAGCGGCGGCGGTTGTTAAGGTCGCGGCTCGCATCGATGATACGCTGATCGGTAAATCCATGATCGGAGCCATTCCAGGCGGGCAACCATTCGTCGCTATGCTCAACCTGGCGGCGGAGATGGTGGTGAAGGCCGAAGACGTCTTCGCCGCACTCCCTGACTCCGGGGCTCACAAGGCGGCTTTGGCTCTCGCCGTGGCGGATTCCCCAGGCCCGGACGGCAAGAGCAAAGTGGACGCGATGATTGCCGACATCGAAGAGCGGACAGGGAAGAAACTCATCCCCGGAAAAGAGGGAGATGTAGCCGAGGCGTTGGAGCTGGGCCTGCCTGCGAACCCGATGGCGCCGCCGCCCGGCCGTCGAGGCGGCGGGAGAGGGCCGCTCCACGGCCTCTCAGTGTATGGAGGCGCCTCGCGATTCGTCCGCCGCCTCGAAGTAGAGGAAGCGGAGCCCCAGGCCGCGCACGCCGACCGGGCCGTGAGAGGCGGAGGCCGGGCGCCCGGTCAGGGCGCAGACGTACCGGACCTCG
>JANNGX010000031.1:0-2392 GCA_031404115.1 Gemmatimonadales bacterium | reverse complement strand
GCGGCGCCGGCGGCGCCCGCACCGCCGCCCTCGCCGTCCGCACCCGCCGCCCCCTCCGCACCGCCGGCGCGCGCGAAGGCGTCGCCGCTGGCGCGGAGAATCGCCGCGGACACCGGAGTGAACCTCCAGGGCGTCACCGGGAGCGGACCCGAGGGCCGGATCATCAAGCGGGACCTGGAAACGGTGAGCGGTGACCGGTCACCAGTTACCGGTGGGACGAGTGCTCTACCGGTCACCGCTCACCGGTCACCGGTCACCGCCTTCTCGGACGTCCCGCTCACCCAGATCCGGAAGACCATCGCCAAGCGCCTGGTGCAGTCCATCGGCCCGATTCCGACCTTCTATCTCACCAGCGAAGTCGACATGGAGCGGGTGGCCGAGGCGCGCGAGGCGCTCAACGCCGCCTCGGGCGACCAGGGCAAGATTTCGTTCAACGACATCATCCTGAAGGCGGTTGCCACCGCGCTGCACCAGCATCCTGCAGCCAATGCCTGGTGGCAGGACGATCACCTCCGCCTCTGGAACGAAGTGCATATCGGCGTGGCCGTGGCCGTGGAGGACGGCCTCATCACTCCAGTGCTCCGGAACGCCGAGCGGAAGAGCCTGCGCGAGATCTCGGCCGAGACCCGGGACCTGGCCGGCCGGGCCCGGGAGCGAAAGCTCAAGCCTGAGGAATACACCGGCAGTACTTTCTCGGTCTCGAATCTCGGTATGTTCGACATCGAGCACTTCACGGCCATCATCAATCCGCCCGAGGCGGGAATCCTGGCGGTGGGACGGATCGCCCCGGTGCCGGCGGTCGTGAACGGTACGGTCCAGGTGCGCCGGCGCATGCGCCTGACGATGTCGTGCGACCACCGTGTCATTGACGGCGCCACCGGTGCGCAGTTCATGAAGACTCTGAAGATGCTGCTCGAGAATCCGCTGGCCCTGGTCTGGTGAACAGGGACGCTGCTCACCGCTCACTTTTCCCGGAATACTTCAATGGCACAATTTGACGTCATCGTCGTCGGCGGCGGACCGGCCGGCTACGTCTGCGCGATTCGCGCCGCCCAGCTCGGGCTCAGCACCGCGGTCGTGGAGAAGGACAAGCTGGGCGGAGTCTGCGTCAACATCGGCTGCATCCCCACCAAGGCGCTGCTCCACAGCGCATACGCCATCAATCTGATCAGGCATGACGCCAAGGCCCTGGGCATCGAGGTCGGCGGCGTCACGGGAGACTACGGCGTCGCCATGAAGCGGAGCCGCGTGGTGTCGGAACAGAACTCGAAGGGCGTCGAGTTCCTGATGAAGAAGCACAAAGTCACCGTGATACGGGGCGCCGGTGTGCTGCTGCCGGGCAAGAAGGTGAAGGTCGGCAATGATGTGCATGAGGCCGGCAAGGCCGTCGTCATCGCGACCGGATCGCGGGTCAAGGGCATTCCCCAGATCGGGCTCGAGATCAACAAGACCACGGTGATCACCTCGGACGAGGCGTTGTTCCTGGAAACGGCGCCCGTCACGATGGCGATCGTGGGCGCCGGCGCGGTCGGATCCGAGTTTGCCGATATTTTCAATGCCTTCGGCACCAAGGTGACCCTCATCGAGGCGCTGCCAAGGGTGCTGCCGATCGAGGATGCGGAATCCTCCGATGTCATTGCCAAGAGCTACAAAAAACGCGGCATCACGGTGCTGGCCGGGGCCAAAGTGCTCAAGGCGACCGTTGCCGCGAACGAAGTAACCCTCGAAATGGAAGTCGGCGGGAAGACGGAAAAGGTCGTGGCCGAGAAGGTGCTCATGGCGGCCGGCCGCGCCGTGAACACCGAAGGCATGGGCTTCACCGAGAGCGGCATCGAGCTGAGCGACCGCGGATTTGTCAAGGTCAATCTCGCAACGCTCGAGACCACCGCGCCCGGCGTCTACTGCATCGGCGACGTAGCCGGGCCACCGATGCTGGCGCACAAGGGCAGTCGCGAGGGGGTTTTCGTCGCCGAGCTGATTGCGGGGCACACGCCCCACCCCATCATGTATGACAACGTGCCCAGTGTGACCTACTGCCACCCCGAGGTGGCCAGCATCGGCCTCACCGAAGACCAGTGCAAAGAGAAGAAGCTGGACTATCAGGTAGGCAAGTTCCCCATGTCGGCCAACGGGCGGGCCCGCGCTTCGATGGAAACCGAAGGGTTCGTCAAGATCATCCGCGGCAAGAAGTATGGAGAGATCCTGGGCGCCCACATCGTGGCGAGCCACGCCTCCGAGATGATCCACGAACTGGTGGTGGCACGCGAGAACGAATACACGGTGGAAGAGGTCGATCTGGCCATCCACGCCCATCCAACGCTTTCGGAGGCGATTGCCGAAGCGTGCCTGGACTCGATGGGGAGAGTGATACACACGTGAGCGGTGACCAGTG
>JANNGX010000030.1:0-3866 GCA_031404115.1 Gemmatimonadales bacterium | reverse complement strand
GATCGCGCCATCCTCGATCAGCTCGTTGACCAGAAGGCTGACCGCGCCCCGCCTGGTTCCCATCAAACGCGCGAGATCGGCGCGCGAGATCGGCTGGTTGGTGCGGATGAGATTCAGAGCGATCCGACGGTTGATCTCCCGTGTGGTGCCTCGGGTGGCCACGCGCAGATTCTGAGGGTGAATGGGCCGCATTTGTCTTATTAGCGTTCAATATAACCCCAAGGTGTCGGGCCAGCGCAAGCATTTTCTAAGGCCCTTCGCTGGTGGAACGGCGGTTGCGAGGTCTTCTCCAGGGCCTTTGGGCGCTTTCGGCGCGCCCCTGGTGATTCTCCGCAACGGCACTTTTCTCCCTTGACAGACCGTCGAAGAGGGAACTATTGTCTTTACCTCGAACAATAGCCTGAACGCTCTTGACAGGTCACCGCTCGATTGCTAACTGAGGATCTTTCCCCATGAAGACGCTTCTTCGCACGTTGCCCTGGCTCCTGTCCGCCGGCCTGGCGCACGCCGCCGACCGCCCGAACGTCTTGTTCATCGCCGTGGATGACCTTCGGCCGGAACTTGGCGTCTATGGCAAGGACTACATCAGGAGCCCTAACATTGACCGCCTCGGAAAATCCGGAGTGGTCTTCAACCGGGCCTATGTCCAGCAGGCAGTGTGCGCGCCCACGCGGTCGAGCCTGATGACCGGCACGCGGCCGGACACCACCAAGGTGTGGGACCTGGTCACTCATTTCCGCACCGCCATTCCCAACGTGGTGACCCTGGGCCAGCATTTCAAGCAGAACGGTTACTTCGTCCAGGGCATGGGCAAGATCTATCACGGGGGTTACGACGACCCCCCAACCTGGTCGGTGCCTTGGCAGACGCCCAAGGCAGTCAAGTACGCACTGCCGGAGAACGTCAAGCTAGACCAGCGCCAGTACGAAGGCGAGCCTGACGCGGAGGGGGGTTCGCAGGCTGGCGCCTCAAAGAAGGCGCCCACCTCGCCTGATGGGCCTCCATCGACGGAACTGAACTCGCGCGGCCCCGCCTTCGAGAAAGTCGACGTGCCGGACCACACGTTCACGGACGGCAAAGTGGCCGAGCTGGCCATCGCCACCTTGAAAGAGATGAGCACGAAGAAGGAACCCTTCTTCCTCGCAGTTGGCTTCATCAAGCCTCACCTGCCCTTCGTGTCCCCGAAGAAGTACTGGGACCTCTACGATCCGGCGAAGATCCAGCTCGCCCAGAACAAGTTCCGCCCGAAAGACGCCCCCGAGTATTCGGTCCTCCCTGGGGGCGAGCTGCGCAAGTACCACGCCATTCCCGAAGGCTCGATTCCCGACGACCTCGCCCGTCAGCTCAAGCACGGCTATTACGCCTCGGTCAGTTACACCGACGCCCAGGTGGGCAAACTCCTCGACGAGCTCGACCGCCTGGGGCTCCGCAAGAACACCATCGTCATCCTCTGGGGCGACCACGGCTGGAAGCTCGGCGAGCACGACGCCTGGGCCAAGCACAGCAACATGGAGAACGACACCAACGGCGCCCTGATGATTTCGGCACCGGGCATGAAGAACACCGGCGTCCGCACCGACGGCATCGTTGAGTTCGTGGACGTCTATCCGACCCTGTCCGAACTCGCGGGCCTGCCCCTGCCCTCCCATCTTGAAGGCACGAGCTTCAAGCCGCTGCTCGACGATCCAAAGCGACCCTGGAAGTCCGCGGCCTTCAGCCAGTATCCGCGGAGCGCCAACAAGTCAACCGGCGGAGTCGCGCTCATGGGTTATTCGATGGTCACCGAACGGTATCGCCTGACCCAGTGGGCCCACCGCGACGACCACTCGAAAGTGGCGGCGGTGGAGCTGTACGACCACCAGACCGACCCGCAGGAAAACCAGAACATCGCGGGTAAGCCGGAGAACGCGGCTCTCGTGAAGGACCTCGTGGCCAAACTCAACTCGGGCTGGCAGGCGGCGCGGCCGGCTGGTTCGAGCACTCCGACCACCACCGGCGTTACCAATAACAAGTAGGTGTTCCTCAAGGTCGGGCAGGGCAGGATAGGCGGATACGGGGGCCGCATTTGTCTTATTCCCGTCCAATATAAACCCAGGACGGACGGCGAAAGCTGGTCTCTCCGGCCTTCCTGGTCGTCCATGGCGGTTTACAGGCCTGCTAGGACGTGGATGCGATCCCTTCGGGACCGGCTTCCCCCTTGACAGTCGAGCCGCGGCGGGGATATTGTCCCTCTCAAGGACAAATACCGCGTGGCGTCGGAATACGAGATCACCGTCAGGAGAAACAAATGAAGGCACTGCACATCACGGAACCGGCGCGTTCCCATCGTCGACTCAAGGTCTGGAGGATCGCCGCCGCCCTGGTGGCCGCGCTGCTGCTCTCGACTCCGGTCGAAGCCCAGATCCCAGCCGGCGCGATCCTCGGAGGCGTCAAAGACACCACCGGCGGCACGGTGCCGGGAGCAACCGTCACCGCCACCAACACCGGCACGCAGTACTCCCGGAGCGCCGTCACCGATGGCACGGGCCAGTACGCGTTGCGTCTCCTGCCCGTGGGCAACTACATGCTGGTCGTGAACATGCCGGGCTTCAAGAGCTTCTCCCAGACCGGCATTCTTCTTGAGGTCGGCCGCAACGCTCGTGTCGATCCGGTTATCGAGCTCGGCGCCCTCACCGAAGTCGTCTCGATCGTGGCCGACGCGCCGCTGGTCGAGACCACCTCCGCCACCCTCTCCAGGACGGTCGGCCAGAACGAGGTCCTGAACCTCCCCCTCGTGAACCGCGACCTCTATTCCCTGCTCAGCCTCACGGGAGGTGTTTCCAGCAATGACAACGCCAATTCTCTGGGCGGACCCGAGCAACTGACCACGATCAACGGTTCCGGTCGCGCCCAGACGGGCAGCGTCAACTTCCAGCTCGACGGCGGGAACAACACCGCGGGCCTCCGTGGCACCGGAAACCCGGCGCCCAATCCTGAAGCCGTACAGGAGTTTCGTGTCCTCACCAATGGCTACGCGGCGGAGTATGGACGGTACGCTGCGGGTGTGGTCGACGTGGTCACGAAGTCGGGCACGAATGAGTACCACGGCGCCGCCTTCGAGTTCTTCCGGAATGAGAAGCTGAATTCCAAGCGATGGGCCGCACCGGGGATCACCGCCAGCAAAGACCCCCTCGATCGCCACCAGTTCGGCGGCGCTTTCGGTGGTCCGGTGAAGAAGGACCAGACGTTCTTCTTCGTCAGCTATTCCGGCCTGCGTCAGGAGGAAACCTACTATCGCAACTCGGCCGTGGTTCCCACCGAGCGCGAGCGCGCGGGCGACTTCTCTCTGTCCACCCTCAAGCCCCGCGATCCCCTGACCCAACAGCCGTTCCCCGGAGGGATCATCCCGGCCGCGCGGTTCGACCTGACCGCCAAAAACATTCAGGACAAGTTCGTCCCGGCCTCAAACTTGCCCAACAACTTCTACGAGGTCCGCCGTCCGGATCCGCTCAACACCAACGAGGCGACGCTGAAGCTCGATCACAAGGTCTCGGCCACCCAGACCGTGACCCTGAGCTACTTTTATCAGCAGGGCACCGACACCCAGCCGCTTTCGCTTGGCGGAAACATCCCCTGGGTTGATCGCGACTTCAAGTGGAGCCAGCACAACGTGAACCTTGCCCACACGTGGACGCTTGGCGCGAACAAGATCAATCAGTTCCGCGCTTCCTACATGCGTCAGTTCGGCGGCCGGGTGAATGGTCCAACCACATCCCTGGCCGATCTTGGCTCGAAGTTCACTCCGCAGGGCGACCCCACGCTTCCGCGCCTGATCGTCACCGGGTACTTCACCGGCCAGACCTCGATCGCCGGCCCCGACGCGGGAA
>JANNGX010000029.1:0-9201 GCA_031404115.1 Gemmatimonadales bacterium | reverse complement strand
TTCGGCGATGCCCTTTTCCACCAGCTTGTGGATGATGAACGGCTTGAAGAGCTCGACCGCCATCGCCTTGGGCAGACCGCACTGGTGGAGCCGGAGCTCCGGTCCCACCACGATCACTGACCGGCCCGAGTAGTCCACCCGCTTGCCCAGCAGGTTCTGCCGGAAGCGGCCCTGCTTGCCCTTGAGCATGTCGCTCAGGGACTTGAGGGGACGCTTGCCGCGGCCGCGAATCGCCTTGCTGCGGCGGCCGTTGTCGAAGAGCGCGTCCACCGCCTCCTGCAGCATCCGCTTCTCGTTCCGTAGAATCACCTCCGGCGCGCGGTGCTGGATCAGCTTCTGGAGCCGGTTGTTCCGGTTGATGACCCTGCGGTAGAGATCGTTCAGGTCGCTGGTCGCGAACCGTCCGCCGTCGAGCGGGACCAGCGGCCGGAGATCCGGCGGCAGGACCGGCACGACGTCCATGATCATCCAGGTCGGATTGTTGCCGCCCGAGTCCTGGTTTTCCCCGGAGAACAGGAAGGCGTCGACGATCTTGAGCCGCTTGAGCATCTGCTTCTTGCGGTGCTGGCTCGTCTCGGTGGCCACCGACGAGCGGAGCTCATCGGCCAGCTTTTTCACGTCGATCCGCTCGAGGAGCGCGCGCACCGCCGGCGCGCCGATGTCGGCGCGGAAGCCGGTATCGCCCTCTTCCCGGGCCTTCTGGCGCAGGGCGAGGTATTCCTCTTCATCGAGCAGCTGCTGAAAGTCCACTTCCTGCTTACCGGTATCGATGACGATGTAGCTCGAGTAGTAGATGACCCGCTCGAGCTCCCGGAGCGTGATGTTGAGCAGGTTGCCCATCGGGCTGGGGAGGGTCTTGAAGAACCAGATGTGCGCCACCGGCACACTGAGCTCGATATGGCCCATGCGCTCGCGCCTGACCTTGGACAGCGTGACTTCCACGCCGCACCGATCGCAGATCACCCCGCGATAGCGGATCCGCTTGTACTTCCCGCAATGGCATTCCCAGTCCTTGACGGGACCGAAGATGCGCTCGCAGAAAAGGCCATCCCGCTCCGGCTTGAAGGAACGGTAGTTGATGGTCTCCGGCTTGGTGACCTCGCCCCAGGACCACCAGGAGCGCATGCCCTGAAGTTCCAGGCGCTCCCGTTCCTTGGGGTCCCGGGGACCCCGGATTTCTTCGGGGGCCGCGAGACGGATCGCGATGTAGTCGAAGCTCGAGCTCTTGGGCTCCCGCCCACTGCGAAAGTCGATCATTTATTCCTCGCCTTCGGCGGTGGTCCCAAGCGTCACCTTGAGCCCGAGCGCCTGAAGTTCCTTGACCAGCACGTTGAAGGATTCCGGAATTCCCGGCTCGGGGAGGTTCTGCCCCTTCACGATTGCCTCGTAGACCTTGCTCCGACCATTGACGTCATCGGATTTCACGGTGAGCATCTCCTGGAGGAGATGTGCCGCGCCGTAGGCCTCGAGCGCCCACACTTCCATTTCACCGAACCGCTGGCCGCCGAATTGCGCCTTGCCGGCCAGCGGCTGCTGGGTGACCAGCGAGTACGGTCCGATCGAACGCGCGTGGATCTTGTCGTCGACCAGGTGGGAGAGCTTCAGCATGTAGATCGCCCCCACGGTCACATCGCTTTCGAACGCCAGGCCAGTCCGTCCGTCGCGCAGGCGAACCTTGCCCGCCGGGGTGAGCCCCGCGGCACGGATCAGCTCGTCGGAGGCCGCGCTGACCTCGGCGGCGCCCGCCTTGCCCCGGAGCAGCGCCGCCAGGGCAGGCCGTCCCAAGTCGTCGAGCGTGGCCGGTGCGTCCATGGCCGCCAGTTTTTCCAGCTCCTTGAGCGCCGCATCGCGCCCCTTCCCGACCGCGCCCGCCTCGGAGCGGTGGTACCCCGCCTCGTAGCCGCGCTGGGTGATCTGCCGGGTGGCAAGTTCCTTGGCAGCCGCCACCAGGTACGCCTTCACCTGCTCGTACAGCTCCTTGGTCCGGGCGCCGCCCTTGGCGAGCAGCTCGATCCCCGAGGCGTCCAGGGTGGCGCCGGCCACTCCGGTCCGCTTCAGGTCGGCGACCACCACGTCGATCAACGGGGCATCCGGCGCCGGGGCCGAGTGAGAGAGTTTGAGGCCCTCTCCCGCCCACCGGAGTCCGGCCAGGCGCATCAGCACGCCAATCTCGCCCTCGTCGGCCCCACGGAACACCGGCGTCTTGGCCTTGAAGCCCAGCATCTGAGCGCACCAGCCGAGGTGGGTCTCGAGGATCTGGCCCACGTTCATGCGGCTGGGGACGCCCAGCGGGTTGAGCACGATATCGACCGGCGATCCGTCGGGAAGGAACGGCATGTCCTCCTCAGGGACGATCCGGGCCACGATGCCCTTATTGCCGTGGCGGCCCGCCATCTTGTCGCCGACCGAGATTTTCCGCTTCTCGCCCAGGTACACCTTGACGAGCTGGATCACGCCAGGCGGCAGTTCGTCGGGCTGGAGGATCTTGTCGATCTGATCCTCGGCCTTCTCCTCCACCCGGGCCCGCTCCCGCGCCGCGGCGTCGATGGTGGCCCGGATCCGGTCGTTGGCGCTGCGGTCCTGCACCCGTAGCGTCTTGAGATCGACCTCGGTGAGGTCGATGCCCAGAAGCCGGTCGACGGTCAGCGTGGTACCGGCGGGGAGGAACTCCTCCACCGTCCCGGCCTTGAGCATGAGTGCGACGGTGTTCGCGGCGAGCAGCGCGGAGAGCTCGTTGAGCATCACCTCGTTGATCCGGTTCTTTTCTTCGTGCTCGATGCGGCGCACTTCACCGATGCGCTCACCCCGGTCCTTCTCGACGACCTGATCTTCGATCCGGCTGAAAATCTTGACGTCGATGACCGTGCCCTTCATGCCCGGCGGTACCTTGAGCGAGCTGTCCTTCACGTCCTTGGCCTTTTCGCCGAAGATCGCGGTGAGCAGCTTCTCTTCCGGTGAAAGCTCGGTCTCGCCCTTCGGGGTGATCTTGCCGACCAGGATGTCGCCCGGCTTGACGTGGGCGCCGATCCGGATGATGCCCCGCTCGTCCAGGTCTACCAGCGCCTCGTCGGAGACGTTGGGGATTTCCCGGGTGATCTCTTCCTGGCCGCGCTTGGTGTCCCGCACGTGCAGTTCCAGCTCCTGGATGTGGATGGACGAGTAGACGTCGTCCTTCACCAGTCGCTCGGACAGTACGATGGCGTCTTCGAAGTTATGCCCGTACCATGGCATGAACGCCACGATGACGTTGCTGCCCAGGGCCAGCTCACCAGCCTCGGTGGCGGCGCCGTCGGCCACGATTTGACCGTCGGCCACCCGCTCGCCCTCGTGGACCAGAGGACGCTGGTTGATGGCGGTATCCTGGTTGGTGCGCCAGTACTTCTTGACCCGGTACCGGTCGACTTGCGCCAGGCGGGTGAGCGGCTGATCTCCGACGGGAGACTGGCCCTCGCCGCTGTCGATGATGATTTCGTCCGCCGTAACCCGGGTGACCACCCCGCCCCGCCGCGCCGCGATAACCGCACCGGAGTCGCGGGCCACCTTCTCTTCGAGCCCGGTGCCGACCAGCGGCGCCTGGGGGAACAGGAGCGGCACCGACTGACGCTGCATGTTCGAGCCCATGAGGGCCCGGTTCGCGTCGTCGTGCTCCAGGAACGGAATCAGCGCCGCCGCGATGGACACCAGCTGCTCCGGACTCACGTCGATGAAGTCGATCCGGCTCGGCGGCAGGAGCGGGTAGTCGTCACCCTTCCGGCAGAGCACCAGGTTGTCGACGAACTTGCCGTCCGCGTCCAGCGTCGCGTTGGCCTGCGCAACGGTGTAGCCCTCTTCCTCGCTGGCCGAGAGCCAGCGGATGTCGCTGCCGACCCGGCCGTCCTTGACCACGCGGTAGGGCGTCTCAATGAAGCCCAGCTCGTTGATCCGGGCAAAGGTCGAGAGGCTGGTGATCAGGCCGATGTTGGGGCCTTCCGGCGTCTCGATCGGGCACATCCGGCCGTACTGCGAGTAATGCACGTCGCGGACTTCGAAGCCGGCGCGCTCCCGCGTCAGGCCGCCCGGTCCGAGCGCGGAGAGCCGCCGCTTGTTGGTCAGCTCGGCCAGCGGGTTGGTCTGGTCCATGAACTGCGAGAGCTGGGACGAGCCGAAGAACGCCTGGATCACCGCCGACACCGTCCGGGCGTTGACCAGGTCGTCGAGCGAGATCTTTTCCGGATCGGAGTTGATGCTCATCCGCTCCTTCACCAGCCGTGCCATCCGGGAGAGGCCCACGGAGAACTGGTTGGCGATGAGCTCGCCCACCGAGCGAATTCGCCGGTTACCCAGGTGGTCGATGTCGTCGGTGTGGCCCCGGCCGTCGTGCAGGTCGATCAGGTAGCGCACGATGGCGATGAAGTCCTCTTCGGTGAGGACCGCATGGTTCGGATCGGTCTTGAGGCCGAGCCGCTGGTTGATCTTGTACCGCCCCACCCGGCCCAGGTCGTATCGCTTCGGGTTGAAGAACAGCCGCTGCAGCTGCTGCCGCGCGGTCTCGAGGTTGGGCGCGTCGCCCGGGCGCAGCAAGCCGTAGATCTGGTGCAGCGCGTCGGACTCGCTCTTGGTCGGGTCCTTGGCCAGGGTGTTCTTGATCAGCGGCGACTCCGCCCGCCCGGGCGGCAGCAGCACGTCGACCTTGGTTACGCCGGCGCCCAGGATCTTCTGGCGGAGCGTGTCGGCCAGCTCCGCGCCGGCCTCGGCGATCACTTCACCGGTGTCGGGATCGGCGCAGGCGAACGCGAGCACCCAGGTGTGGCGGTCGCGCGTGGTGGTGGGCTGCTCGTCCTCCCGCAGGTCCAGCGTGGTGTACCCGGCAAAGACCTGGACCGTCTTGACGCCCACGTGGCGCATCGCGTTGATGCGCTCGGGGGTGAGCTCGTCACCCACCTGACCCAGCGGCGCACCGGCGGCATCCTCGGGATTGGCCACATCGGCGGCGAGCAGCGCACCGATGACCTCGCGGCGCTCCTGCCGGCCCTCGAGCTTGCCGGTGATGTTGAGCGACTTGGTGGCGAAGAAGAGGCGGAGGATGTCCGCGTTGGTGCCGTAGCCGAAGGCCCGGAGCAGCGCCGTGGCCGGGAACTTCTTCTTCTTGTCGATGTGGACGTAAATCACATCGTGGATGTCGATGGTGAACTCCACCCAGGAACCGCGGAACGGAATGATCCGGGCCGAGAACAGCCGCTGGCCGTTCGGGTGGGTTTCTTCCTCGAACACCACACCCGGCGAGCGGTGCAGCTGGCTCACCACCACCCGCTCCGCGCCATTGATGACGAACGTGCCAAGCGGGGTCATGATGGGCAGCTCGCCCAGGTAGACCTCGCGCTCGATCTGGTTCTTCAGGCGGCGCTGGCCGTCCACGTCCTCGAACACATTGAGGAGCAGCGTGGCCTTGAGGGGTGCGGCATACGTCATGTCCCGCTCGATGCACTCCTCCACCGAATACTTCGGCTCGCCCAGCGCATAGCTCTTGAAATCGAGCTCGTACTTCCCGTTGACGTCCGAAATCGGGAAGAGGTCGCGGAACACCCGCTCCAGCGAGACGTCCTGCCGGTCACCCGCCACGTCGTCGGGGACGAGGAGGGACTGGAAGGCCCGGGTCTGGATATCGAGCAGATGCGGCATTGCCATGCCGCCTTCACGCTTCGAAAACGAAATCAGCGGTAGGGTCTCAGGCATCGATTACCCCGAAGTCACACAAATAGAGACACGCCGGGGCGCCCCTCCGCCGAATGCGGAAGGCCCCCCCGGGGCGGTGGTGCAACACGAATTGCGGTGCGCGGGCAGAAGCTCGCATGCCGTCTCACTGAAATAGGGTTTGGCCTGATCCCTCGCCTGCCAGAACGCCGACGGCGCCCGGCGGCTCGGGATAGGGCTTGGCCCTACTTCAGCTCGACGACCGCGCCCTGCTCCTCCAGCCGCTTCTTGAGCTCCTCGGCCTCGGCCTTGGTGACGCCTTCCTTCACCGTCTTGGGGGCGCCGTCGACGAGGTCCTTGGCTTCCTTCAGGCCGAGCGAGGTGATTTCGCGAACCACCTAGATGACCTGGATTTTCTTGGCGCCCCCCTCCTTGAGGATGACCGAGAACTCGGTCTGCTCCTCGACGGCGGGCGCGGAGGTGCCACCGCCCCCGGCTCCGCCCGCGGAGGCCGCGGCGACGACGGTGACGTTGAACTTGGTCTTGAAGGCCTCGATCAGGTCGGCCAACTCGACCACGGTCTTGGTGCCGATAGCCTCGATGATCTGGTCATTCGTCATGGTAGTCATTGTCTCGGTGTCCTTGTCGTCCAGTTAAGAGGCTTCGGCCTGACGCTTTTCGCGAAGCGCCTCGAGGGCGCCAACCATCTGATAGAGCACCCCGTTGAGGGCGCCGGCAAACTGGCTCAGCAGCGCGTCCCGCGAGGGCAGTTCGCCCAGGCGCTTCACGTAGGCCGGATCCACGGCCCGCCCGTCCACCAGCCCGATCCTGACCTTCGGCTTCTGGTACTCGCGGGCGAAATCGCTGATTACCTTCGCGGCCGCCAGCGGATCGGCCCCGGCCACCACCAGTCCGGTCGGACCAGCCAGATGGTCGTCCAGCGCACTGATCTTGTTGGCCGCCAGCGCCCGCTGTGCCAGCGTATTCTTCACCACCACGTAGCGGGCGCCCGCGACGCGCAACCGCCGGCGCAGCTCGGTGAGCTTGCCGACCGAAAGCCCGCTGAAGTCGGTGACGTAGATGTCGGGCGAACCCTTGAGGCGGTCGGTCAATGCCGCCACCTGGTTCTCCCGTTCGGTCTTGCTGCTCATCGGTACACCGCCGTGTCCAGCCGAACGCCCGGGCCCATCGTACTGGACACGGTCGCCGACCTGAGATAGATGCCCTTGGCCGCCGAGGGGCGGGCCTTCACGATGGTATCCATGAAGGCGGCGAGGTTCTCTTCCAGCTGCTTCGCGCCGAAAGACACCTTGCCGATCGGGGCGTGGACGTTGCCGGTCTTATCCACCCGGAACTCAATCTTGCCGGCCTTGATTTCCCGCACCGCACGGCCCACGTCCATGGTGACCGTGCCGGCCTTCGGATTGGGCATCAGGCCGCGGGGACCGAGGATCTTGCCGAGCTGGCCCAGCTGACCCATCACGTCCGGCGTGGCGACGATCACGTCGGCGTCGAGCCAGCCGTCCTTGAGCTTCTGGACGTACTCGATACCGGCGTAATCGGCGCCGGCCGCCTCGGCGTCTTTCACCCGGTCGCCCTGAGTGATGACGAGCACCTTGACCGTTTTGCCCGTGCCATGGGGAAGGACCACCGTGCCGCGGACCACCTGGTCGGCGTGCCGGGGGTCTACACCCAGCCGGACCGCCACGTCGACGGTCTCATCGAACTTGGCGAACGACGCGCCCTTCACCTTGGCGACGGCCTCGGCGAGCGAATGCTCGCGGGTCCGGTCCACTGTGGCGACCGCGGCGTTGAATTTCTTGCCGTGGGTGCGCATCAGTCGGCGACCTCCAGCCCCATGGAGCGGGCCGTCCCCGCCACCATTCGCATGGCGGAGTCGACATCCGACGCGTTGAGATCGGCCATCTTGATTTCGGCGATCTTCCTGAGCTGGGCGCGGGTGACCTTCCCCACCTTGTTCCGGTTGGGCTGCGCGCTGCCCTTCTCGATTCCCGCCTCCTTCATGAGGAGGTTGGCCGCGGGGGGCGTCTTGGTGATGAACGTGAAGCTGCGGTCGCCGTAGATGGTCACCACCACGGGAATGACCATCCCCGCCTGGGACTGAGTCCGGGCATTGAACTGCTTGCAGAACTCCATGATGTTCACGCCCTGGGGCCCGAGCGCCGTGCCCACGGGGGGAGCGGGGTTCGCGGCTCCAGCGGGACACTGGAGTTTTACCTGCGCTACGATCTTTTTTGCCATGCCACTCCTCTAGGCGAAAGTCGGCTCGCGGTGTGCCCGCCGCCGTCGTTTCTGCCGCAAATCCGTGCGGTCGCGGTTCAGGAGGTAGCGAGGAGCGAGCAGGCAGGAGGGGACGGCCTTTCCCCACTCGCTATTCGCTACTCACTACCTCCTGCCTCCTAGTGCCCCCTCAACTGCAGGTAGTCCAGCTCAACGGTGGTCGGGCGCCCGAACAGCGACACCGACACCTTCACCTTGCCCTTGTCGCCGAGCACTTCTTCCACCGTGCCACTGAAATCGGCGAACGGCCCTTCGGTGATTTCCACCGCCTGGCCGACCAGGTAGGGAATCTCTTCCTTGGGCCCGCTCTCGGCGGTTTCTTCCGCGATACCGAGCAGCCGATTGACCTCGTCCTGCCGGAGCGGCTGCGGCATCTTGCCGGTGCCGACGAACTTGATGACGCCTTGCACGCTGTTGACCAGGTGCTGCGCCTCCTGGCTCATTGTCGTCTCGATCAGCACGTAGCCGGGATAGAGCTTCCGCTCCACCACCAGCTTCTTGCCGTTCTTGATCTCGATGGCCTCCTGCACCGGCACCAAGGCCTGGCGGACCAGTTTCTGCTCGGCCTGACGCGGATCGTCCTCGATCCGCTTCTGAAGCAGGGTCCGGACCTTGTTCTCGTGCCCCGCCGTGGTCTGCACGGCGTACCACCGATACTCCATGCCGTCCCCCGCCCTACCGCGCCAGCGCGGCGATGCCGTCCACCAGGATCAGCTGCAGCGCCCGATCGAGGAGGCCCAGGACAACGCCGATGATGAGGGAGAGCACGACCACCATCCGGGTGGCCTTCACCAGTTCCTCACGCGTGGGCCAGGAAACTTTGGCCAACTCGGCGCGAACGCCCACGAGATAGTCGCGGGAAACGCGGAACCATCCGCCGATCCGCCCTCCACCGCGCTGCTCGATGGCGTGGCTCTGCTCGGTCACTTCGACTCTTTGTGCAACAGGTGCTTGCCGCAACGGGGACAGAATTTCTTCCACTCGACCCGCTCGGGATGCACCCGGCGATTCTTGTCCGTGAAGTAGTTCCGATTCTTACAATCGGTGCACTCCAGAATGATCTTTTCTCTCGGCATGGCTCCTGACCCCTACTTCAGAATCTTGGTAACGACGCCGGCGCCCACGGTCCGCCCGCCTTCGCGGATGGCGAAGCGCAGCCCGTCGTCCATCGCGATCGGGATGATCAGCTCGATCGTCATCTGGATGTTGTCCCCCGGCATCACCATCTCC
>JANNGX010000028.1:0-5895 GCA_031404115.1 Gemmatimonadales bacterium | reverse complement strand
GCGGAACCCGTAGTTGGGCTGCACCATCAGCAGCTTGTGGCCGATCCGCTGAAAGCGCACGATGCGCTCCCGCCCGATCTGGCCGCGATCAACCCCGATGTCGTTGGATCCCAGGCCGGTAGGCGCCCCGGTGATGTAGAGAAGCTCCTGCCCCAGCCGGGCCGGAGAGAGCTCCATCCACAGCTTGCCGCTCGCGGCCTCCCAGTAGAGTGGTACGAACCCTTCCCGCTTGTCGAGGCCCTTGGTCTTGTCGGCGATACTCGGCAGGGCCTGGGCAACGAGCAGCGCACGGGGAGCCAGCAGGGGCACGGTCGCCAGCGCGAATACCACGGCGACTCCGTGAGCGGCACCGACCGGACGCAGGACGAGAGTAGCGCACCAATTCATGAAGAATCTCCAGCGGGAATCTCGAGCGGAGCCGGGAATCTGGCTGCCCCGCTCCGGTTCCGCCAGCGTGACGGGGAGCCGGGCGGGGCCACGGTTTTCCGGTTCAGCCTCGCCCGGCCTCCTGCCGAAGCGCCCGGGAAATCCGGGCTGCCAGTTGTTCCGGAACCTTGATCCGGCCCAGCCGGGCCCGGATCCCCTCGAGCACACCGGCTTCGAAGCGGAATTCCCGGGCGCACTGCGCGCAGTGTTCCAGATGGTCCTGGACGCGGGTGCTCTCCTCGGGTGAGAGCTCTCGATCGAGGAAATCTTCCAGCCGATCGAAGGCCTGGCGGCAGGTCAGCGCATCGGTCATCGGGCACCCTCCGGTTCCGCCACGAGGCCCAGCTCCACTCCCAAATCCCAAAGGGAACGCTGCAAGTGGCGCCGGGCCCGGAACAAACGCGATCGCACCGTGCCGATCGGCACCCCGATCATGCCGGCAATCTCCTGATAGGACAAATCCTCCACGAAGTACAGGGCCGCCACCACCCGGTAGTCCTCGGCTAGCGACGCGATGGCAGCACCAATCCGATCCCCATCCAGCCGGGCCAGCAGAGCGCCGGCTGGATCGTCCAGCACCATAGTCAGGCTTGCCGCAGCGCATTTTCGCCAGAGAAAGAGCTCGGGCACCTCGTCGAGGCTGACCTGTTGGCCCTCCCGCCGGCGCTTGCGAAAGCGGCTCACGAAAGCGTTGGTCAGGATCCGGAGGAACCACCCTCGAAAATTCGTCCCCGGCTGGAAGGACGCAAATCCCCGCCACGCCAGCAGCGATGCCTCCTGTACCAGGTCCTCGGCTTCCGCAGCGCCCCCCGTCATTCGATAGGCCGCCCGATAGGCCATCTCCAGCTGGGGGCGCAACAGCGCCTCGAATTCCACCATGCGGGACCCTGTTTCGACGGATGCCATGATGGAATGGTAGTGACCTCTCCCGATAACGCGGACCGCAGCCGCCGGGTTCCCGGCCGACCGGACCTATCGGGAACCTCCGGTGTGGAGGTAGCGTTGGCAGATCGTGGACTTCCATGGGTGAAGGACTCGCCAGGCTCCTAGTCTTCACGGCCGCCGGATACCTCGCGATCGGCGGGGTCTTTGCCATCCCCTTCGCATTGCGGTGGGCCGGGCGCCTCGACTCCGCCGCGAAGGCCGGCACCTGGGGCTTTCGGGCGCTGATCGTGCCCGGCGCCGTGCTGCTCTGGCCGCTCCTGGTGGCCCGGCTTCGAACGGCGCGATGATCCGGCAACTCAGGGACCGCCACTTCCACATGGCGATGCTGCTCGCCCTCGTCGTGCCGCTCATCCTGATCGTGGCGCTCGTCGCGCGGAGGCGATTTCCAACCCGGCCCCTGCCCCCGCCCCTCTCCGGACAGACTCCCGAATGAGCAATCAGTACCGGGCCGTCAACTGGAACCGCCAGAAGCGGATCTACGATCTGTGCCTGGGCACGGGCACCCCGGCGTTGGTAGCGCTGTTCGTTGCCACCCTGATGGCCAGCCATCCGAATGCCACGGTGGAAACCGCGCTGATCCGCGGACTTGGACTTACCGCGTTCGTGCTGCTCCACGTCGTCCTCTGTATCGGGCCGCTCTGCCGGCTCTCGCCCGGGTTCCTTCCGCTGCTCTATAACCGGCGGCACCTCGGCGTCGCGATGTGCGTCGTGGCCTCTGCGCACACGGGGTTCTCGATCGTCCAGTTCCACGCGCTGGGCGACGTGAACCCTTTCGTGAGCCTGCTGACCTCGAATACCGCCATCGGATCGGTCGCCGGCTTTCCATTCGAGTGGCTCGGCGGAGCCGCCCTGATGATCCTCCTGATCATGGCGGCCACCAGCCACGACTTCTGGCTCTCGGTGCTGACACCGCGCCTCTGGAAATCGCTGCACATGCTGGTGTACGTGGCCTATGCCCTTCTGATCGGGCATGTGGCCCTCGGGCTGATGCAGACCGAAACCGGCACCCTCGGGGCGACGATGCTCGGCGCCGGAGCCCTGCTGGTCATCGGCCTCCACGTTGTCGCCGCCTTTCGCGAGCGGCGGGTAGATCACCGCCGCTCGCCTCAAGGCGAGTGGGTCGCGGTCTGCCGGGTCGACGAGATTCCCGAAAAGCGCGCCAAGGTGGCGTTGGTGGGCGGCGAGCGGGTAGCAGTGTTCCGTTACGACGGGAAGCTCAGCTGCGTCTCGAACGTCTGCCGCCACCAGAATGGCCCGCTGGGCGAAGGGAAGGTCATCGACGGGTGCATCACGTGCCCCTGGCACGGCTACCAGTACCGGCCGGATTCGGGCACCTCGCCGCCGCCGTTCGACGACCAGGTGCCGACCTACAACCTCGCGGTGGAGAACGGAGTGGTCCTGGTGAATCCGCGGCCCAATCCCCCGGGCACCGTGGTTACACCGGTATCGGTTCCTTCGGCCGGGGTTGCCCCGGAGGATCCGACCCCGTTTTATGTCGGGTATGTTCCCAGGACCGACCCGCCACTGGCCCGCCAAACCCGGCTGGCTGTCGCCGGTATCGGCTTGGTCACAAGTGCCACGATGGTAATCTCCGCGCTTGCGCAGCCTCCCTTCGCCGCCGCAGTTTTCGAGTACGGACGCCCGCGTCCGGTCGTCGGCGTGATCCGGGCGCATCCGTACCCGACACTCGAGCTCACGGAAGGCTCGCGCGTCACCCGATACCTCCTCGCGGCGCCCGGCAAACACGGGGCAACGATGGCCGCGGCGCCCTACGACGGAATGGTGGTGCGGGTACTGGGCAGCCTGATTCGGCGCGGGAATGCCTCGATGCTGGAGGTGGCCGACATCCAGCCCTCCGAGTCGAATGCGGTTTCCCGGGCCCCGCTGACCCAGACCGACCTGGGGCGCTTCACCCTGACCGGAGAGATCGTGGACGCCAAGTGCTGGCTCGGGGTGATGAATCCGGGCGAGGGCAAGACCCATCTCGACTGCGCGGTGCGCTGCATCTCCGGCGGACTTCCGCCCATGCTCGTGGTGCGGGACGCTGCCGGAGCCGAGCGACACCTGCTCCTGGCTGACGCACGGGGCGCGCCGATGCCCAGGAGCATTCTCGGGGCGGTCGGCCGGCCGGTCTCGATTACCGGCATGGTCGTCCAGGAAAGGAATCTGCTCTTTCTCCGGGCGGAGCCCTCGGCCGTGCAGCTGCTCCCGCGATGAGCAGCCGCGAGATCCTCACCTTCCCGGCCTCACCCGGCGCGGCGCCGGACCACGCCGTCGCCTCGGGACGCTACGAGGTCCGCTTTGCCCGGACCGCCGACGAGCTCGACCAGATCCTCCGGCTCCGCTTCGAGGTATTCAACCTGGAGCTCAATGAGGGTCTCGCGGACTCCGCGCTGAGCGGCCGGGACGAGGATGAGTTCGACCGGAAGTTCCATCACCTTCTAATTGCGGAGCGAACCAGCGGCGAGGTGGTGGGCACCTACCGGTTGCAGACGGCCGAGATGGCCGCCGGGAATGGCTACTACTCGTCGGGATTGTTCGAGGTGGAGTCGCTGCCCGGCTCGGTGCTGGCCTCCGCGGTGGAGATCGGCCGGGCCTGCGTGGCCAGGCCGCATCGGAACGGCCGAGTGTTGCACCTCCTCTGGCGCGGCTTGGCCTCGTACTTGACCTGGAACCGCAAGACGATGCTGTTCGGCTGTTGCTCGCTGACGACCCAGGATGAGGCGCTGGGCCGGGCCACTCACGAGCACCTGCGGGAGAACCGCCAGGTCCATCCCGCCCTGCACGTGAACCCCCGTATGGCGAGCGGGTGCCGTCCCGCGCCCCGTGCTCCGCTCTCCGCTCCCCGTATTCCCGCCCTCTTTCGCGCCTACCTCGAGCTCGGTGCCCGCGTCCTCGGCCCCCCCGCCATCGACCGCGAGTTCAAGACGATCGACTGGCTGGTCCTGCTCGACACCGCGGAGCTGCCCCCGCTGGTGTACCGCAGCCTGTTCCGATGACCCGGACCACGCAGAGACCCCCCGGTCCGCTGGACGCGGCAATCGCGCCTCCGATTCGGCCCACACTCCAAGGCGGTCGGCTCCGCGCGCTGATCAGGATCATCGCCGTCGGCTGGTGGACCGCGATCCTCTGCCTCGTGTGGGCGCTGGGAAGCGTCGTGACCCTGCTCTTTCCCCGGGCGAGAGTGCGCTGGCGGCATCGGGTCGTGCGCACGTGGGCGCGCGCGCTGGCGAGCATCCTCGGACTCAGGATTCGAGTGACCGGTACTCCGCCGAAGGCGCCGTTCTTCCTCGTGGCGAACCATCTCACGTACGTGGACATCCTGCTGCTCTACACCCGGGTCGACGGAGTGTTCATCGCCAAGCGGGACATGCGCCATTGGCCGGTACTGGGGCCACTCGCGAACCTCTTCGGAACTATCTGGGTCAAGCGCGAGGTGCGCCGCGACGCCGTCCGGGTGCTCGACCTGATCGATGAGTCCATCGCCCGGGGGGATGGCGTCATCCTCTTTGCCGAGGGAACCACCTCGGCGGGGAATGCGTTACTGCCGATGCGGCCCGCGCTGTTCGACTGGGCGGCCCGGGAGCAATACCCCGTCCACTTTGCCGCGCTCAGCTATCGGACCGATCCCGAAGTTCCCGCGCACCTGGCCGTCGGCTGGTGGGGTGAGATGCCGTTCGGGAGCCACGCCTGGGATTTCTGCCGACTCCGCGCGGTGGATGGCCTGCTCGACTTTGGCCCTGAACCGATCCTCGCGCCCACGCGCGGGGAGCTTGCGGCGCGAGTCGAGCAGGCAATTTCGGCTCGGTTCATTCCGCTGGTAACCACTGAAAGGCTCACGAAATGACCACCGTGCTCCCGCTCGAAGGCAACCGCGCCCTGCTCCAGCAAGGCATGGCGATGCTCGAGGGCCTCTCCGACCGGCTCTACGCCGAGCCGGTCCGGGGATGGGCGCCGGTCGGGGCGCAGTTCCGACACATACTGGAACATTACCAGTCGTTTCTTGCCGGGTTGCCGCTGGGCCGGGTGGATTACGACGACCGGGCCCGCAGCGAGCGGCTCGAATCCTCCCGGGAGGCCGCCCTCGAGGCCAGCGGGGTCTGCCTCGCAGGTATTGAAGCGCTGGAGGGCTCCGCCGATCACCCCATGCTGGTTCAGATGGATAGCGGCGCGGGACCCGAGCGGCCCGACTGGCACGCCTCCTCCGCCGGTCGGGAACTCCAATTTCTGTCCAGCCACACGGTCCACCATTTCGCCCTGATCAAGCTCCTGCTCGAGGGTTCGGCGACCCTGGAAGCGGATTTCGGGTTGGCCCCCTCTACGATTGCGCATCAGCGCGGCGCCCTTCGCTAGGTGTGCACGCTGAGCTGGGCCCCCCTGCCAGGGGGCTATGCGCTCGCCATGAACCGGGACGAGCGCCGGACCCGCGCCCGCGGCCTGGCGCCCGACAAGACCCTCGTCCAGCACGTTCCTGTCCTGATGCCTACCGACCCCGACGGCGGCGGGACCTGGGTCTCGGTGAAC
>JANNGX010000027.1:0-4851 GCA_031404115.1 Gemmatimonadales bacterium | reverse complement strand
CAGCCGGTCGGTCGTGCTACAGATCCTGGGCCAGGTATACCGTCGCCATGCCGCCGGTACCGAGCTCGCGCTCGATCCGGTAGCGGTCGGACAGGGCAGCGGTGAGCCGTTCAAGGACCGAGGTCACTTGTTCACTTGTTCACCGCCATCTTCGCCTTGAGCTCCCGGAACCAGTTTGTCACGAGCACGAGCCGGTCGGGCACCGACCGATCGCCCTCGAGTCCGCGCACCATGAGAAAGCGGCGATCGTCGGCGCTCACGTCATACATCCGGCCCCCCGGGCTTCGTTGCATGTCCGCAGGAATGGGGAAGAGCACGCGCTGCCCGTGCACCGCGAACCGGCCCGCCGCCTCGACGGTGGCCGACACCATGGCGCCGGCCCCGTTCACGTAGAACAGCTCCTTTCCGCTATGCGCCCAGACCGGCTCGGTCCCGCCCGCCGTCGACACCGGGATCTTGTCGTCGCCGACGTTGGGAAAGGGACGCACGAAGATCTCCTCCCGCCCGCTCTCGCTCGATCGGTAGGCAAGCCAGCGTCCGTTGGGCGAGAGCGCCGGATGCCGCTCGTCGGCTTCGGTCGCGACCAGCGGCGTAAATGCGGAGTCGCCGGTGCGCCGGGCCATGATGTCGGCGCGCCCGCGCTCGTAGTAGGTCGTGCGATAGATCGTCCACGCGCCATCGGGGGAGAGGAACCCCTCGAAGACGGACCGCGACTCGTCGATCAGGACATCACTCGCTCCGTTGCCGTCCGCGCGTTTGACCCGGAGGCTGCGGTGCCCCTTCACCTCACCCTCACCGCTGTAGATGACCCGCCGGCCATCGGCCGACCAGGCGGGCCAGCTGTTGTTGTCCTCTTCCTTGAGGGTGAGGCGCGACTGCTGTCCGTTGTCGAGCTGCTTGATCCAGATGTCCGATCCGTTCGGCGTCACCACGGCGACGGCGACCCGCCGCCCATCGGGTGCGATCGACGGACCTTCGAGGTCCATCGCCGGCCACGTCGACGGGATGGGTGTCATGCGGCCGTCGCGCTCCACCCAGGTCAGCTCCACCGCCTTTCCTCCGCGAGCGCGCACATACAGCAGCGTCCCCCGGTCGTCGAGGGCGAGATCGGCGGCCCCGAACAGCGAGACCTCGAGGCCGTCGAGCAGGTGCACCGGCGGCCCGGTCAGTTCGAGTTTGTTCTGGTCGAACGGTGCCGCCATCAGGGAACCGTCGGCGCGCACGAAGACGAGATAGCCGGCGCGGGCGTAGCGCCCCATGACGCCGTGCACCAGGATGTGATGCTTCCCCGTCTTCAGGTCGAGGACGGCGAGGTCGTACAGCTGGGTGCGAATGTCGGGATTGCGGAGGATGGTAAACAGGACCCCACGGCCGTTGGGGAGCGGATCGGGAAGCCGGTGACTCGCCTCCCGGTTGTCGATGCTCGCCACCGAGACCTGCGTCCGGTTTGTTCCATTCGCCGCGATCCGCAACAGGCCCGTCTGGCCACCGACATAAACTCCGTCGTCGGTTCCCCAGGCCGCCACATTGGCGAAGACATCGAGCCCGCTGTCGGCCAGCGTCAGCGGCGGCCCGCCCCCGAGACCCACAAGCTTCAAGGCGTTGCCCGCGAAGAACCCGATCCGCGTGCCGTCGGGCGAGAAAAATGGCGAGCTCGCCCCTTCCGTGCCCGGAATCGGCAGCGCCTGCAGCTGGTCGCGGGCGCGCACAAACAGTTGCGCCGGCGACGCGGGATTCACTCGGCCGACAAAGGCCACCTGTCCGCCGTCTCGTGAGATCGCCAGCCGCGGGGCCACTCCGGGCGCGCCCAGCGTCATGCTGTCAGGCAATTCCATCCCGACCCGCGTCACCGGCGTCGAGGGCGCGGTGGATCGGGTGGCAAGCGCCCACACCGCAACCAGCAGCGCGACGACAGCAATCGCCGGCATGACGGCCGCGAGGCGACGCCCGGCGCCGGAGCGTGGGATGTCCTGGCCAGGCCGCGCCACGCCGCGGCTATAGGCGGGATTGCCGAGCGCCTCCGCAAAGGCCTTCGCGGTCTCGAACCGGTCAGCGGGGAGCTTGGCCAGCGCCACCAGGATGGTCTCCTCGACGTGCACCGGGATGGTGTCCCGCATCCTGCTGGGAGGCACCGGCTTCTCGGTCATCACCTTGGCCACGATCGCCTGGGCGGTGGGCCCGGTGAAGGGCGGCTCGCCGGTGAGCATCTCGTAGGTGACGGCGCCCAGGGCGTACACATCCGCCCGCGCGTCCACCCCCTTATCCCCCATCGCCTGCTCCGGCGCCATGTACTGCGGCGTGCCCAGACTCATCCCGGTCTGGGTCATCCGGCTCCCCCCGGCCTGCTGCACCGCGAGAGCGATCCCGAAGTCGGCCACCTGGGGCCGCCCCTCGTGGAGGAGGATGTTCTCCGGCTTGATGTCCCGGTGCACCACGCCCCGCTTGTGGGCGTACTCCAGCGCGCCCGCGACGTCGGTTGCGATGCGAACCGCCTCGGCGATGGGGAGCTGGTGCTCGCGAGTGAGCCGGCTCCGGAGGGTCTCTCCCTCGGCGAAGGGCATCACGTAGTAGAGCAATCCGTCGACGGCGCCGGAATCGAACAGCGGGAGGATGTGGGGGTGCTGCAGATTGGCGGTGAGCTCGATCTCCTTGAGGAAGCGGTCGGGGCCGAGGACGGCTGAGAGCTCGGGGTGGAGCACCTTGATGGCGACCTTGCGGCGATGCCTGACGTCCTCGGCCAGGTAGACCGTGGCCATGCCGCCCTGCCCCAGCTCCCGCTCGATGCGGTAGCGGTCGGCGAGGGCCGCGACGAGGCGGTCGGGTGCGGAGCTCACTTCTGCGCGCCTTCCAGCAGCTTCACGAACCGTGGATCGTTCCGGAGCGAGGCGAATTCGGGGCTCAGGCGCAGGCCACCGGCCCTCAGGTGCGAAGGGATCGCCAGGAGCGCCTTGAGATACCCGAGCGCCGAGTCGGCGTGTCCCGCCATGGCATGTGCCGCGGCAAGGAAGGCGAGACGATCGGGGCCCTCCACATGATCGAAGGACGGGGGCAGCATCTCCAAGCTCCGGCGTCCTTCCCGGATGGCCTCGTCGGTGCGGCCCCTCAGTAGTGCCGCCCGGGCCTTCCAGAGGGGCCAGTTCGGTTCCGCGCTGTCCCTGAGCGCCAGGCGTCCCGTAATGGACCAGGCGGTTTCGGCGTATCGGGCCACGCCGGCCGCGTCCCCGGCGGATCGCGCGAGGGCGGCCTTCATGAGCCACATCCCCGCCGAATCGACGGGGAAGTCGCTGGTGATGGAGGTGGCGAGGAGCCGCGCCCGGAGTTCCGGTTCCACCACCGTGGCAAGCAGGAGGTGCCGTCCGTAGTGTTCATTGGTCAGGAACCAGGCCGTAAACCCCTTCCCGAGCGCCGTCTCCGCCCGGTGAATCACATCCCGGATCCGGTCGGGGTTGCCCTCTTCGGTGCGCGCGTAGATCCAGTCCATCCAGAGATTGCCCAGCTGCGGGGACAGCAGCACGGTCCGCTCGAACAACGGCTCGGAGGTTCCCGAAGGCTGGACGTAGGTGAGGGTGTGCGCCAGGTCCTCGATCGCGATGGCATTTCGCGGATCGAGATCGACCTCCCGGCGCATCGTCGCGATCGCCTCGTCGAAGTGCCCGCTCCGGCGGGCAACGTAGCCGTACGGCACCAGGAGCTTGACGTCGTTGGGCCGGGTCTTGAGGGCCTGGTCGAGTTCCCGGCGGGCGCCCTCGTAGTCGCGATGGCCCCAGTAGCGGACGTATGCCGCCGCCAGATGGGCTTCGGGGAGCGTGGGCGCCAGCGCCTGGGCGCGCGCCGCCGCGTCGGCGCCCTGGCCCAGCCGGGCACTCGAGCGATCGTTGAAGTTCCAGTAGAGCATCATGTGTGCGTAGGAAAGCCGGGCCCAGGCGAGGGCGAACCCGGAGTCGAGCTCTACCGCGTGGGTCAGGAGTGCCGCCGCGGGGCGGCCATCGTAGTCAGAGTGCTCGGCCTGGTGGAGTAGCGCCTCCCCCTGCAAATAGGCGTCGTACGCGGCGGCGTTCTCGGTCGGCCGGGCTCCGGCACTCGAGCTGTCCTGGGGCGTCAGCGCCAGGTTGAGGGCCTGCGACACCTCCCCCGCGATCCGGCGCTGCACCGCGAAGGCGTCGGAAGGGTCGGCATCGAAGGACTTCTCCCACGCGGTGGTACCGTCTTCGGCGCGAATGAGCTCGGGACTAATCCGCACTTGCGCCGGCCGGCCCGGGGCTGCCTCCTGCCAGCGGACCCGTCCGGTGAGGAGATACTGTACCCCCAGCTCCTTCCCGATCTGCTGCGGGGTATTCGTCGTCCCGCGGTACGCCTCGGAACTGGTCCGCGCGACAACCCGCAGCCCGGACAACTCGGTGAGCCGGGTGCGCACCTCGTCCACCAGTCCTTCGGCGAAGTACGCCTGATCGGCGGGACCGGCGTTGTCGAAGGGAACGACCGCGAGGCGTATCGGGCCGGCCGGCGCCGTAGCGATGCCATGCGGGCGAATCGCCCACACCGCCAGCGCGACGCCCAGCACGGCCGCGGCCACGAGAACTCCCGTCATCCGGCGCGGGGCCCGGGCCGCCGTCATCTGTTGCGACGGCACCGGCGTCGCCACGGTCTCGAGCGCGGTCAGCACCAAGGCGGCGGAGGCGGGACGGCGGCCGGGATCCTTCTCGAGACATTGCATCACCAGCGCCGCCAGCGCCGCCGGCACGATCGGATTCTTCGCCGCGAGCGAGGCGGGCGGTTCGGTGAGGTGCGCGGTGATGAGCTGCTGAGATGTCGTATGCCGGCCGAAGGGATGCGCGCCCGACAGCAGCTCGT
>JANNGX010000026.1:0-2416 GCA_031404115.1 Gemmatimonadales bacterium | reverse complement strand
TGAAAGGGCTCGTAGATCTCGAGTCCGTCCAGGAGGATCAAGGTTTCGTCGTGCCGGCCCCCTCGAATGGAGAATTGCGCACCGTAGTCTCCGGAGGAGAGTCCGGGCATTCGGTTCAGAGCGCGAAACAGGTCTTCGCCGAAGGGGGCCGATTCGATATCGGCTCGTGATACCGTCTGGCGAACCGTCGGCCCCGCCTCCAGAAAGGAAAACGACCCCGGGGCGACCGTCACGTCGGCCAACCGGAAGGCGGCCGGCGTCACGGAGAGTGCGAGCCGCAGGGTCTGCCCGGCGACTACGGTAATGCTGTCCCGAACCAGCAATTCGTATCCGATGCGGCGGGCTTCCAGCACATAGCGTCCAGGTGCCACCGGACGGATGGTAAACCCGCCGTTCAGACCGGTCGACGCCCGAAGTGTCGTTCCCCTGAGCGTCACCTGCGCCAGGCTCACCGGCTTCCCGGACGTGGCATCGACAATGCCTCCCGCGATCGCTCCCCTGCCCGAGGTATCCGGGAGAGAGGTGCCGCCGCTGGTTTGTGCCACGGCACGCACGGTCCTGGCGCACAGCAACGCGCCGGCACAGAGCACGCTGAGGTGCCAAGCCGTCGTCATGGCGTCTTCGAGATCAGCTCGACCGGGGGCTCTCCACCTGTCACCTTCACTTCCCGCACCAGTCCGACCTGGGGGCAGTAGGTCTTGTTCGCGTGCGGGTCACTAGGCACCAGGCCAACCCAGTCCTCGGTGATGATGCAGCCGGAAAAGGTACCGAGGGGCACCGTCACGCTTTGCTGCAGCGTGATGACCTTGCCCCAGTCCTCGGCCTTCCCCTTGTAGAACTCCTGGCGATAGGCCGCGCCAACGTGCGCGCTTGGCGTGGCCCACATGTAGATCCCGGGCAGCGCGCCATCGACCCCCCATTCCCAGGATCCCTCGGTGTTCACCACCTGTCCATTGACAATGTTTTTCACCTGTTCGCCGAGGTACCAGACGTTGCCGGCGGCATCCTGGGCGAACCAGTCGATGGTGTCCTCGATCAGCGATCCGTTGAGAGAAACCCGGTCGCGCACTACAGTGGCCACGACCCCCTTGACGAGCCGGGTCCCGGGAAGGACCTCGAACACGATTGTTTCGACCCCGGCGCCGGTCTGCGCCCGGTAGTGCCAGGTCGTTCCGGGAGCCAGAGGAAAGTAGGGGTTGGTGATCGCCGCGGCCCACGTCGTCGGTAGCTGCGGATTGTAGTCCGAGCCGCCGGGCGAATTGGGATTGTTGCAGCCCGAACCTGCCGCCGCCAGCATGATCACCACGCGCGATCGTGCGGTCACAGAACCGCCCGCGTCAAAGGGCAATCTGAACTGCTCCTACGAGGAGCAGACGACGCCGAGGTTTGTGACAGGGACCCAGCCCGCGGGGACTCTAGGAGCCTCCTGGAATCAACCGAAAGACGCGAGAGCCGTGGGTTTCCGAACCATCCTTCAGGAACATGCGAATCCCGTCCACCCGGATCTCGACCCGGGGGGCCCGGCGGGGGATCTGGATTTCGAACGTCGCGGAGGAGCCCCGGTTCTCGACGACCAGGCGATCGACATCGGAGGTGAAGATCACGGCTCCGGTGAGCGCGCGGACCATCACCTGGGCGTCGTCGGTGAGCGTCACTCGTGCCTCTCCTTCCGCCTGACGTGACGTGAAGAGAATGAGGAGCCCCGCCCCAGGCGCGACGGCGATGCCGGACGGGCCCACCTCGAGAGGTTCGGCCGGGCCGGGAGCCTCAGGCACTGCAACCGGACCCCCGCCTATCCGCTGCAGGGCGGCCTGCACCCAGCCCCGAACCGGGGACCCCGGGGCAGCGTACGCCGCACCGGCGAGGCCGGCGACCAGCAGGATGCCCGCCGCCCACCGGAGCCAGCCGGGAGAGCGGGCCCGAGCCCGGGCCGCGAGCGTTCCGGCGTCGACGCGCGGGGGAGGGTGGTCCAGGTGTGCCAGCAGGGTATGAACCGTCCGTTCGGCGCGCCCCGCCGCGACCACCCGCGCGCGGCAGTCGGGGCACTCCGCCAGGTGCTCACGGACCGGGGTCTCGGCCGCGGGCGCGAGCTCGCCGTGCAGCAAGCGCTGGACCAGCTCCTCGTCAAGGTGCATCGAAGGGATCCTCGTAGGTCGCGCGGAATGCGTCGCGGGCGCGGGCCAGCAGGGTTCCGACGCTGGCCTGGTTCAACTGGAGTGCCACGGCAATCTCCTGGTAGCTGTAGCCCTCCGCGCGGAGCAGGAGCATGCGGCGATCCCGTTCCGGCAGTCGGTCAAGTGCCGAGCGAACCCCCGAACGAGCATCCCACTCCTCCGCCGCTCGCCCAGGGGAAGGGGACGGGTCGGAATGGACGCCCTCCGCCCGGGTCAGAGTCAGGAGTCGGCGGCGCCTGCTC
>JANNGX010000025.1:0-2708 GCA_031404115.1 Gemmatimonadales bacterium | reverse complement strand
GCCGAGCTCGCGTTCGATCCGGTAACGCTCTGCCAGGGCGGCGGTCAGGCGGGAGAGGTCGGTAGTCATTGAGGAGCGCCGCCCGCGAGGAAGCCGTTCAGGACCACCCGGATGGAATACGCCGTGCGCTCGGTGGTCGGGACCTGGGCTGGATACACGGTCGCCATCCCGCCGGCACCCAGTACCCGCTCGATTCGGTCGGTCATCCGGGTATCCGGGGCGGCATCAGCCCACCAGCTCGCCGCGGAACGGTTCAGTCATTGGCCATGAGGAAAGGGTCCGACAACCGTTTCGGCGCGTCGAACGATCCGCTCCAGCTCCACCAGCAATTCAGGAGCTTCTTTGAGCAGGACCAATTCCCTCAAGTCGGACCAGATCTGGGGCCACTCCAACCGGCCCCGCTGCTTGAGAATCACTCCCTCGACATCCACCCAGTCCTGTGGCCGATCGGCAAAGGCCTTGTGTACGATCAAGTCCTCCGCGGAACAGGTCCGCAGGACCGCGCCCGGCACCAGCTCGATCGGTGAAGATCGTTGGACGGTGCTCGCCTCGAAGGGCATGGCGCCAAGGGCAATATCGAGCCCAAACCCATCCGGGGTACGCAGCAGAAGGACGCGGTGCTGTGCCGCGAAGGCCGCAGCGTCAGGAATACGACTCTGGTATTCTGCGAGGAGCGCATTTGCGTAGTCAGCCTCGTTGCCGAACCCGGTGAGCAGCGTCAGGTCGAGGTCGTTGGTAAGCCGCGGTGTGCCCCACCGGAAATTGGCTACCCCGCCGATGAAACAGAACTGCCAGCCCCTTCGTTCAAACCCTTGCTGCACACCCGCTCCAGCCTGCAACAGCGTTCTCACGTGCCACGCGTCGTGTGGAGGATTCGCTGTTGGGCGATCAGACCCGAGGTCGGCTGGGGCCCTGCCGTTTGCACGGAGGCCAAACACGCATCGTCGAGATCGGCCGCGACCCGTGCCAGATCGAGGACCCGGATTTCCTGGATGCGAATGCGCTCAAGGGCGATGGCCGCTGTACGCCATTGCGCCATCCACTGGCGGTGCTCAGTGCTGATCGCCGGACTCATGACTGAAATCTACCAGCGGACGGCGGACGCCGCCCCGGCGACCAGCAGAAAAGCCATGGACATGCCGTGTTGCTCCTTGAGAGTCTTCAGCGAGTGAGCTTCAGCAAGGCATTACCCAATCCGGTGAGGTACACCGGACCGTTGGGCCCGACGATGACTCCGGTGACCAGACCCGGTAGCGGGGCCCAGAGCGACGGGGTGAACAACTCCATGCGGGAAGCACCTGCCTGGCCTCGGCGGATGAACTCCTGGCTGATTTCCTGTTGGGCCGGTGTCAGCGAGCGGAATGCGGTGTGACGCGCGCCCGTAGCCGTGTTCACGACCAGCAGCTCGTTGGTAAGCGGTGACGCGACCCAGAGATGTCCCTGGCCATCCAGCTCCAGGTTGTCGGCCCCCACGCTGTCCACGAAAACCGCGCGTTCACTCAACCGTCCGGTGGCCAGGTCCACCCGAAAGCGCAGCACCCGCCCACCTACGGTTTCGGCCACGTAGAGGTGGCCGCTCGCCTCATCGATTGCCACGCCATTCGCATACAGGATCGAGTCCACCATGACCTCGGCCTCCGCGGCCAATCGGCCATCCCGTGACGGCAGGCGCAGCAGCGCGCCTTCAGCACTGGCGCGGTCGACCGCGGCCCACATGCGCGCCTCGCCGGCCTCCGGTGTGTTCTGCGCGCTCTGAGTGAACCAGATCGCTCCTTTGGAATCGCGCACGGCGGTGTTGATACCGTAGTGGTGCTGGTAGACCTTCTCCGTTGCTCCGCTCGACACGTCCACGCGGTAGATCGCGGCGCCGAAAATGTCAGCCAGCAACAGGTGGGTGCCGCCCGGCTCCAGGCTCACCCCGTTGGCGCCGCCGCTGTGATCCGGCGGCCGGTGGGTGTACCCGGCGGCCGCCAGGTCGCCGAACGGCTTGCTGGTGCCGTCGGTTTCTACCAGGCGCAGTCCGTGGACCTGATCGGATACGATGAGCCGGCCGTCGGGGAGCGCGATGCCGTCTTCCGGGCGGGTGAGCGAGCGATCGGCCGGGAAGACCAGGGTGGAGTCGTAGGTCCACGTCGGCGGCGCCGCCGCGGCGCTGATCTTTCCGTCATCGGCGCCGCCGGCGCAGGCGGCGATGAGGGCAATGCTCGTGGTATACAGCGACTTCATGGCACTCCTCCTGGCAGCGAACCGCCGGGTTGTGCTCAACGGGACTCCGGGTGTGGGGGCGGGAGAGGCTCAATAATACGCTCATCCCGGCCTCGTTGCTGGCGGTTCCGTCCCGCCCTAGGTTACGCCATGACCGTCGCCACCGGCCGGCCCACGCTGTTACTCCGATTGCGGGCGGCCGGAACCGTCGCCACCGGCTCACTCCGGCTCTACTGGGCCGGCGCGCTGCTGGCCGTCGTGCTCGGTATCGTCGGCCTGTCGGTGCAGGCGCCGATCCGGTCGCTGGGGCAGGCCCGTCAGCAATCCGAGCCGCTGCTCCAGTTGCCCCCGATTCCCGCCGCCGCCGGCATTGCCGGGTCCGCGGCGTCCGTGGAGCCGGCTGCGCTCCAGACCGGCGCGGTGCGGCAGCTCTATCAGTTGCTGCTCATCCTCGGCTGGGGCGCGCTGATCATCGCCGGCATCTCGATGCTCACCCGGTTCAC
>JANNGX010000024.1:0-19643 GCA_031404115.1 Gemmatimonadales bacterium | reverse complement strand
GGCGGGGCTCAAGAAGGCGGGCGTCGAGATCAACCGAAAGGTGCTCGCGGATCTGGCGGTACACGACGCCGATGCCTTCGCGAAGATCGCAGAAATCGCCAAGAAGGCGGCGTAACGCCGTCTCGAAATCCGTGCGCCGGCTGTAGCATCGACCCCCGCGGTCGCCACGCCGGCGGACGCGGGGGTCTTGGCAACCTGACCAGAGGCTGAATGGAAAACACCGGGTATCCGACGCTTGATGAGCTCCTTCCCCGGCTCGCCGCGATCCCGTCACTGGATCGCGACGCGCTGGACGCGGAGCGCATCACGGTTCTAGGCCGGAAGCAGGGAGCCCTCACCGCGGCGCTCCGCGCGGTGGCGAAGCTCGACCCGGAACAGCGGAAGGGCTTTGGCGCGGCGTCCAACGCGCTGAAAGAAACTTTCGAGGCCGCCTTTGCCACGCGCGAAGCGGAGTTAGCCGTCGGGCACGCCGGCGCGCTGGATTCGTCCCGCGACCTCACCATGCCTGGGCGCGGGCGCTGGATCGGCGCGCTCCATCCCATCACCCAGGTGGTGGACGAGATCATCGCGATCTTCCGGGAGCTGGGTTTTGCGGTGGCTGTCGGGCCCGAGGCCGAGACCGAGTGGTTCAATTTCGGCGCGCTCAACTTTCCGCCCGCCCATCCCGCGATGGACATGCACGACACGCTCTACCTGTCCCAGGGACCCGGTGAGCCGATTCTGTTGCGCACCCACACCTCGCCGGTCCAAGTCCGGGTGATGCAGGCCGGGCCGCCGCCCTACCGAGTCGTGGTGCCGGGTATGTGCTACCGCAACGACACCGCCGACGCCTCCCACACGCCGGCGTTCCTGCAAATCGAAGGCTTGGCCGTTGACGAAGGCATCGGCTTCGTGGACCTGAAGGCCACGCTGACGCACTTTGCCCGCCGCTTTTTCGGTCCCACCACCCAGGTACGGTTCCGGCCCTCCTATTTCCCGTTCACCGAGCCCTCGGCCGAGCTGGACGTGGAGTGCCAGATCTGCCATGGCAAAGGCTGCGCCGCGTGCAAGCAGACCGGATGGATGGAGCTGCTCGGTTGCGGCATGGTGCATCCCACTGTCCTCACCAACTGCGGCGTGGATGCCGAGCGATACACCGGCTGGGCCTTCGGCCTGGGTCCGGGACGCACCGCCATGCAGCGCTATGACGTGCCGGACCTTCGGCTGATGAGCGGCGGCGACATGCGCTTCCTCCGGCAGCTTGCGGGACAGGAGGACGCGTGAAGGTCTCCCGCCGCTGGCTCGAGGCATTTCTGCGCCGCCCGCTCGACGCGAAGGACGTGGGCGAGAAGTTGGCAATGCTTGGTGCCCCGGCCGACGCGATCATGCCGCTGCACCCGGACCTCGCCGGCATCGTCGTGGCGCTGGTGGAGGAGGTGCAACCGCATCCCAGTGCGGACCGACTCAGGGTCTGTACGGTGAACGACGGCTCCGTGGAGCGGCGCCACGTGGTCTGCGGCGCGCCGAATGTCGTGGCCGGCGGGAAGTACCCCTTTGCGCGGGTGGGCGCCGCCTTGCCAGGCGGGCTGACCATCGAGAAGCGGAAGATCCGGGGCGAGCTCTCCGAGGGTATGCTGTGCTCGCCCAGGGAGCTGGGGCTCGGCGCCGACCACGATGGTCTGATGACGCTGACCACCGATGCGGCGCCGGGCGCCGGATTTCTCGAGGTGCTGGCCCTGGATGACGACCGGCTCGAGCTCGATACCGCGCCGGTCCGGCCCGATCTGCTGGGCCACAAGGGGGTGGCCCGCGAGCTGGCCGCAGCCTATAAGACGCCGTTCCGCCTGCCCGAGATCGAGGGAGTCATGGCCGACGTTCCCCGGCCGGCGCGCTTCGGGAACCAGGCCGAGTGCGGCGGAGTGCGGGTCTCGATCGAGCCGGGATCTTCCTGCGCGCGCTTCACCGCGGCCGTAATCCGCGGGGTATCAGTCGGCCCGTCGCCGGCATGGCTTCGGCAGCGGCTCGAGGCCATCGGCCAACGCAGCATCAACAACGTGGTTGACGCTACCAATTACGTGATGTTCGAGCTGGGGCAGCCGCTCCACGCCTACGATTTCCACCGGCTCGGAGGCCCGTCCATTGCGGCGCGGAGGGCGCTCCCGAGCGAGCGGCTCGTCACGCTCGATGGAGTGGACCGCCCGCTCGACACCGAGATGACCGTCATCGCCGATGCGTCGGGGCCGGTGGGCATCGCCGGGGTCATGGGCGGACAGGGCTCCGAGGTTTCCGGTGGCACTACCGATCTCTTCCTCGAGTGCGCCTGGTTCGCGCCGGCGCCCACCCGGGCGACCCGGAAGGCAGCGGGAATCTCGACGGAAGCGAGCCTGCGTTTCGAGCGGGGCACCGATCTGCAGGCCCTGCCGGACGCCCTGCGCCGTGGCATCGAGGTGCTGCTTGCCACGGCGGGTGGCAGGCTCGACGGGAGCAGCGTCGATTGCTGGCCCGAGCCGAGCGGGCCGTCCCGGATTTTCCTGCGCACCTCAAGGGTGGCGCAGGTGCTCGGCATCGAGTTGCCGGTCCACGTTCTGGAGCAGTGTCTCGTGGCCATCGGCGCAACGCTGGTGAACAAGCCGGCCGAGCAGCGGCTGGCGGTGGAAGTACCCGGCTGGCGGCCCGACCTGCGCGAGGAGATCGATCTGGTCGAGGAAATCGCGCGCGTGTTTGGATACGGCGCGTTTCCCGATGCGCTACGCCCGTTTCGGGCCGGCAACCAGACCGATGCGCCGATGCACGTCATCGCCGACCAGGTTCGGCGCGGGCTGGCGGCGGATGGCCTGCTGGAGGCCGTGCTGCTGCCCCTGGGCCCCGCCACGGGCGAGGCGGAGGTCCCGGTCCTGAACCCCCTTTCGGCCGAACACGGGTTTCTTCGCGCCCGCCTGACGCCCGGCCTGGTGCGGCAGGTCGAGGCCAATTGGGCGAACCAGGTGCGCGAGGTCCGGCTCTTCGAAATCGGCACCGTCTTCTCGCCGGGCCCGCCGGGGGAGCGGCCGCTGGAAACGACCCATGCCGCCGCGGTCCTTACCGGCGCGCGGGTGCCGCCGCACTGGACCGACGGCGGCCGATCGCCCGAGTGCGACGTCTGGGACTTGAAGGGCCTCTTCGAGCGTGCCGTATCTCTGGCGATTCCCGAAGCGACGGTGCAAGTTGAAGGGAACGGTTGGGTAGCGAAGAACGCAGCCGGCCGGGAGGTGGGCCGGGCCGGCTCACTGGTCGCTGACGCGCCGCCGTGGGCCGCCCCGGTCCATGGGTTCGAGGTGGAAATCGACCTCTCGCCCCGCGCGGTCCGGCGGTTCCGGCCACTTCCGACGACGCCGGCAGCCACGCGCGATCTTGCGCTCCTGGTGGCCGACGGGATGGCAGTAGAAGAGGTGATGAAGTCGGTGCGGGAGGCGGCCGGCACTCTGCTCGAGCGCGTGGGAGTCACCGATGAATATCGCGGTCCCGAGCTGCCGAAGGGACGCCGCAGCGTGACGCTCCACCTTGTGCTGCGCGGGCGGGAGCGGACGCTACGGGACGCCGACATCGAGGCGGTGGTGCAGCGCATACTCTCGAGGCTGGGACAGTCGCTTGACGTCACCCTACGAACGAACTGATCGAGTCGTCCTGGAGGAGCTCGAGCAGCTCCTTGCCGCGGTTGAGCAGGAGCTCGCTGCCTGGCGGGCGCGCTGTCAGCGTGCGGAGGCGGAGCTCTCGCAGAGTACTGGAAAAGGAAAAGGCGGCCATGCCGGCCCCGAGCTGTCGCAGTCCCGTCTCCGGATCGGTACGCTCGAGGGAGAAAACGAAGTCTTGAAGCTGCGGATTGCCGCCGCGAGGGAGCACGTCGAACGGCTGCGGACCCGGCTGCGGTTTGTCGAGGATCACGGTGCGGGAGATGCGGCATGAGCGCCTCGCGCCATTCGGTCAAGATCCAGCTCGGCGGCGCCGAATTCACGGTGAACTCGGAGCACCCGGCGGAGTACACCCGCGAAGTGGCGGCCTACTTCGACTCGGTGCTGGCCCGGATCCGTGCGTCGGTCCCCTCGCTGGATGCACACAAGGCGGCGCTTCTGGCCGGCCTCGCCATCACCGATGAATTGTTCCAGGGCAGGCAGGGCGACGGCGAGCACGCCGCCCGTCTGGGTGCAATGCGCGACCGTCTCGCCCGCCTCCTGCCCCCGACTCGCCGGGGTGGAGTGGCCAAGGGAGCTTCGCTTCCGGCCGACTGACTCACCCGCGGCTCCCGGGCCGCGTGCGGAGATACTTCGATGACCCCGTCCGAACTGCTCCCCTGGTTGGGGGGGCTCGTAGCCGGAGTGCTGTTCGCCCTCATCGGTTCCTCTCTCTACCTCCGGGCCCATCGGCGCACGGCCGGGGTGCTCCTGTCCGAGGCCGAGGCGAAGGCGGCCGCGACCCTCAAGCGGGCCGGGCACGACGCCGAGCAGGCCAAGTCCGCCGCGGTCCTCGAAGGGAAGATGGAGGTGCTTCGGCTCCGGGAAGAGGGCGACCGCGACCTCTCGCGGCGGCGCGAGGAGGCCGACCGCGCCGAGCGGCGGGCCGAAGAGCGGGAGAAGGGGTTTGCCAAGCGGGGCGAGCAACTGGACCAGCAGGAAAAGTCGGCGGTCGGACGGCTGTCGGTCGTCGAGCGCCAGGAGCTGCGCCTCAAGGTTCGCGAGGCGGAAATCGAGGTCCTGGTCAAGGAACAGCACATCCGCCTCGAGCGGGTGGCCGGGCTCACTACCGAGGAGGCTAGGCGGGAGCTGCTTCAGAAGGTGGAAGACGAGGCGCGTGCGCAGTCCGCCGCCCTGGGCCGCGACATCCGCGAACAGGCCAAGAAGGAAGCCGAGAAGGACGCCAAGAAGATCATCGCCCTCGCGGTGCAGCGGCTGGCGGCCGAGCATACCGCCGAGACCACCGTCTCGGCGGTGGCGCTCCCCAGCGACGAGATGAAGGGCCGGATCATCGGCCGTGAGGGCCGGAACATCCGCGCCTTCGAGCAGGTCACCGGCGTCGACCTCATCATTGACGACACGCCCGATACCGTCGTGGTCTCCTGCTTCGATCCGATCCGCCGTGAGGTGGGCCGCCGCGCGCTGGAGGCGCTCATTGTGGACGGCCGGATCCATCCAGGCCGGATCGAGGAGATCGTCAAGAAGGTTCAGAACGAGCTCGAGGGGCAGCTCGTGGAACTGGGCGAGCAAGCCGCGTTCGAAACCGGAATTCACGGACTTCACCCCGAGATGATCCGGCTGATCGGCCGGATGCGGTACCGGACCAGCTATGGCCAGAACATCTACGACCACTCCAAGGAAGTTGCCTGGCTGGCCGGAATGATGGCCGCCGAGCTGGGGCTCGACGTGGCGCTGGCCAAACGGGGCGGGCTTTTGCACGACGTGGGCAAGGTGCTCACCCACGAGAGCGAGGGCACCCACGTCGAGCTGGGCGTCGAGATGGCGCGCAAATACCGGGAGAGCGCGGCGGTCATCGGGTGCATTGCCGCGCATCACGACGACGCCCCCCACGAGACCATCGAGTCGGTGCTGGTGCAGGCTGCCGACGCGATCAGCGGCTCCCGGCCCGGCGCCCGGCGCGAGGCGTTCGAGACCTACGTCAAGCGGCTCACCAAGCTCGAGGAAATCGCCGCGGCCTTCGACGGAGTGGAGAAGACCAACGTCATCCAGGCGGGCCGCGAGGTACGGGTGATCGTGGTGCCGGAGCGAATCGACGACAACAAGGCCGCCGAGCTGGCCGAGGCCATCGCGCGAAAAATCGAAAGCGAATTGCAGTATCCCGGACAGATCAAGGTCACCGTCATTCGGGAGACCCGGGCAGTCGGCCTGGCCAAGTGACCGCGCGGGTCCTGGATGGCGCCGTGATCGCGAAGGAAATCCGCCAGGAAATCGCCCGCGAGGTGGCCATACTGGCCGGGCAGGGAGTTACTCCCGGGCTCGCGGTCGTGATCGTCGGCGAGGATCCCGCCAGCCAGATTTACGTCCGAAGCAAGGGTGTGGCCTGCCTGGAAGTGGGCATGTTCTCCGAGACCGTGCGCCTTCCCGCAGAAACGACCGAAGGGGAGCTCTTGTCCGTGGTCGACCGGCTGAACGCCGACCCCCGGATTCACGGTTTCATCACCCAGCTGCCGTTGCCAAAGCACATCGATTGCGAGGCGGTGCTCCACCGGATATCCCCGGCCAAGGATGTCGACGGCTTTCACCCGACCAACGTCGGAAAGGTTCTGGTGGGAGACCCCGGCGCCTTCCGGCCGGCCACCCCGTACGGGGTACAGCAAATGCTGGTCCGCTCGGGGATTGACACGAAGGGGGCGCACGCGGTGATTGTCGGCCGGTCCAACATCGTGGGCAAGCCGATGGCCAGCCTGCTCATGCAGGACACCCCGGGCGGCAATGCCACCGTGACGGTCTGTCACTCCCGATCGCGCGATCTGCCCTCGATCACCCGCCTGGCCGACATTCTCGTGGTTGCCATCGGCAAGCCGGCGTTCATTACCCGGGACATGGTGAAGCCCGGCGCAGTCGTTGTGGACGTGGGGATCAACCGGGTGACCGACGCCACTCACCCCAAGGGGTACCGGATTGAGGGTGACGTGGACTACGGGCCGGTGGCCGAGGTGGCCTCGGCGATCACCCCGGTGCCCGGCGGAGTGGGGAAGATGACCATCGCCATGCTGCTGATGAACACGCTCCAGGCGGCGCGCGCAGGGAGGACGGTGGGGACGGTGGGGACGGACGGACGGTGAACAACCAAGACTCGCTGTTCCCGACCTCACCGTCCTCGCCGTCCCCACCGTCCTCACCCACCGCGTTGTCAGTATCCGAACTCATCGCAACACTCCGCCGCGCCGTCGAGGGCGCCACCGGCACGGTGTGGATCAAAGGAGAGATCTCTTCCTTCAAGGCGTACGGAAGTGGGCACTGGTATTTCACTTTGCGCGATCCTGAGAGCTCGATTAAGTGTGTAATGTGGAAAAGCTACACAATCAAAGTTGGTGCCACGCCCATCGATGGGACCGAGATCTATGCCCTGGTCACGCCAACGGTCTGGGCCGAGAAGGGGGAGCTCAAGGCAACCGTCCAAGTGATGCTTCCCACCGCCGGTGTCGGAATTCAACAGCTCAACCGGGAGAAGGTCCGGGCCGCGCTGGAAAGGGATGGACTGCTCGATCCGTCCAGGAAACGGGCGCTCCCCCCCTATCCGAGATCCATCGCAGTGGTAACCAGCGCCGAAGGCGCGGCGCTTCGGGACATCATCACGGTCATCCGGAAGCGATGGAGTTCGGTTCGGCTCCTGGTGGTGGGGGCCAAGGTCCAAGGGGACGGCGCTGCCCGCGATTTGTGCCGGGCACTCAGGCTGGTGAATCGGCTGCCCGGGATTGATCTCTGCATTGTCGGGCGGGGGGGAGGGTCGAAGGAGGACCTTCACGCGTTCGACGACGAAAAAGTCTGCCGGGCGGTCGCTGCGCTCCAGATGCCGGTCATTTCGGCGGTTGGCCACGAGACCGATGCCTCTCTCACCGATCTGGTGGCGGACCGGCGTGCCGCCACCCCGTCAGCCGCCGCGGAGCTCGCGGTCTCCGACCAAGGGGACTGCCTTCGCCACGTGGGGTCGCTCTCCTCCCGACTGGCTCACGGACTTCGGCGGCGCACCGGGCTGGTGGCCCAGCGTTTGGCGCGGAGCGGCGACCGGATCCAGGTGGCGATGGCGCGGCGCATTCTGGAGCCGCAGACCCTCCTGGACCGCTACGCCGGGCAACTCGAAGCGCTGAGCCCGCTCAAGGTGCTGGGGCGGGGCTACTCGGTCGCTCGGCTCGCCGACGGCCGGGTGGCTCGCCGGCGAGCGGATCTCCCGCCTGGTACCGATTTTACTCTCCGCGTCTCCGACGGCGAGGTTTCGTCGCACGCAGACTAGCGTTTCCACCCGGCTATCATTGGGGGGAGAGGACCCATGGCCGAGACTCCTGACACTCTGAGCGCCGATCTCCGCCGGCTCGAAGAAATCGTCCGCACCCTCGAGTCCGACGATACCGACCTCGACAAGGCACTCGGCTTGTTCGAGGAAGGCGTCGCCCGGCTCCGCGCCGCCCGGGACCGCTTGGGCGAGGCCGAGGCGCGGGTCCAGAAGGTGCTCGAGGATGCCGCGGGACAGCTCCGCGTCTCCGACTTCGAAGAATGAGAGAGGCCCAGCGCACTCCCTTGGCGCACTGGGCCCCCCAACTACATGACCGATCGGCGCGGAACTGCGTCGGTCAGCTGGTCATGCGCCTCTTACGGGCTCCCGGCAATCCGCGCCTTCGTAGGGTCATGAGACACTGGATCACCTCCTCGGTTTCAGGGTGGGTGTAGAGGGGTACGAGGCCAATATACTAGCCGACATCCTGCTTGCTGAAGCCCGCGAGCTCACCGACGCCCGGCTCGCGGCCCGCGCCGACCGGCTCCGGCATGACCCCGGCGGCCAGGATGGCGAGGCACTCGCTTACGCCCTCGGCACCTCGGGCAAGCGAGTCCGCCCGGCGCTGGTGCTGGCCAGCTACCGGGCCGCGGGCGGGACCGCGCCGGGGATCGCGGGGATCGCGGCCGCGGTCGAGATCGTGCACACCTATTCGCTGGTCCACGACGACCTTCCCTGCATGGACGACGACGCCCAGCGCCGGGGCCGTCCGACCACCCACGTCGCCTTCGACGTCGCTACCGCCACCCGAGCCGGATTCGTCCTGGTTCCCGTGGCGGTGGAAGAGCTGGCCGCCGCCGCCGCCGAACTCGGGCTGGCCCCCGAGCGGCTGGGTCGGATGGGGGAGATCCTGCTCGAGGCCAGCGGCATTCGCGGGATGGTGGGCGGGCAATGGCTCGATCTGGAGGCGGAGGGGCGCCGTTCGACCCTCGCCGACCTGGTGGAGATCCACCGCCGGAAAACCGGCGCGCTCATCACCGCCGCCTGCGCGCTCGGTGGACTCGCCGCTGCTGCGACCGACGAAACCGTCGATGCCCTGACCGAGTACGGCCGTGAGGTGGGCCTCGCGTTTCAGATCGCCGACGACCTGCTCGACGCGACCGCGACCACCGAAGAGTTGGGGAAGACCGCCGGCCGGGACGCCACCCTCTCCAAGGCCACCTACGTCAGCGTCCTCGGCCTGGACGGTGCCCGCGGGGAGGCCCACCGCCACGCCGAACTGGCCTGCGCCGCCCTCCACCGCCTCGGGCCGGCCGGAACCGCCCTCCGGACGCTCGCTGGTTATATTGTGCAACGTCGTTCGTAGCCCCTTCGACCGGGAATTCATGTCCCTCCTCGCCGGGATCAAGACCCCCTCCGATCTCAAGCGCCTGCGCCGGGACCAGTTGCCATTGCTGGCCCAGGAAATCCGCGACCGCCTGATCGAGGCCTGCTCGGTCACCGGCGGCCACATCGGCGCCAGCCTCGGCGTCGTCGAACTGACCATCGCGCTGCTCTACGAATTCGATTCGCCCACCGACAAGATCGTCTGGGACGTGGGGCACCAGGCCTACGCCTGGAAGCTCCTGACCGGCCGCAACGACGTTTTCGAGACGCTGCGCCAGACGGCGGGCATCTCCGGATTTCTGCGGCGGAACGAGAGCCCCCACGATCACTTCGGCGCCGGGCACGCCGGCACCGCCATGTCCGCGGCGCTGGGGATCGCCACCGCGCGCGATCTCACCGGCCAGAACTTCAAGGTGGTGGCGGTGGTGGGCGACGGGGCGCTTACCTGCGGCCTCTCCTATGAGGGCATGAACAACGCGGGCCACTCCGAGCGCGACGTTCTGCTGGTCGTCAACGACAACGGGATGTCGATTTCCCCCAATGTCGGCGCTATCAGCAAGACCCTGGGCCGCGTGGTGGCGAGCCCGTTCACCAACAAGGTGCGGGACATCGTGAAGCACCTCACGCTCAAAGCGGGGGGCGTGTTCGGGGATGGCGTCGTCGAGTTCGCCAAGAACATGGAGGAGAGCGCCAAGAATCTCTTCTCCCAGGGGATGTTCTTCGAGGAGCTGGGGTTCCGCTACTTCGGGCCGATTGATGGCCACGACGTGCAGAAGCTCTGCGAGACGATGCACTTCGTCCGCGGGCTGACCGGGCCGCGGGTGGTGCACGTACTCACCGAGAAGGGCAAAGGATTCCCTCTCGCCGAGGCCAATAAGGAAAAGTGGCATGGGCTCGCGGCCTACGACCCCGTCACCGGCGAGGCGCGCAAGAAGGCCAGCGGCCCACCCACTTGGACCCAGGTCTTCGGCGACGCGATCACCGCGCTGGCCGAGGAACACCCCGGCTTCGCGGTGATCACGGCGGCCATGCCGTCGGGCACCGGCACCAGCATCTTCCAGAAGCGGTGGCCGGAGCGGTTCTTCGACGTGGGCATCGCAGAGGGCCATGCGGTGACCTTTGCCGGCGGGCTCGCCACCGAGGGCGTCCGGCCCATCTGCGCGATCTACAGCACGTTCCTGCAGCGGGCCTACGACAACATTATTCACGATGTGGCGGTGCAGCAGCTCCCGGTGATGTTCTGCATGGACCGCGCCGGGCTGGTGGGCGAGGACGGCCAGACCCACATGGGCCTCTACGACATCGCCTACATGCTCGCGGTGCCGGGGATGACCGTCACCGCCCCGAAGGACGCGGATGAGCTGATCGGCCTGCTCCGGACCGGGCTCGCGCACAATGGCCCGTTCTGCACCCGCTACCCTCGCGACAAGGCTCCCGCCGAGCCCCGGCCGGTGGTCCAGGTACCTGCGGTGCCGTTTGGCACCTGGGAATCGCTCCGCGCCGGCAAGGACGTGGCCATCCTGGCGGTGGGCACCATGGTGCAGCCGGCGCTGGCCGCGTCCGAGCGGCTCGCGCCCGAGGGGATCGACGCTGCGGTGATCAACTGCCGCTTCCTGAAGCCATACGACGACATCATGCTGGAGTCGATTGCTCACGACTGCAAGCTGATCGTGACGGTGGAAGAGGGCACCATTGTCAACGGCTTCGGCGCCATGCTCGCGCGGGAGCTGCAGCTTTCGCATCCGGAAGTCCGGGTGGTGTGTCTCGGCGTGCCGGACCGGCTCATGGAGCAGGCGCCCCGCGCCGACCAGCTCGAGCGCATGGGGCTCACGGGCGCCGGCATTGCGTCGCGCATCACCGCGGTCCACCATGAGGAGAGCTTCGAAGCGCGATGAACGTCGGAGTCGTCGGGAACCCCCGCTATGCCGGGCTTGCGGCCATCCTGCCAGGGTTGGCCGCACGCGCAGCCGGGCTTGGCATCGAGCTTTTTTCCGAGCCGGCGATGGAGCCGTTCTGGCCCCGGCCTCTCCCCCACCTCGCCTCAGCCCCGCAGCTGGACGGACTGGTCACCCTGGGCGGCGACGGCACGCTCCTCCGGGGCGCGCGGCTGCTGAAGGGAGCCGCAGTACCGGTGCTTGGCGTGAACTTGGGCCGGGTCGGTTTCTTGACCGCCGCCGGGAAAGACGAGGCGGAGGTCGCGCTCGAACGTCTGGCGTCGGGAGACTTCGTCACGGAGGAGCGCCTCACCCTGCAAGCCACAATCGTTGCCGCCCGCGGGGAATCCACCCCGCTGCCCATCTGCCTCAACGATGTAACCATCCACAAGGGCGGCGTAGCCCGCCTGATCCAGCTCAATGTGCAGATCAACGGGCAGGACGTCGGCAACTACAGCGCCGACGGACTGGTGATCGCAACGCCGACCGGGTCCACGGCATACTCCCTTTCCGCCGGCGGGCCGATCATCGTGCCCGACGTGCAGGCCATGGTGATCACACCGGTGGCCGCGCATACCCTGGCGGTGCGGCCATTGGTCATCCCGGCTGATGCCCACATCACCATCCGCCCGATCCGGCCCTGGTCCTCTGACCTGCTGGTGTCCGTAGACGGTCAGCAGGCGATGATGCTGGGGCCCGACGATATCGTCGAGCTCTGCCGCGGCGAGCACCCGGTGCTGCTGGTCCGCTTTCAGACCGACTACTTCGCCCGGATGCGCGCCAGTTTGCGCTGGGGCGACCTCGCCGAGCGCGAAACTCTCCAATGATCGCCGAGCTCCGCATTCGCGATCTCGCGACGATTGCGGATGTGACACTGACGCTCGGACCCGGCCTCAACGTCCTGACCGGCGAAACCGGGGCGGGGAAGTCGATGCTGGTGGATGCCCTGGGCCTGCTGCTCGGCGGCCGGGCCGACAGCGGGTCGATTCGCCCGGGCAAGGCGCGCGCGGTGGTGGAAGGGGTATTCGAAAACCTTCCGGCGGCGCTTCGGCCGGTGATCGAGGAGATGGGCCTCGACCTCGAGGATCAGCGCCTCGTGGTGCGCCGCGAGATCGCCGCGGAAGGGCGCTCCCGCGCCTGGGTGAATGGGAGCCCCACCACCGCCGGCGTGCTGGCCGAGCTGGGAGCCCTACTGGTGGATCTGCACGGCCAGCACGACAGCCAGTCGCTGCTTCGCGGTGACACCCAGCGCGACCTGCTCGACGCCTTTGGCGAAGCCACCCACGAGCGCGCCGCGGTCGCGTTGCTGGTGGAGGAACTCCAAGCGGTCGACGCTGGCGAGCGGGCACTTCGTGACCGCCGCGAGGCCGTCTCCCGCCGTGCCGACTATCTGCGCCACGTGGTGCAGGAAATCGACGCGGCCCGCCTGGTGTCCGGCGAGGAGGAGATCCTCGAGAGCGCGGCGCGCCGGTTGCGCTCGGTGGAACAGCTCTCGACGGGCGCCGCGCGGGTCGCCGAGGCGCTCGACGGCGAGAGCGGATCGGCGTTCACGGCGCTGGGGCAGGCGGCCCGCGCGCTGATCCCGCTCGAGCGTACCGATCCGGCCACCCAGCCGTGGCGCGAGCTGCTCGACGCAGCCTATACCAACGTGAGCGAACTGGCCCGCCTGGCCCGCGAGTATGCCGAGACGCTGGAAGACGACCCGGCGCGGCTGAGCGAGCTGGAGGCCCGCCGCGATCTGCTTTTCACGCTGCGGCAGAAGTACGGGGAGTCGCTCCCGGCGGTGCAGGACACCCGCCGCGCCGCGGGAGAGGAGCTGGATCTGCTCGACACCGCGGATTTCGACCTCCGCGCCATGGCCGCGCGGCGGGCCGCGCTGCACCTGGCGGTGGTGGCGGCGGCGGCGGCGCTCACGGCCAAGCGCGCAGCGGCGGCGGATCGGCTCACGCGCGGGGTGAGCAAGCTGCTCCCCAAGCTCGGCCTGCCGGGCGGGCGCCTGGGCGTGGAGCAGAAGCCGCTCCCCGAACCCACCCGGCAGGGGGCCGAGTCGGTACAGTTCGTGGTGCAGCTCAACGCCGGGATGGACGAGCGCCCGCTCGCGAAGGTGGCCTCAGGCGGTGAGCTGTCCCGTCTCACCCTGGCGCTCAAGGTGGTGCTGGCGCGCCACGATGCGGTGCCCAGCCTGGTCTTCGACGAGGTGGACCAGGGCATCGGCGGCGAGATCGGCGGGCAGGTGGCCGCGGCGCTGGCGGAAGTCGCGGCTCGGCACCAGGTGCTGGTCATCACCCATCTCCCGCAGATCGCCGCACGGGCCGATCGCCACCTGGTGGTATCGAAGCGGGCCAGGGGCGGCGTGGCCACCAGTGCGGTGGACTGGATCCACGGCGAAGACCGGGTAGCCGAGCTGGCCCGGATGCTGGGCGATCCGGACGGCGACACCGCTCGGCGCCACGCGCTCCGCCTGCTCAAGCCCTAGGGGCGTGAACCCCGTGGTACCCCTTTCCGTACTACCCCTTGTTGACATAGGTATGCTTCCGAAAGGCCTCCCATGGCTGGCTCCGACCTCTACACCGGCAGCCTCGACCTCCTGATCCTCAAGGCAGTCAACTGGGGTCCGCTACACGGGTATGGCATCGGCCGCTGGATCCGGCAGTCCACCGACGAGGCGCTCGCGGTGCAGGAGGGCGCGCTCTATCCGGCGCTGCACCGGCTGGAGCGGCAGGGCTTCCTCGACGAGGAATGGGGTCTCACCGACACCAACCGCGAGGCCAAGTTCTACAAGCTCACCCGGACCGGACGCACGCATCTCCAGCACGAGCTGCTGCGCTGGCGCCGCTATGCCCGATTCATGACCGCGGCGTTGACCGCGGCACGCCGGTGAGGGACCTGTGAAAAAGACTTCCCATCTGAGTCCCGGCGGCGAAGGCGCCTCGGAGGATGTCCGCCGCGAAATCGAGCTCCACCTGGAGCTCCGGGCCCGGGAATTCGAGGCGGAGGGCATGTCCCCTGCTGACGCGCGCACGGCCGCGCTGGAGGCCTTCGGCGACCGGTGGGCCATTGAATCGGAGGTTCGTACCCTGCGCGGAACCACGATACGCTGCTGTTGCGAAGCTTCCTCGTGATGCAGGGTGTCGATCTCGGGTTCCGGAGCCGGGGCGTGGTGAGGGTTTCGATGGGGTTCCCGCGGGTTCGCTACCCCGATGGAAACTCGGCGCTCGGAGCGGTCGACAACATTCTCGCCCGGCTTCGCGCCAACCCGGCCCTCAAGGGCGCCGAAGTTACGGACCTGCCTCCGCTCGGTGCCGGGGGAGATCAGGACTGGTACCGTTCGGTGAGCTCGGGGTACCTGCCGATAATGCAGATGCGACTGGTCTCGGGCCGCAATTTTACTCCGGAAGATCGGCAGGGCTCGGTGCCGGTCGGTATCGTGAATGAAGAGGCGGGGCGCCGCTTCTGGCCGGGAGCGAGTCCCATCGGGCGCATCCTTGCTCTAGGGGCAGACTCGACGGCGCCGTGGCTCACGATTGTGGGCGTAGTGGCTTCAACGCGCCAGGATGGGCCCAATCAACCCTACAAGACCGAGCTCCTCACGCCCTTCGGCCAGTCCCCGTCGCGCGGCCCTGTGTTCGTGCTGGAGCCGGCCCGGGACACGGAGTCCGCGGTGGCCGCCTTCCGCCAGATGCTCAAGGAGGTGGACCCGCTGGTGCCGGTGGCAGGAGTGAACTCGATCGAGAAGCTGGTGGGCGACGCGCTGTCCCTCCCGCGGCTCTACGCGCTGCTCATCGGCATCTTCGCCGGCGCAGCACTCCTGCCGGCGGTGCAGGGGGTCTACGGCGTGATGGCCTACGCGGTGGCCCAGCGCCAGCGGGAAATCGGCGTGCGGGTGGCGCTCGGCGCGGCGCCCTCGGCTATCCGGCGACTGGTGCTGGGCCAGGGTGCGCGCCTGGCACTCCTGGGCACCGGGATCGGGTTGGTTGCCGCGGCGGGTGCGGGGCAGTTGCTGGGATCCTTGCTCTTCCGGGTCAGCGCCTTCGACCCGGCGACCTTTGCGATGGTGCCGCTGCTGCTCGGGACCATGGCGCTGGTGGCCTGTTGGCTGCCGGCCCACCGGGCCATGCGGATCGATCCGTTAGTGGCGATTCGGGAGGAATAGCCCGTCGGCACGCCGAGCTGGGCGGCCGTCGGCCCGGATCAGAAGAGCTTGCGATACAACCGCAGCATCAGGCTGACCGATTGGGTGGCGGGCACCCGGCCCTCGGAGGACGAGGCGATCATCTCCCACCGGAGCCAGGCATCCATCGGCAGACCCCGGGTGCCATCGCGTCGGGCGCCGTCGTGGGAAAATGTGAGCCCCGCCTGCAGCGAGACTGCGTTCTGCGCCGACCCTGCCGAAAGCACATCGGGACTGGTGCCGTCGATCGGAGCCTGATTCCTCACATAGGTGTAGCGGTCGGCTCCTTTCGACCAGTAACGAACTCCGGCAGAAAGCGCGAGGGTTGGTGCGATGCGCATGAACGGCTCGAACGAACCCTCGATGATCTCGCCGGGGTTCCACTCCACGGCGGCGAGCGTGCTGGCCAGGGCGAACGGGCGGTCCGGGGAGGAGAGCCTGCGCTCCTGTCGCCCCGACAGCTGCAGCACGTAGCGCGCGGTCAGTCGCGCGCCGAGCCGGCCTCGCGCAATGTCGGTGACCACGTCACCCTGCACGTCGGGTTGCCGATCGCCGGTGCCGATATCGAAGAAGTTGTCGGCGCGGTCGAGTTGCCCGGTGCGGAGACGGACTGTGCCGACGACGACGGACCGGATAGCGAAGCCGCTCCGCACGGGACGGTGATCCAGCCAGGTGAACGCCGTGCCCACCTCGATGTCGCCGAGGTACTGGAGCACCGGTGGCACGAAGGCCCGGGCCTGCAACGGGCCCGCGGGATTCGTCGCGAAGTCCTCGAAATCCGCGCTGGTCGGGCCGCGAGCGGGGAGGGCGGGGGATGAGACCAGCGTGACGCCCAGTTCGGCCAGGGTCTCGATCGAGGCGCGCAGCGATTCAATCGGCGCGGTGAGCGCGCCGGCCGCCGGTGAGCCCATCACCGGGAGAAAGGTGACGGTGGGGAGAAAAGCCTTGAGATTCGTGCTGAGCGGAGTCCCAGTGGAGAGTATCTGCTGGGCCAGCGCCTTCCGGACCGGATTGTTGTCGAACACCCCACTGCCGAGCTTTGCGGAGATCGAGGTCAGCGCCGACTGAAGCTCGGCCAGGAACCCTGCCGTCTGGCCGGCGCCGGCGGGGGATCCGAAGGTCGGATCCGCGGGGTTGAAGCCGGCGGTGGCGCTCAGGGTGTCGAGGTCGAACCGGTTCTGCACCCGGACCCGCACAATCGGCACGGTGCCGAAGATCGTCAGTCGCGACGTGAGGCCATAGGCGGCCCCGATACTGGCGGTACCGACGTTCACCAGCATCGAGGACGCCGTCCTGCCCAGCGAAAGGCTGATGTCCTGCACGCCAGTGACCCGCCGGAGTGCAGCCTGAGCGGAATCGAGGGGTGCCAGGAAGCGCCCCTCGAACGGATCGAAGGTGAAGTCGGAGCCGGCGTCCTGCTTCACGCCGTTGCGGTAGCGCTGGTCCCAGTTATCGAAGCGCCCGCCGAAATCCAGCCGGAGGAGTCCCTTGGGCGCCGTGAGCGGCGCCAGCTGCGCCGCCGTCGGGACCGCAACGAATCCGGACAACAGGGCAACGGCGCGGAGCGAGCGGGTCAGAGTCATGGGAGCGGGAAATTCGCGGATCGGCGGGCCTAATGCCAGTCTGGCCGCTCCCCTGGCGCCAGCCCGCGACCGTCCCATACCTTGACTCATGCTCTTGCGGCTCAGGAACTCCCGGCTGGCTTCCCTGGCGAAGGACCTCACTCGCCGCGGCGATGACTGGGTGGCCGGGGTGCGGCGGGCCGCCTCGCCGGCGTGGAAGCCCCGGGTGCTTTTCCAGATTTCCAACCCGTTCGGGTACGATGCCCAGGAACCCGTCATCCGCGCGCTGGTGGAGCGGGGGCGCGTCGAGGTGCACGCGGCAGGCGGACTCGAGCAGGGGGTCTCGGCGGATCGAATCGACGGGCTGGCCACCATCGGTGTTCCGCACCACGCGCTGGCCCGAGCCCGTCATCGCCGATTCGACGCGATCGTGCTTACCGATGTCCCGCTGGTGCGCTACTGGCGGGGGGGCCGGCGGGTCTATCTGCATCACGGCTCCTCCTTTGCGAATCGAGACCCCCCTATGCGTTTGAACTCATGCAGCGGGGCGTGTTCGACTATCTGCTCGCGCTTCACGAAACCGAGCTGATCCGGGGCCGCGCCAGGTTCGGCGAACGGCTCAGCGGGCGCGCCACCGTCGTCGGGCAACCCAAGTTCGACACACTACTTGCCCTCGCGGGCTCGTCCCGGGAGACTGTCGCGTCGCTCGGGCTCGATCCCGCGCGCAAGACTGTTTTGTTCATGTCGCACTGGACCCCGACCTCCCTGATGCACACGTGCGGAGAGGAGGTGCTCCGGTTTCTCGAAACCCGGCGGGACGTGAATGTCCTCATCACCGGTCACTACCACCTCTGGGCCACTTCCCGTGCCGGGCGGCTCGACTGGCGCGGCCGGCTGGCCTGGATCGCCGACGCGCCTCATATGCGGCTCCTCCCCGCCCGCGAGGATCTGGCGGCGCTGATGGCTGCATCGGATGTCGCCATCACCGACCACACCTCGGCCACACTGGAATACGCTGCGCTCTACCGGCCGATGGTCCTCTACCGCAATCCGGAGCATCCCTTCACGGAGCCGGACGTCGAGGCACGGCTCCGGGGAACGTCGAACGTGTTCACCGGCATGCGCGAGTTTCCCGCCGCATTCGAGGAGGCCATGGCGGGGCGGCGCTGCGACCGCGCCGGGCGAACCAAGCTCCTGGATTGCTGATTCCGCTACTTGGGCGAGAGCAGCCCCCGCGCTGCGGTCGCGGTTGAGCAAGTGGCCTGGAACGGGGTCTTCGACGATTCGGACCATTCCTCGTGAAGATCGCCGTCTTCGGCCTGGGCTATGTCGGCGTGGTCTCGGCCGCCTGCCTGGCCGACCGGGGCCACGAGATCATCGGGGTCGAGGTCAATCGCTCGAAGGTCGATGCGGTCAACGCCGGGCGTTCACCGATCGTGGAGCCCGGGGTCGAGGAGCTGCTGAGTGAAGCGGTCCGATCGGGGCGACTCCGCGCCACCACCGACTGGACCCAAGCCGTACGCCAAACCGAGATGGCGTGGGTGTGCGTCGGCACGCCGAGTCTGCCCGAGGGCGGAATCGACTTGACCCATCTACTCGACGTGTGCCGGCAAATCGGCGGGGCGATTCGCGACCCTCGGTATACCGTAGTGGTGCGGAGCACGGCTTTGCCGGGAACGACCCGCACCATGCTGGCTCCGGCGATCGAATTGGAGAGCGGCCGACCGCTTGGGGACGGATGGGGAATCTGCTTCCACCCCGAGTTCCTGCGGGAAGGGAGCTCGGTGCGGGACTTCTTGACTCCCTCCCTGGTCGTGGTGGGCGCGAGCGACCGCGCCAGCAGGGAGCTGCTGGAGTCGCTCTACCCCTCAGCGCCGGTCCGCTGCAGCGTGGAGGAGGCCGAACTGATCAAGTACACCGCGAACGCCTGGCATGGAATGAATGAAGGTGGCGTTCGCCAACGAGATCGGGGCCATGTCCAAGGCCTCCGGCCTGAATGGACGCCGGGTCATGGAGATCTTCTGCCTCGACCGGAAGCTCAATCTCTCGGAGGCATACCTCCGGCCGGGCTTCGCATTCGGCGGTCCCTGCATTCCCAAGGATCTTCGCGCGCTGACCAGCGAAGCCCGCCGCCTCGGCCTCGATCTGCCGCTGCTCGATGCGGTGCTCCGAAGCAACACGCGGCACCTCGATCGGGCGCTCCAGCTCGTGACGCACGTCGGCACCCGGCGGATCGGACTGGCCGGTCTCAGTTTCAAGCCGGGCACCGACGATCTCCGCGAGAGCCCCTTGGTGGAGCTCGCGGCGCGGCTGGTGGCCCGGGGCATCCAGGTTCGAGCGTTCGACCCGCTGGTCGACCCGGGGCGGGTGGCCGGCGCCAATCGCGAGTACCTCGAATCACGCATTCCCGACTCCAAGCGGTTTCTGGTGGAGAGCCTGAGCGATCTGGTGAAGGATGCCGATCTCGTGGTCATCGGGCACCTGGAGGCCCAGCACCGTGAGACACTGGGCGGCCTGCTCGGCGGTCGGGCGGTAGTGGATCTGGCCGGATTCTTCGAGGATGGGGAGGCCGGTGCCGACTCTCAGGGCATCTGCTGGTAAATCCACGCTATCTTTGCGGGCGATGGGCGAGCTGGGGTGGCGAAACTGGCAAACGCAAGGGACTTAAAA